>RFSE01000038.1 GCA_009924135.1 Pseudomonadota bacterium | reverse complement strand
AGCTCGAGCAACTGCCCGAGGACAAATCCGACAACGCCAATTCCGTTGTCCTGCTCCTGCAATACGGCAGCTTCCGCTTCTTCGACGGCGGCGACGCCACGCTCCGCACCGAGCAGGCCCTCGTCCTGCCCTTCAACGTTGTCGGCAAGGTGGACATCTATCAGGTCAACCACCACGGCCTCGACGTGAGCAACAACCCGTTGCTGCTCCATTCCATCGAACCCACCGTCGCCATCATGAACAACGGTCCGCGCAAGGGCACCATGCCCAAGGCCGTCGAAGCCCTGCGCGGCACCAAGAGCATCGCCGCCATCTACCAGCTCCACGAAAACGTCCGTCCTGAGCCGGACACCAACACCGCCAAGGACCTGATTGCCAATGCCGGCGACAAGGGCGAGGACTGCGCCGCCAACCATCTCAAGGTCATCGTGAACCGCACCGGCGAGAGCTACACCGTCACCGTGCCCAGCACCGGCCACCTCAAGACCTTCCAGACGAAGAAGAAGTAACGCGCCGGCGCTTTCCGCGCTTGAATCGCAGACGGAAGACGCGCTTCAATGGTGGCTACATGAAAGCCGTACAGCTCCTTGCCCACGGCTCGCCGGGACAGTTCAAGTTCGGCGAAGTCTCCGACCCCGTGCCCGCCGCCGATGAAGTCATCGTGCGCGTGCGCGCGTGCGGGGTGAACCATCTCGACCTGTGGTTCGAGCAGGGCGACCTGCCCACGCCAGTCGCGCTGCCGCGCATCGGTGGCAGTGAGGCGGCGGGCGAAATTGTCGCGCTCGGTGCGGATGTGGATCAATGGCGCGTGGGTGACCGCGTGGCGGTGCAATCCAACCTCTTTTGCGGTACGTGCGAGTTCTGCCTGCGGGGCGAGGACTCGATTTGTCTCAACGGCAAGCTGCTGGGCATCCAGTGCGACGGCGGGTTCGCGGAGAAGGTCATGGTACCGGCGCGCTGCCTGGTGGCGTTGCCGGAGGGCGTGAGCTATGAGGCCTCCGCCGCGCTCACGCTGGCCGGCAGCACGGCCATGCACATGCTTACGGACCGGGCGGAAGTGCGGGCGGGCGACTGGGTGCTGGTCATCGGCGCGTCCAGCGGTGTGGGCTCGGCGGCGATTCAAATCGCGAAAGGCCTGGGCGGGCGCGTCATTGCGACGGGTTCTTCGCCCGTCAAGCGGGAGCTGGGCCTGAAACTCGGGGCCGAGTTCACCGTGGATTCGTCGAAGTCGGACTGGCCCGCCGAAGTGCGCAAGCTCACCAACAAACGCGGCGTGGACCTGGTCATTGAGCATGTCGGCGGCGTGGTGCTCCAATCCGTTTTCCACTGCCTTGCCCGCGGCGGCACGGTGGTGACCTGCGGCGCGACCGGTGGTCGCGAGGTGCCGATGCAGCTTTGGCCGTTCTTCGTGAAGCAGCACCGGCTCATCGGCAGCTACGGCCGCAACCGTGGCGACCTGAACGCGACGCTCGAATGGGCGGCGGATGGACGTCTCAAACCGGTCATCCACCAGCTCATCCCGCTGCCCGGTGTGAGCAACGCTTTCGAACAGCTCCGCAGCCGGCAGGGGCTGGGCAAGCTGGTGGTGAAGCCTTAACGGGAGTGGTAGGGTGAGACTCCGTCGAACCCCATCTGCCGCGCAGCGGCGCGAGCGCAGCAAGTATTTTGGCGGTGGCAGCCAGTGAGGAACTGTTTTCAAGCGTTAGCCTTCTCCCTTCGCGGAGCGAGGGGAGAAGGTGGCCGGAGGCCGGATGAGGGGTGCGGCCACCAACGCCGACGCACGCAACCCCTCCCCATGAACCTCCTAAAGGATACCCAAAGATTAGGGACGGACAAAGATGAAGTTTCCCATCTTTGTCCGTCCCTAATCTTTGGGTCTTCGCGGGCTGGCTCATGGTCCCAATGCGCGGTTTTCTGACCGTGGTGGCTACCCACGAATCTGCCGTCTTGGAGCGCGGCGGTTCCAGGGCTGAAAGCGCGGCTGTTGGCGGGCCGTTGGTTCTCTCCCCTTGCTACGCGCAGGGAGAGGTAGTCTCGCCCTACCGGGTCGAGACGGGTTTCCCGCGTGACTTTCCAGCACTTGGCCAACAATCTTCGCCCCGTTTTATGAGCAAGCAGTCTCCCACTTCCCGCAGCGGCCGTTTTACCAGCGGCCCCGGCGAGGATGTCGCGCGGTTCACCGAGTCCATTTCCTTCGACTGGCGGTTGTGGTGGCATGACATCCACGGCTCGCTCGCCCACGCCGCGATGCTCGAGCGCATCGGCGTGCTGACACGCGCGGAACTCAAGGCGATCCAGGGCGGTCTGGGTCAGATCGCCGCCGAGATCGAAGCGGGAACGTTCAAGTGGAAGCCCGAGCTGGAAGACGTCCACATGAACATCGAGGCGGAGCTGACCAAGCGCGTCCCCGCCGGCGCGAAGCTTCACACGGCGCGCTCGCGCAATGACCAGGTGGCCCTTGACGTGCGCATGTGGTTGCGCGACGAGATCATCGAGTTCGCCCGCGAGCTGCGGGATTTGCAGCGCGCCCTGGTGGAACTGGGCGCGGCCAACGCGTCCGTCATCATCCCTGGCTACACGCACGTTCAACGCGCGCAGCCCGTTTACTTCGCGCACCATTTGCTGGCCTATGTCGAGATGCTGGACCGCGATTACGGCCGGCTGCTCGATTGCTTCAACCGCGTGAACGTCTGCCCGCTGGGCAGCGGCGCGATTGCCGGGTCCACGCTTCCGCTGGACCGCGAGTTCGTGGCCACGGAGCTGGCCTTCGTGGATGCGAAGGGCCGGCCGCTGGTGACGCAGAACTCCATGGATGCCGTGAGCGACCGCGATTTCGCGATCGAGTTTTGTTCGCTCGCCGCGCTCGTCGCGATGCACCTGTCGCGCCTCTCCGAGGACGTGATCCTCTGGGCCAGTAGTGAATTCAACTTCATCAAGATTGCCGACGCTTATACGACCGGTTCCTCGCTGATGCCGCAGAAGAAGAACCCGGACATCGCCGAGCTGACGCGCGGCAAGTCCGGCCGCGTGTATGGCAATCTGGTCGCGCTGCTCACCCTGCTCAAGGGGCTGCCGATGACTTACAACCGCGACCTCCAGGAGGACAAGGAACGGCTCTTCGACACCGTGGACACGGTGCGGGCGTGCGCGCGGTTGAACGCGGCGATGCTCCGGCATACCAGCGTGAACGCCGCCGTGTGCGCCGCCGCCGCGAGCGATTCCGCGCTGCTGGCGACCGACCTGGCCGACTACCTCGTCCGGCAGGGCATGCCTTTCCGTCACGCGCACCATGCCGTGGGTGCGGCGGTGGCTCTGGCGGAAAAGCTCGGCAAGCCGCTCGGCGACCTGACGGCTGAGGAACTGGCTTCCGTGAACGCCGCCTTCGGGGCCGACGCCAAAGATTCGTTCAACCTCGGCAAGGCCATGGCCCGGCGCAACCTCACCGGCGCACCCGGCACGAAGGAAGTGGCGAAGCAGCTAGCGCGTTGGAAGAAGGCGTTGAAGTAGGCGTCACTGCGGCACCTTTCCTTTGATGCTCGCGTACGCTTCCAGCGCGACCTCGCGGGCGGTGGCGTGGTTCACGATCGGTTCCGGGTAATTGATTCCAAGCTTCACACCGGCATTGGCGAGCACGTTGGCCGGGGCTTTCGCCGGCTGATGAATCCACTCGGCGGGCAGGCGGGCCAGTTCCGGGCACCAGAGCCGTACGTAGTCGCCTTGCGGGTCGAACTTCTCGCCCTGGCTCACCGGGTTGAACACGCGGAAAAAGGGCGCGGCATCCGCCCCGCAACCCGTGGTCCACTGCCAGCCCAGCGTGTTTTGCGCGAGGTCCGCGTCCACGAGCGTGTCCCAGAACCAGCGCGTGCCCGCCTGCCACGGCAGCCGCAGATCCTTCACGAGAAAGCTGGCGACGACCATGCGCACGCGATTGTGCATCCAGCCGGTCCGCCACAGCTCGCGCATCCCGGCGTCCACGAGCGGGAAGCCGGTTTGCCCACGCTGCCAGGCGCGCAGCGCGTCGGCATCGTCCTGCCACGGAAAGTGTTTGAACTCCGCTCGCAACGGTTCCGTGGGCGTGTGGGGGAAGTGGTGGAGAAGATGATGCGCGAACTCGCGCCAGCCAAGCTCGGCGACGAATTGGGAACTGCGCCAGCCAGCCAACTGGGCATTCGCATCACCGGCCAAACGTAACGCGTGCCAGACCTGTCGCGGGCTTAACTCGCCGAAATGCAGGTGCGGCGAAAGACGCGAGGTGCCGGCGAGATCGGGGCGGTTGCGGTTCCCGGTGTAGCCGGCCAACGCGGCCGCGCAGAAGCGCCGGAGCACCGCGTGCGCGCCCGTTTCGCCCGGGGTCCATGCTGCGCGCAGTCCGGCGGCCCAGTCGGGCCGGGGTTCGAGTCCAAGCGCCGCCAGTTCCGTTGACTTGGGCCAGCGGTCTGGCGCGGGCAGCTGTTTAGGCGCGGGCAGTGGCGCTTCGGGCTCGGGCTTCGCCAGACAGTGACGCCAGAACGGGGTGAAGACCTGGAAGGGTTTGCCGCTCTGGTTGGCAACGGTCCAGGGCTCGTGCAGAAGTGCGCCGTTGAAGCTTTCCACGGTCAGTCCGGCGGCCCGCAACTGAAGTTTGATCTGCGCGTCGCGGGTGGTGATTGCCGGCTCGTAGCGCCGGTTCCAAAACACGGCCTCAGCACCGGTTTCGCGGGCCAGCGCGAGCAATTCCGCGAGGCTGTCCCCGCGCCGGATCACGAGCCTTGAACCGCATTTTTCCAATACGGTGGCAAGCGATTGCAACGACTGGTGCAGCCACCAGCGGCTGGCCCCGCCCGGAGTCCACGCGGCCTCTTCCGCCGGCGCGTCAATGAAGACCGGGATCACCGGCCCGCCCCGCCGGAGCGCGGCCGTCAGTGCCGGCTGGTCGGCGAGGCGCAGGTCGTGTCGCAACCAAACAAGAGAACCGCTATAACCCATGAGGCGGGGAATATGCGGCGGGCCGGACCGAAGGCAACCGGTGGCCGAAAATCTCTTTCGCCCCTTCCTGCATCGACAGGCGAATGGCCTCCCATGACATCGCCACCTGCGCGGCCTCCGCGCGACAAGTTTAGCGGGCGAAGGCCTTCGGCATCAGCGCCTGCACGGCACCCATGATGCGGGTCTCCTGGGTGCCGTCGAAGCGGTTCGGACGGTTGTAATAAACCATTGCGCCCGCCGCCTCGTAACCGCCTTCGTCCCACACCCGGCGCGAGGGGATGTAGCAGGGCACGTCGTTGGCGTAGCTGTTCACCCAGACGCGCGTGCCATCGAACTCGCGTTTGATGCGCAGGCCGTAGTCCACCACCACTTCGCCCGGCAGGAAGACCATCGCGAGGTCGGTGCCGAAGCTCCACACCTGCACCAAATACGGCAGGCGGTCAGGAATCGTTTCGCCCTTGTCCAGCTTGGCGAGGGCGAGCTGGGCGCGCAGGCCTTCCGCGCCCGGTTTCTTCGCGGCCGCCTCCCATCCGGCGCGCGTAGGCAGCTTGTCGAACGGCAGCTCGATGCGACGCGTCACTCCCGTAAGCGGGCCGCGCAGTTCGGTGAACTTGCCCTCCTTCAACAACCGGTCCGCCTCGTCCGCCAGCGACTGGCCGTGCTTCTCCGCCAGTTCGTACGTGCCACGCGGATACGGATTCTGGTCCGCCCCGCAGCCGATGGCGGTGAGCGCAATCACGCCGGGATGCGCCTTTTCAATCGCCAGTTGGGCGCAACCCGCCCAGTCCGCATGCAGCTTGTTGAAACCGCTGGTGGTGCAATGGCACGCGTAGCTCACGAGCACCGCGCGGAGGATGCCCTCCGGCGAGGTCACGCGCAGCAGCGGCAGCTCATGGTCGGTGGGCCCGGCCGGATTTTGCGCGTTCTGGTAACCGGTGGGTGAGGGTTTGCGGCGGTTCGACGCGAACTTCACCTCGCCCTTGGTCCAGGCCAGCGACGCGGGCCGGCGATCCGCCAGCGCGGCGAGCACGAGCTGCTCGAGCTTGTCCGTGAACTCACGTGTGTAACGGTCGATGTGCAACTGATGCTCTGGTGGAATGGGGATGCCAAAGATCGTGGGCAGGACGCCGTTGAGCATCGGGGCGGAGTGGGTGTGGCTGGAACACAGCGCGAAGCGATCGCTGGTGACGTGCTTCGCGGCGAGGCGTTGGAGCAGTTCGGCGCGAATCCATTCGGGCACGCCGCAGTTGTCGATGGTGACGAGAACAAACGGCCCTTCCACATCATCCCCGATGGCCAGCGCCTTCGCGCGGATGCGTTGCTCGATGCCCTCGGATTCCAGCCGGCGGCCACCGTAGCCGTTCAGGCGCACCGGGTATTCCGGCGTGAGGTCCACCTGCACCACGCCAACGGGACGGGTGAGGTTGGCAACGGAGGCAACGGGGGTATGCGAGCAGGCGGCGAAGGTGGCCAGAATGAAACCGAGCCCGAGATGAAACAAAGTGCGGCGGAGCATGACGCGAGTGTCGGCGGGAGGCGGGATGCTTGTCAACGACACGCACCCGCAAGGAGCGGGCCTATTTAGCCGCAAGCGCCTTGGCCACGGTCTCGGCGATGATCTTCGCGCCGGCGGCGTTCGGGTGGATCTTATCCGGGAACATCAGCGGCTTGCCCGTCAATGCGGTGTAGAGATCGATGGTCGGCAGCTTCATCTCCTTCGCCACCTCGTTGAGGATGGGGATCACTTCGCCCTTCACGACCGGCTCGTTGATGCCCCACTTGGTTTCATAGACCGGCACGGGCAGGCAGACGAAAACCTTGGGCTTGGAGGGCAGCGCCTGGAAGTGTGCCACCAGCGCCCGGGCATCCGCGCCAAATTCGCCCTTGTGCTTCTCCCAGTTCTGCGGCTTGGAGTCGTTGGTGCCGAGCTTGATGACCACGATGTCGGGCTGATAGGCGGTCGCACCTTCGAACTCCTTGGTCTTCCAATACGGCAGGTCGCCCTGCTTCAGGAGCGTCGCGCCGCTGCGGCCGAAATTACGTGCTTCGTATTTCTCTCCCAGCAGTTCACCGAGCACCTTGGGGTAGTTGTTCTTCTCGCGCATTTCCACGCCCGCCCCGAACGTGATGCTGTCGCCGACACAGGCGACGCGGATGGGCTTGGCCGGATCGGCGGCAAATGCGGTGGCGAGGGAAGAGGCAGCGAGGGCGAGCGTGCCGAGAAAGCGACGGGTGTTCATGTTCATATGCAGGCGTGGAGACTGCCCAATCCGGCGCTGGTTGCCAAGCCGACATCGCATAATGAACTGCATGGGGCAGATTGACACTGGCCCGCCTTTGGCTGGCGACGCGGAGCGCCGATCTCCGATCCGGCGCGTTGCAGAGTATATTTCAACACCTGCCGGGTTGGAGACCGGCACTCCGGTGCGGTGCCCGAGGAGTCTGCCCGCGAATCACGCGAATTCCCGGGCAGATTACCAGGCATTCCCGCGAAACGGATAATCCTTCGCGTCAATCTGCGTCATTCATGGGCCACGCTTCAGTTGGCCAGGGACAGAGTCAAGATTCGCCCACCGCGCCGCAGGGGATGGATGGTTGCCATCACCGTGCTCGTCGGGGTGCCTATGTCGGTCTTGGGCAAGCCATCGCCACGCGAGGAGGCGAGGATTCCGAATGGGACCAAGTCAACGGCGGCTACTTCTTCGCGTCCGCTTCAGCGATGATTTTCTTGCCCTCGGCCTCGGTCAGCTCGCGGATGAAGAGGTTCCGCCAGCGGATCTCGCCGCCGTGGGTCTGGAGCATGATCGGCCCTTTGGCGGGCAGGGGCTTCGTGCGATCCCAGTAGTTCTCCCAGACGTTGCCATCCACCACGAGCTTGTCATTGAGCCAGACCCAGGTACGCGCGCCGACCTGGCGGATGTGGAAATGATTCCACTCGCCGAACGGTTTGTCCGCCAGCACGAGCGGGTCGCGACCGGGCGTGCCGGGGGTGTTGTTGAAGAGGCCGCCGGAGCCCAGGTGCGGGCGACGCGTGGGGTTCTTGGGGTTGAACACCTGGTTCTTGTCCCAGATCTGCACTTGCGGCGTGCCCCGCAGGTAGATGCCGCTGTCCGCGCCCGCGACGGTCTTGTAGTCCACGAACAACTCGATGTCGCCAAAGTCCGCCTCGGTCGTGGCGTAGGGGCCTTTGCCAGCGTTGACCAGTTGGCCGTTCTCGACCGACCAGTACTTCGGGAAGTCCTCGCGTTGCTGCTTCAAGTTCGCCGCCTTCTTTTCCCCTTCGAGCTTCGCGCCGTCGTGCGGGTTCCAGCCATACCAGCCGGTGAGGTCCTTGCCGTTGAAGAGCGCGCGGAAACCGGCCGGCGGAACGGGCTCGGCAGCGGGCGTGGCGGGCAACAGAGCCAGCCAGAGGACGGCGAACGCGGCGTTCATCAAGGGGACGGACAGTTTCAATTTCATGGCTTGCTGACGAATGGAACCCGCCCGCCCATCAGAAAACTCGGCGGGCATGGACGTGCCGGTTCGTTCGCTTTGACCCGGAGGAGGGCGGGGACTAGGGTGCCCGCTCATGCACTACAACGGGACGGCTCTTTTCGCGCGGTGTCTCTTCGTGGTCCTGCTGGGCACCGCCCTGGCAACGCAAGCCGCCGAGCCGGATCCGGTGTTTGATCTGGCGAAACTGCTCGCCACGCCGTTGAACGCCCGCACCACGAAGATCACGGAGACGGACGGCATCATCACGGAGGAGGTGATGTTCCACTCGGAAATGGACGGAGAGAAGAGCGTGGAAATCTTCGCCTACTTCAGCCATCCGAAAGGGGCCCGGGCATTGCCGGCCTTCATCTGGAACCAGGGCGGACTGGGCCAGGCATCGACCTACTGGACGATGCTGGGTGCCAAACGCGGGTACGCCGCGTTGTGCATCGACTTCCCGATGCCTGGTTACCGTTCGACGGGCAGCTATCCCATCGTTTCTAGTCTCGAGGCCGGGGCTGATCCGCGACGGGCTCCAATTTATCATGGAGCGGTCGCCTTGCTGAAGGCGGTGTCCTATCTGGAATCGCGACCGGAGGTGGACCGCCAGCGCATCGGCATGTGCGGCAGCTCGTGGGGCGGGTTTTACACGAGTTTGATGGCCGGGGTGGACCCGCGTCTTAAAGTTGGCTCGGCCATGTTCGGCACCGGCAGCCTTCAGTTGGGCAACTCGTGGTGGTTCGGGGGCGGGCCGAATCCCAAATACGACGCGGCGGCCCGCGAGCACTGGCGCACCACTCTCGACCCCGCGATCCGCCTCGCCCGTCGCCCGGTGCCCATCGGCTGGTTCACCGGCGCGAACGATCAGTTTTATTGGATGCCGGCGCTGATGGAAACGCACCGGCTCGCCGCCGGTCCCAAGCACCTGACCATCCTGCCGAATTGGAATCACGGCCTGACGCCGGTTGCCGATGAGCAGGTGTTCGCCTGGCTGGACGTGCATCTGAAAGGTGCACCGGCCTTCAACACCGTCAGTCCCGTGCGCCTCGTCCAGCGCGGCCGGGCCACGGCTGCTGAGTGGGAGTTCAGCGGCCCGCGCTCCGTGACCAACGCGGACCTGATCCTGAGCCACGGCGACAGCGGCAACTGGGTCTCGCGCTTCTGGCAGACGCTGCCCGCCACGATCAACGGGCAGACGTGTTCCGTCGCACTGCCGGCCAGTTCGATGCCGCGCTTCCTCGGTGGCGCCGTCACTGATCGCGCCGGGTTTCGCTACTCCACGCCGTTGCTGCGCCTGGACCCAAGCGCGGCCGGAGGTCCGCCGGTCAAACTCGCGTATGACGGGTGCAGCCTGTGGGGCGGCTTCGAACCGGAGGGCGTTGGCTATCTAAAGGCGTTGGGATTCTGGGACGGCAGCGTAGCGGTCAATACCGACCCCGCGCACGTCAAGGCGGGCAGGCAGTCCGCTGTCATCAAGGGCCGGGGAAAATTTCATCCCGTCCAGTTCACCACCGGCGTGCCGCACCGGCTGACGGTTTGGGTGAAAGCGGCAACCGGAACGGAAATCAAACTCGAGCTGACCGGCACGTTTGATGGCAAGGCGCTCAAACAAGAAACCGTCGTGCTTGCCGGACCGGCTTGGTCGGAAGTCAGGCTGCCCTTCACGCCACCGGCGACGCTCACGGCCACGCTGGCGCTGGTCGTTTCCGCTGCACCGGGAGTCGTGGTCTATCTCGACGAAGTGCGCTTCGTGCCCGAATAGGCGGCGCCTTCAACCCGTTTTCTTTGGGGCGGTATTGACCAAACGCAGCCGGACAAAATGGATATGCCCGCGCAGTTCGTAGAACTGGTCGCCAAAGGAGGCCGGGATCTTCATCTGGTTGACCGCCTGCTCGATCTCTTCCAGGCGTTTGACAAACTCGTCGTGCCGTTCGTGGTTCCAGCCCAGTGCGATTTCACGCTCAAGCACGAGCAGGGCGCGATACCAGCGATTGATGCTGCGTCGCATTTGCCAGGTGAAAATGGCCGGTAAAACCGGCAGAGCCGGGAGCAGCACCACCACGAGTGGCACAATCACGAGCAGTGAACGGTTCAGCAGGCTGGCCAGCCAGAATGGCAGCGAGCGGTAGAGCAAGGTCTGTCCGGAACGGTAATAACGAATCGCCTGGTCGCTCAGCCGGAATTCGCTTTCCATCGCGGACGGAAACTCGCCGCGCCGCTGGAACAACGTGGCCCGGCCGTGCACCTCGCGGGCCGTCTCAAGCAGCAGGTCCGACAGCGCCGGGTGCAGGCTGGTCCGGGCGATGAGTTCCACGGTTGGTCCAACCAGGTGGATGCTGCGATTGGGAATATTTTTCGCGAAATCGATGCTGCCCATCGGCATCTCGAGCTTGTGCAGATAGCGGATGCGGCGCGTGTAGGCATCGGCCTGCGAGAAATCATAGAGGTGGATGTCCGGCGTGCGCAGGAGTTGCCGCAAGACGCGGCTCGAAGCCGAGTCCGCCATGAAGAACGCCGCGTCCACCTGCCGGTTCAGCAGCGCATCGGCGGCGGCATCGGCGTCCAGGTCCAGCAGCTCCGCCGGACCGCCCGGGGTGATGCCGTTGGTGGCCAGCAACGTCAGCGCCAGCGTCCGCGCTCCGCTGCCAACCGGACCGATGGCGACCTTTTTGCCGTCGAACTCCGACAACCAGCGGACTTCCTTCTCCGCCCGATAAAAGACAAACAACGGCTCGTAGGAAACGCTGCCCAATGAGACCAGATGGTCCGGGTCTACCGCGTTCGTGATGCCGCCCTGGATGAACCCGATGTCAACGCGATTGCCGGGACGCGCCAGCCGCTCAATGTTTTCGAGCGACCCGTGCGAAGGGAGAATCTTTAATTTCACCCCGTTGCGCGCGAGGATTTTGGCGTACTGAAGGGCATTGGTCTGGAAGAGGCTGCCCTCCGGCCCGGTGCTGATGGTGATCGTGGTAGGTGGGGCGGACTGGTAGAAGAACACGCCCGCCGCCACTCCCGAAACCAGCAGCAGCACGAAGGCACCCGTCCCCACGCCGGGCGGCAGTCCGAAGTTTTCCGTGAAAACATCCAGAAACCACGCGGGGACAAGCTTGCGCGTCATGACGGATTGGACGGTGCGGCGAAACGCGATGGATGACAAATCCAATAGTCATGGCAACGGACGAACCCCCAACCGTCCTACTGCCGGGGTCTGACTCAGTTTTTTACCGGCGTCATAACCCGGGCCGGACTCAAACAGAAAACAAGGCAGCGGGTCGTTTGCACTTCCGGTCGTAGGTGGGGTGCGACGCTCAATTCAGCGGCACTGACGAGCGCCCGGATTCCCGGACCGACTCAATAGCCGCCGACGCCGCCAAGCCGGATCACCGGAGTCACGGCCCGCATTTCAGTGGGATCAAGCGCCTTCCGGTTCATGATGACGTGCAGTTTCGTGATCTTGATGGGATAGCTCACGGTGCGGGCCCCGCCCTTGATGCACTGACAACGGCCTCCCGGTGACGAATAGATGATGGGCGATTGAGCATCGATCGGGAACTGGATGAGATGCCAGCCGTCGAAGTTGATCGACAGTTCGCCAGGCCAGTCGTGCCATTCGTTGCCGTGCGTGCGCCAGACATTGCCGGCTGCGTCCTGAAATTCGAAAACCACCTTGCCCCAGGACGAGTTGCCCTTGACCCACAGGCCCAGGGTGTGAGGCGTGCCGGGCAGGGCGGCGGAATTGGAGTTGCCGATGGTTCCATACTCGCCGATGTAGTCGGACAGTTTCCCGTTACCGTGCAGCTCCAGTTCCAGGCACGGACCGCGTTCGCTGTCCTGCACTTGGCGCATGCTGAAATCGCCCCGCACGTGGCGCGGCAGTTCACCGGACTTCTTGGTGAGGCTTTCGTCTGTGCACAGCGTCCAGCGCGCGGCGTCATTCAGCGGGTCGGCAATTTGAAAGCCGGCGGGTTCCTTTTCGGTAATTTGCCGGACCAGTTGCGCCGCAGTGAGCGGCTTGGTCGCGACGAGATACTGCGGCGCGGAAGCGGCGGTCAGGCTGAGCCGTCCGGCGCTGGTGGTGGGCGTGGTGACCGCGCCGTAGAAGGCGGTCATTTCCAGCTTTGCGTCGGAGGGGAATTGCAGCGCGAGCTCGGCGGACGCGCGCGGGGTCCAGATCGCGTACGCATACCCACCGGCTGCGCGGTCAAATTCCAGTGCGTAAACGGTGAGTGAACCGGTTGGAACCTTGCGGCGGAATTTGACCTGATCGAGCGCGGCGGTGACCGTTGCCAGTGCAACGTAGGCCGGTTTGGGATACAGCAACGGATACCGCCGACAAACGCCGCCCGCACCCCACAGCGTGTTGCCGTAGGCATTTCCCGCGTCGTACAGCAGGCCCGGCGAGATATGCTGGTAGTTGTAGGCATGACCCATCAGGACATCCCGCACGTAGAATTCCGCCTGTCGTTGGGACCCGAGATTGCGTTCCACGCGCGTGGTGTATTCGTAGCAGCCGGTGACCGGCAGCTCGTGGCCAAATTTGCGGGCAGCATCGCGGGCGATGTAGGCCCCCTGCGGTCCGCCTTCCCACAGTTTCTCGGGTATGCCGGTCTGTCCGGCGGCGGTCTCGATGCCGATGTAGTCCATCAACGAGCTGTCGAAGCCGTGCCGGAGCAGGGACGCGATGATGGCAGCGGAAGCACTCGTGTTGCCGGCGATGAGTTTGAGCTTGGGGAAGTTCTCGCGATAGAGCTTGGCGGCCTGCGTCGCGGTTTCGACCCGTTTGCGCGCCTTCTCCACTGTCTCCGCATCTTCGACGGGTTTCTCGCCGAACAATTCCGCCGGCAGATAGTTGCCGTAGCTTTCGTGGAACAGGAGCACCGCCTGGCAATGCGGAAACTTTTGCAACCAGTCCGCCACCCGCTTCACGCTGCCAGCCGGGTCCTGCGGCTTGAAGCCCCAACCAATCTGGTTGAGCGTGACAGACCAGGGGGCAAAATCGGCTTCGGTATATTTAGTCCAGCCGAAGGTCGTCTTCCGAAACCCGCCCTTGTGCAGCAGCGGACCAATGATGTTCAGGTCGTCGCAGCCGTAATGGGCGTTGCCGAACCACCAAACCCCGTAAGGTGACTCATACCCGGCCTTGCGCCGGTCCGGTCCCAGAATGGCAAACGCCGCGTCGTGCACCACCAATGGCGGCGTTCCTGATCGAAGCGGTGCGACGCTGACCTTCAACCCATACCAGCCGGGTTGCCTGGTGTTCAGCGGGATGGTTTGGCGTTGGGATTCGCCTCCGGCAGCGAAGGTCAGGTCCCTGCTGTCGGCCCGGACCAGGGCTCCGGTGACATCCGTGATCGTCCAGGCCAGTTTCAAGCGGCCCGCCTCGGCTGCCTTGATCACGGCCAAAGTCTCCGGCACCTCCTGATTGTAGAAGATGTTCCCCGGCTGCGCGGGTGCCAGCGAAAGTTCCGCCGGGCTTTTCTCCAGGGTGAGTCCAAAGACGTGAACGGCACTCGTGGAACCGCGCACCGGCTTGCCTCGTTCAATTGCGCCGAGCAAATCAATGTCGAGATAGCCACCGTCCAGCATCGCGGCATGCGGGTCTTTCGTGGCGGTCAGCAGGTCGAGGATGGCTCCGGGGTCTAGATTGAATTCGGCGAGGTAAAGTGGCAGTTCCAACGGCTTGCCATCGACCGTGTAAGTCACCGAGCCGACGCGTTTCAACTGACCCGACGGCGCAGTGCCGCCACGTGGCAACTGCACCGAGGCGTGGGTTATTGCATCGCCGCGCCCTGACCGGCCAAACCGTGTCATTCGTACGGTCAGCACACTGTCCTTCTTGGCATCCGGTTCCACGGCGCAGAGCACATGGGCCTTTTGGTAGAAGGCCTGGGGCACGGAGAAATGCAACGTCTCCGGCATGCCGTCGAACGGCGTGCGTGACAGATGCTCGTCCGCTTCCAACGCCCACGAGCCCTTCATTTCGCGAACCACGCCGACATCCCCGTTGCCCGACCCATCTGCGACCATCAGCGGGATGCCTTCCACCAGTTGCAGTTCCGTTGCCAGCGAAACCTTCGCGTCCCGCATCGCTCCCGGCTTGGCGATCTGACGGATGTCGAGGGCGCGAAACGGCTCCGCCACGACCGGCAGCCGGTATGACCCTTGATCGCGCACCATTGCGCCGCCGGGCAGGAGGAGGCGGATTCGTCGAAGCCCGCCTTCGCCGGGCAACGCGCCGGCATAGGAACCGTTGATCCACAATTCCACCCCGCTGGCCTGGTTGCGGAAATCGAAGCGGATGGGGGTCTGCGAGGCCGCCGGCAAGGTGGCCCATTGCTTGATCAGCTCGCTTTGCTGCTCGTCCGTATAGCGAAGCAGGTTCGGGCGTGAAAAAATTTTCAGGTTCAACCCGGAAATCCCCACGAAAGCCTCCTCCATCTTGACCGGTTCGTAGGCCGCCTTGGCATTCTTCGGCGCTGCCGGTGCTGGGGGCAGCCGCCGCTTGCCTTCCTGGGATTGCACATTCAAACCGAGGACCTTTTTCGCCCCGCTCGAAAACTCCACGCTGATTTGGGTGCCGGGGCGATTACCGGGAGCCGCTTCGAACCGGATGGCATTGTGCCCGGGTTCCAGCGGGATGACCACCTCCGCCGGTTTTTCCGCGCCCCCTGCCCGGGTGGAAATGGTCCAAACCAGCGCCAAGCCAAAACACCAAAGCCTTAGTCGTATTTGCATTTTCTCTTTCAAAGCAGCCACATTGAGTTGCCGGTTAGCTGACGTCGTGGGACGGTGAATTGAACAAAGAATGTGCCGTTTTTCCGTTGCGCCGGGGTTGTCCGATGGCAGGTTTCTTCGCATGAAACCATTTCTGCTCGCCCTGACGCTCACGTCCGTCGTGTTGAAGGCCCAGGACCCCGCGCCCGCACCGGCCTACTTCGAGCAGCGGGTCGCCGACTCCAATCCGTTGCGGGTGGAACAGGCCGCCGAGCTGGACGCCTATCTCACCGAGTTGAAGGCGGACACCGCACGTTTGCGAGCCTTGCTCAAGCCGGATTACACTTCGCCCGAAGCCTATTCCCGCTCGGTGCAAAACTACCGGCAGGCGTTTTGCGACAGCATCGGCTATCCACCGCCCGGGCAGCCGTCCAACGGCCCGGCCAGCTTCGACAAAATGGGTGAGGACATCCTGGGCACCTACTATCGGGCCAGGATTCCGGTACTGCCCAAGGTGCACGCGGAAGGCATCTACATCGTGCCCAAAGGCGTCACCGGCAAAGCCCCGTTGATCATTTCGATGCATGGTGGCGGCGGTTCGCCCGAAGTGGCCTTGTTCAACGGCGGGGCCAATTACCACGACATGGTGCGGGGCGCGGTCAAGCGCGGCTACGTGGTGTTTGCCCCGCAACATCTGTTCTCCGTGGAAGGCCTTCCCAAGAACATCCGGAACACGGTGGACGAGCGTATGCGCCTGTTGGGCACAAGCCTCACAGCGGTCGAGATCGTCAAGATCACCCGTAGTCTGGATGTCCTCCTGCAACGTCCTGAGGTCAATCCGCAGCGCGTTGGCATGGTAGGCCTGTCCTACGGTGGCTACTACGCACTCGTCACGCCAGCGCTGGACCCGCGCATCAAGGTTTCCGTCTGCAGTTGCTACTACGGCGTGCAAGAAGGGCGTTATGAGCGCGATGAACTGTCCATTCCCAGCGATTTCAAGTTCAAGGACCGCTTCTCGCTGTTCCGTGACGGCGAACTTGCGGCCCTGATCTGTCCGCGGGCCCTGCAAATTCAGGCCGGCAGCACGGACGGGGTTGATCACCGTGAACCGGGCCGCAAACTGGCTCCGATCTCGGCGGAGTATTTTCAGGAGCTCGGCCTGGGCGATCGCTTCCAGCACCTGGTGTTCGAGGGCCGTCACGAGTTTCATGACGCGTCCGCCTGGGACTTCGTCAAGAAGCACCTGTAACGGGATCAAGCCGGGCTGACTGGTGCGCCGGAAGCCTCGAAAATGGCGACGCGTCCTCCCGTGCTCGCCAGTAGACGCAGCTCGGTTTCTTGCAGGTGTTATTCCAACCGATGAAGTGTTTTAGCAAAGGGCAGCGTACGGAGCTGGGTGGCCGTTTTCCCTCACCCCGGCCCTTTCCCGCTGGGAGAGGGTAGGGGGTGAGGGAGGACGCGGGCGTTGGTTCAGAGCACAGGTTCGGCCAGCGACTTTCAGCTTTCGGCGTTATCCGCTGGTGGCACTTCGCATACCGATGGTCCCCTCCGCAGCGACGATTGCAAGAAACTGAGAAGCTCCGCAGGCCAGTTTGGTTGCGCAGTTGGGATGGAGTTGTGTTCGTCCGCCAGGTAGATTCCTGCCATGCAACGACGCACGCTGTTAGCCACTTTGCTTGGTTTCGCCACGCTGTGCTGCCTCCCGGTGGCCCACAGTGCTGAGGCACCACGCGAGGTCCGGATTGCGGTCATTGGGGATTCCACGGTCTGCGAGTATCCCACCACTTCAAACATTCGCGGCTGGGGTCACTTCCTCGCGCCGGCCTTCCCGCCCCATGTACGGATCATCAACGTTGCCAAGAGCGGACGCAGTACCAAGACCTTCATCAAGGAGGGGCTGTGGACCAAAACCTTGGCCGAGAAGCCGGACTATGTGTTGATTCAGTTTGGCCACAACGATTCCCACGCGAAGGAGCGCCCGGAATCCACCGACGCGGCGACCGACTACCGCGAATTCCTGCGCCGCTACGTCACGGAAGCACGAGCGGCCGGCGCGCAGCCGGTGCTGGTGACCCCCATGCACCGGCGGACGTATGATAAGAACGGCAAGTTGACGCAGGAACTGCTGCCCTACGCCGAGGCCATGAAGGCGGTGGCGCAGGAATTGAAGACCGGCCTCGTGGATCTGCATGCGGCCAGTGGCGCGCTGTTTGAGAAGCTCGGCGACGCCGGCAGCGCTGACCTGAGCTGTTCAACCACTGATCGCACGCATTTCTCCGAAAAGGGAGCCAAAGCCATGGCGGACCTGGTGCTGGCGGAATTGGCCAAGGCCGAGCCCAAGTTGAAATCCCTGCTGAAACCGTGATTGGGATTTGAACTAACCTCGAATGCCGAAGTCGCCGGGAGCCGACGGCGCGGAGCGGGGCATTCATGCCGCAGTTACGTACGTGGTTCCGCGAACTTCGGAGCGTACTCTTGCAGCCAAGCCATCTGCGGCGTGAACGCCACGCTCCGCACGTGGGCGATTCCCATCGGTCCGGCGATGAAGCGAACGCATTCTGGTCCGTCCGATGGCAGCATGTCATTTCCCTTGAGTGAATTGGTAGTTGTTGTCCGACCTTCGCTGCGCCGCGCGTGGTTGTGCATTGCCTTGATCGCGTTAATTGCCGTCTTCGGCGTGTCCGTGTCCGCTGCTGCCGCTGCGGAACTGGTCCTGGCCGCCGAGGGCAAATCTGACTACCAGATCGTCCTCCCGGACGCCGCACCCACGCCAGCCCTGGCAGACGGCCTGCAGCAGACCGCGCGTCTGTTACAAACCGCGTTCCAGGCCAACAGCTTCACTTTGCCGATTGTTTCGGAGGCCAAACGCGACGCGACCAAGCCCGCGATCTTCCTCGGCAACACCGCCTTTGCGCGGAAGCTGGGAGTGGACGTCGCGAAGTTCCGGGGCTGGACCTACGTCCTGCGCGTTACCGGGCGTGATCTTGTCATTGCGGGTCGCGAACAGGCGGCTCCGGGCACCGGCGCGCGCAAGTCCGAGTGGGACCGCATCGGCACCGCCAAGGGCGTGACGGACTTCCTGCGCCAATATCTCGGCGTGCGCTTTCTTTACCCGGACCTCGGTCCGCGTCAGCCGGTGAATGGTCTCGCAAAAGTAGACCTGCTCGCGTCGCCCGCCTTTGAGTTCCTGCCCACGGTGAAAGTCGTCGTGCCGGCGGACTTGAACGTGCAGAAAACGCCGGTCTTCGATTCGTGGACCGGATATCCGCCGCGCGGCAGCTTTTACGATATTGCGAACAACCGCTTCCCCCGCGTGGATGATCCCTTCGGCGGGCACACGTGGGAGCGTGCCGTGCCGCCGGAGAAATACCTGCCCGCGCACCCGGAATACTTCGCCCTCATCGGCGGCCAGCGGATGAACCCGAAGGGCGTGAACGCCCAGTACTGCATCTCCAATCCCGAGGTGCAGGAGTTGTTCTATCAGGACCTGATCAGCTGGCTCGATGCCGGCTACCAGTCCGTGGACCTGGGCCAGCCGGATGGTTTCCGCGCCTGCCAGTGTGAAGCCTGCGCCAAGCTCTTCGACACCGGGAGTGACTGGAGCGAGAAGCTTTGGATTCTGCACCGCAAGCTGGCCGAGCGTGTGCTCGCTTCGCATCCGGGCAAGACGGTAAGCATGACGAGCTACATCCTCACGGCCGCGCCGCCGAAGTCCTTCAAGCAGTTCCCCGCCAACGTCCAGATCATGCTCACCGGCACGAACGAAGAAGACCTCGCCCCGTGGCGCGATTACGGGGTGCCGCAGGGCTTCACCGGTTACATTTACAACTGGTGTCCGAACCTGAGCACGCGCTACACGCCCATGCGCACGCCGGGCTTCGTCGAGACGCAGGCGAAGCGGCTCGTGGACAATCGCATTCAGGCCATTTACCAGGACGGGCCGGGGACGCTGCACGGGCTGGAGGGACCGGTTTATTACACGATGGGCCGGATGTACGACGACCCCAAGACGAACCAAGCCAGGGTGCTCGTTTACGAGTTCTGCGGTGCGGCTTTTGGGAAGGCAGCCCCGCCGATGATCCAATTCTACGACCAGCTCTACCACGCCATCGAACTCTACTCGCGCCAGCTTGGCACGCGCGACCCGGCCTGGACTTACACGGACATCTACGGCCGCCGCCGCAAGCACCTGACCGACCCGATGCAATTCCTCGGCTTCTTCTATACGCCCACGCTGCTGGCCTCCCTGGAAACGCAGCTCGCCCAGGCCGAGAAGCTCGCGCCCACGGCCAAGGTCAAGACGCGCCTCGCGCTGGTCCGTCGGGAGTTCGATTACCTCCGGGGCATTGCCCGCGTGGTGCATCTCAACCACGCCTACCAAATCCAGCCGGACCGCGTCGCGCGCGACCGCCTGCTCGATGCCATCGACGCGCGGAATGCGGAGATCTCCACCTACTTCGATGAGCGCGGCCGGACGAAGCCCTTTGGCAACTGGGCCTTCGTGCCATTTCCGCCCACAGGCCACAACGCCGCGCATCTGCGGCTCAGCCATGACGGCTATCAAGAGCCATACGCCAGCACCCCGTTCAACTGGGATACGAAGGCCATGCGGCTGGCTCCGCTCGCCGGGGCAAAACGTCTGCCGGCCAGTACAGTATCCAACGGGCTGACCTTGGACTCCCCGCACTGGCAGAAAGCAGCGTCCAGCGAACTGGTTGCCCTGCCGGGGGCTGCCCCGCTCACGCGCAAGACCAGCATTCGTGCGGCCACGGATGAAACCCACCTCTACCTGCTGGCGGAGTGCGAGTTGCCCGCTGCATTGATGAAACCCGGTGCGGGCACGAACCAGGAATCGCTCGCATTTTACCTCGCGCCCATCGCTGGACGCGACGTGGCCTATCGGTTCACCGTGGGTCTGAAGCCCGAGGCGAAGGCCGATGCCGCCGCCGGCTTCATCACCGACGCCATGGACCCGCGCCACGGGCAGTTCGATCCGGACTGGAACGGCGATTGGAAATACGAGTTGCGGCTGGAACCGGAGAAGCAGCGCTGGCTCGCCCTGGTGAAAATCCCGTTCAAGACCCTCGGCGTCGAAGCACCCAAGGCCGACACCTTCTGGCGGATGAACGTTGCGCGCGTCCACATCGCCGCGCCGGACCGGATCGGGCGTTCACTCTGGTCCACCACGCCCGGCACCAAGAGCTTGGATGACCGCAACGATTTCGGGGAACTCGCCTTCGCCGGTGCCGCAGCGGTAAATCCGCCGCGCTGACAGGCAAGCATCCGCTGCAAATCTGGCGTGACGATTATTACCATCCTCTACCCGCCTTGTGCTTTCGCAGGGCGAAGCCGTTCTCCTGCCGTGGCGCATGTCCCAATGTGCCTTCATCGTCGCCGCGCTGGATTTACTCATTGACGCAACCCCCTGCGTCATTACCATCCGCCGCCTGTCGGTCTCTGACCTCATCCCGGACAAGAACCTTAACGAACACGAACTACTATGGCAGTGAAAGTTGCAATCAATGGATTCGGCCGCATCGGCCGCCTCGTCTTCCGCGCAATGGTCGAGCAGGGGCTCGTCGGCAAGGAAGTCGAAGTCGTCGCGGTCGGTGACATTGTCCCCGCGGACAACCTCGCCTACCTGCTCAAGTATGACTCCACGCAGGGCCGTTTCAGCGGCACCGTCGGGTCCAAGAAGTCCGCGGCCGACAAGGTGGAGGACGACATCCTCATCGTGAACGGTGCGGAAATCCGCGTCGTCTCCGCGAAGTCCCCGGCCGAGCTGCCCTGGAAGGCGCTGGGCGTAGACATCGTGATCGAGTCCACCGGCCTCTTCACCGAGGCGGAGAAGGCCAAAGGCCACCTTGCCGCCGGGGCCAAGAAGGTCATCATTTCCGCTCCCGCCAAGGGCGAGGACATCACCATCGTCATGGGCGTGAACCATGAGAAGTACGATGCCGCCGCGCACAACATCATCTCCAACGCGAGCTGCACCACCAACTGTCTCGCGCCCGTTGTCCACGTCCTCCTCAAGGAAGGCATCGGCATCGAGGAAGGCCTGATGACCACCGTGCACGCCTACACCGCCACGCAGAAGACCGTGGACGGCCCGAGCAAGAAGGACTGGAAGGGCGGCCGCACGGCGGCGCAGAACGTCATCCCCAGCTCCACCGGTGCCGCCAAGGCCACCGCGCTCGTCTGCCCCGAAGTCAAGGGCAAGCTCACCGGCGTCGCCTTCCGCGTCCCCGTCCCGACCGTTTCCGTGGTGGACCTCACCGTCCGCACGGTGAAGGAGACCTCGATGAAGGAAATCAACGCCCTCATGAAGAAGGCGAGCGAAACCTATCTCGCGGGCATCCTGGACTACACCAGCGACGAAGTGGTCAGCACCGACTTCATCCACGACAATCACAGCTCCATCTACGACTCCACCTCGGGCGTGGAACTTAACAGCCGCTTCTTCAAGCTGGTGAGCTGGTACGACAACGAGTGGGGTTACAGCAACCGCGTCGGCGACCTCGTCAAGTACATCATCGGCAAGGGCCTGTAAGCCTCCGCCGCAAACTTCCTCTACGAACGGCGTTCCGCACTGCGGGACGCCGTTTTTGTTTTTCCTTAACCGGGTAGCAGCCGACGTGAGGAGGCTCACGCTGATGAGCAGGATAGTCAGAGCCTCCTTACGTCGGCTGCTACCTTACGGTTTTGTTTAACCTTCACCCTTCCTCACTCCGTCTGGTGTCGCGTATGCTTTCACCCATGCGCCTGTCTGCCCTGCTTGCCACCGCCTGCATTGCGTTTGCCATTGCCATTGAAAGTCACGCCGCGCCCGCACGGCCCAACATCATCTTCCTGCTCGCCGACGACATCGGTTACGCGGACCTCTCATGCTACGGCGCGCAGCACGCGAAGACACCGAACCTCGACCGCCTCGCCGCGCAGGGCTGCCGATTCACGGATGCCCACTCGCCCGCCTCCACCTGCACGCCTACCCGGCGCGCGTTCCTCACCGGCGTGTATTCGTGGCGGCAGCCGGCGGGTTCCAGCATCGCGCCCGGCGATGCCCCGCTGTCCATCCCGCCCGGCACGAGCACGGCGGCTTCGCTGATGAAGTCCGCCGGTTACAGGACTGGCGTCGTGGGCAAGTGGCACCTCGGCCTCGGCCCGGACGGCGGCCCGGATTGGAACGGCGAGATCAAGCCCAGCCCGCTGGATGTCGGCTTCGACTACATGTTCATCATGGCTGCGACCGGCGACCGTGTGCCCACGGTGTACATCGAGAACCGCCGCGTCGTGAACCTCGATCCCAAGGACCCCATCACCGTGAGTTACAAGGCCAAGGTGGGCACCGATCCCACGGGCGCGGAGAATCCCGAACTCCTCAAGCTAAAGCACACGCACGGGCACGACATGACCATCGTCAACGGCGTCGGCCGCATCGGCTGGATGACCGGCGGCAAGGCGGCGCGGTGGAAGGACGAGGACATGGCGGACACGTTTACCGGCAAGGCGCTGAAGTTCATCGAGGACAACAAAAGCGAGCCGTTCTTCCTCTACTTCGCCACGCACAACATCCACGTGCCCCGCGTGCCCAATCCGCGCTTCAAGGGCACCAGCCCCGTGGGTACGCGCGGCGACTCGATTCACGAACTGGATGACACCGCCGGCAAACTGCTCGCGAAGCTCGATGAGCTGAAGCTCACCGACAACACGCTCCTCATCTTCACCAGCGACAACGGCGGCGTGATGGACGACGGCTACGAGGATGTGGGCAAGACGAACTACCATCCGAACGCCCCGTTGCGCGGGTACAAGGGCGGCATCTACGAGGGCGGCCATCGCGTGCCGCTCATCGCCCGCTGGCCCGGCCACATCGCGCCCGGCACGGAGAGCGGCGCGCTCATGGCCCACCTGGACATGCCCGCAACCTTCGCCGCCCTGGTCGGAGTGCCGATCCCCGCCGGCCAGTGCACCGACAGCATCAACGTGCTGCCCGCGTTGCTGGGGCAGACCAAACAGTCAGCCCGCACCACGTTCGTTGCCCACAATGGCGGCACCAAGGGACCGTTCGCCCTGCGCGTCGGTGACTGGAAATATCTCGATGGCAATGCCAACGCGGGCTACGGCAAAGCCAAACCCAACCCCAAGGGTGAAATGAGGAACCCGCCGACCCCGCAGCTCTTCAACCTCGCCACGGACCTGAGCGAGACCAAGAACCTCGCCGCCGAGCAGCCGCAGAAGCTGGCCGAGTTGACGGCCTTGCTCGGAAAGATTCGCGGCACCAACGCGGTTCCGGCCAAGCCATAACGCCTTAATCTGCGGCCTAAATCTCTTATGAAATCACTGCTGCTCCTCCTGTTCTCCGTTGCGTTGCAAACCTCTGGTGCGCTGGGCTGGGCCGCCGAGGCGGGCGGGGTCAAGCTGCTTGCCGATGTGCCCTACAAGGTTGGGGGCCAGTTGAGCGATTACGAAATGGACCGATGCAAACTCGACCTTTATCTGCCCGAGGGAAAGAAGGGTTACCCCACCTTGGTGTGGTTCCACGGCGGCGGACTGACCGGCGGAGCGAAGAATGGGAAGGACACCGTGGCCGTGGTGCGGAGTCTCGCGGCCGCCGGGGTGGCCGTGGTTTCGGTGAATTACCGGCTCAGTCCCAAGGCGCAATACCCGGCCTATATCGAGGACTCCGCAGCAGCGTTTGCCTGGGTGAAGTCCCACATCGCCGAGCATGACGGCGACGCTGGTCGCGTGTTTGTCGGGGGCCATTCGGCCGGGGGTTATCTGACCTTCATGATTGGATTGGATGAGCGCTACCTCCGCGCGCACGGCTTGGAACTGACGGCCATCGCGGGGTTGATTCCGGTCAGCGGTCAGACAATGACGCACTACACGGTGCGGCAGGAGCGGGGCATTGGAAAGTTCACGATCACGGCCGATGAGGCGGCCCCGGTTTTCTATGCCCGGAAGGCCACGCCGCCGATGCTTGTGCTCTACGCCGACCAGGACATGGCCGCACGCGCCGAGGAAAACGCCTATCTGGTCGCGGTGATTCAGGCCACCGGCAACCTTGGCTGCACCGGCCTGCTGGTCCATGACCGCAACCACGGCACCATCGCCAGCCGAATGGTAAATGCGGACGATAAGGCCCGCGTGGCCATGCTCGATTTCATGGCCGATCCCGCCCGTTATTCCCTGGCTCACAAGCCGGGCAAGGTATTGACGCAACCTTAAGCGGTCTTGTTGGCTGAGGGAACGAACGGCGCGTCGCTTGCGATGTCGCGCCAGCGTCTTGGACTGCGCCAGCCCTCTGGCGCTTTTGACGCGGTGCGTGGTTTGGAGTTCGGGCGAAAGCGGTGGAGGGCCACCGCACTTCAGGACGCTGACGCGAGGCAGAACGCCCCAGGGAGCAGGTAAGCCAAGGATTGCCCGCTGAGCATCGCGGATGGTCAACCGGCGCAGCATCCGTTACGCTGGCCAACGGAATGATTGAGCCGCAGCCATCCACGTCAGCGTCATCGCCTGCCCAGGCCGCACCGACCGAGTCGGTCGCGGCCCGGCTCAAGGTCGCCACCGAACTGCTTGAAAAGGTCGCAGGCGACCGGGCGTTGCTGGCGCAGTTGACCCTCGAGGAACGCACCCGCCTGCTCACGGCGGCGGGCGATATTTACTGCCCGGACTTGAAGGAGCGGCGGCGGCTGGTGAAGGCGCGCGTGAAACAGCGCAAGGCCGAGAAACTCCAGTCGGACCAGGCGAAGCTGAACGAGACGGGCATCCGCAAGCTCCGCCGCGAGAAGGTGTTCACCACGCCGAACGTGTTTCCCCCGGCGGATTTCGAGCAGCAGGAGGTCAACGAAGACCCCGAATTCCGCGAGGTCGTGGAGCCGCAGAACTGCTACATCTGCAAGCAGGATTACTCCACGATCCATCACTTCTACGACCAGCTCTGCCCGGCGTGCGCGGAACTGAACTGGCGCAAGCGTTCCGAGTCGGCGGACTTGCGCGGGCGCGTCGCCCTGCTCACCGGCGGACGCGTGAAGATCGGGTATCAGGCCGGCATCAAGTTGTTGCGGGCGGGGGCGCATGTGATCGTCAGCACGCGCTTTCCGCGCGACTCGGCGGTGCGTTACGCCGCCGAGCCGGACTTCAAGGAGTGGGGGCACCGGCTGGAAATCTTTGGCCTGGATCTGCGGCACACGCCCAGCGTGGAAGCCTTTTGCAAACACCTGCTGGCCACGCGATCGCGCCTGGACTTCATCATCAACAACGCCTGCCAGACCGTGCGCCGTCCGCCGGACTTTTATCACCACATGATGGAGCGGGAAAACGGGCCGCTGCATGACCTGCCCGAGGACGCGCGCAAGTTGCTCGGCGCCTACGAAGGCCTGCGGGGCTATCACATTCTCCCTGAAGGCGGAGCGCCGGTCTCCGACCCGGCGCGTTTGCAAAGTGGTTCCATTCAGACCGGTTCGGAGGCCGGTGCTCCTATGTTGCCGGCTGCCATCGCCGCCGTGGCCGGCCTTACACACGCCGCCGAGCTCTCCCAGGTGCCGTTGCTGCCGGAGGAGTTGGCCGCGCAGAAAGGCCTGTTCCCCGAGGGCCGGTTGGATCAGGACCTGCAGCAGGTGGATTTGCGCGACCGCAACTCGTGGCGGTTGATGCTGCACGAGGTTTCCGCCGTCGAGCTGCTTGAAGTGCAGCTCGTAAACGCCGTTGCGCCCTTCGTGCTGAACGCACGGCTCAAGCCGTTGATGCTCCGTTCACCGGAACGCGACAAGCACATCGTCAACGTGTCGGCGGTCGAGGGCCAGTTCTACCGGAAGTTCAAGACCACGCGGCATCCGCACACGAACATGGCCAAGGCCGCTCTGAACATGATGACCCGCACGGCGGCGGCGGATTACCACGCCGACGGCATCCACATGAACGCCGTGGACACCGGCTGGGTCACGGACGAGGACCCGGTGCAGATCGCGGAGCGCAAGCAGCAGATGCACCGCTTTCACCCTCCGCTGGACATCGTGGACGGCGCAGCGCGCATCGTGGACCCGATCATCGCGGGGTTTAACACCGGCGAACACATCTGGGGCAAGTTCCTGAAGGATTACGTGCCGACGGATTGGTGAGCGAGCGAGCGGGTTCAAGAATTTTCCAAATACCATTCGCAATCTTCGCGGAAGGCAGCGAGACTATCAGGCCCATGCAGTCGCCTTCGACCTCTGAACCCGAAAACGAAGCCACACCTGCGGTGCCGACGCCGAAGGTGATCGCCGAGCCGGATTACTCCGGCGAGCCCATTCCCATCGGCCAGTTCACCGAACGTCCCGACTACCCGCAATGCACGTTGGGCGCGTACGTGAGCATCCACGGCTTCACCGGCGTGGTGGTGGAGATCATCAACCAGTCGCTCAAAGTCCGTTCCCGGGAGGGCTCCTCGCAGCGGTTCAACGCCTACCGGCTCAAGACCCTCTTCGCGCCGCCGGACCGCACCAAGCCCGTCTCGCAGACCCTTTCCATGGAGCGGCCAAAGCCCGCCCCGACGCCGAAACCCGTGGACGACGAACCCGAGGAGGACCTGACGCCTGCGCGCCGGATCATCACGAATCCCGACTTCGACCAGCCCGTGCGGGCGATCCGCGGGTATGCGACCCAAGCGGACTTCCCGGAAAACGTTTACGGCAAGCACGTGGACATCCCGGGCTATGCCGGCGTGGTGGTGGAAATCGCCAAAGGCTCGCTCCGCGTGCAATCGCCGACCGGGACCATCCGCAGTTACAACGTGGATGCGCTGAAGAAGCTGTACGGCCGGCCTTGAGCTGGGCGTGGTGAAGCGGCGCAGAGTTTTGCGCATTGTCCTGATTTGGAAGGAGCGCGGCTGTGTCGCCGACCAGCCGCAGCACGTTCGCACTTTGTAGCAGACTGCGGGTGGTGCTCCGCACACACCCGCGCTCCACACAAAGCAGTTTCAAATCCACCGGGCACCGGCCGATTTGCTAAATGGCCGGTTCTCTGGCATCGTCCCGCCCTGTATGGCTGCCGCCCACAAACCCAAACCCGCACCGGACCTCACCGCGTTCCTGCCGATGTCCCGCGCCGAGATGGATGCGCGCGGCTGGGATGAGCTGGATGTCCTTATCATCACGGGAGATGCCTACGTGGATCATCCGTCCTTCGGGGCGGCCATGATTGGTCGCGTGCTGGAGGCGGAAGGGTTGCGCGTCGGCATTGTCGCCCAGCCGGACTGGACGAAGATCGAATCCATCCAGGTCATGGGCACGCCCCGGCTCTTCGTCGGCGTCACGGCGGGCAATCTGGACTCGATGCTCTCGAACTACACGGCCGCCCGTCACAAGCGGAAGGAGGACGTTTACAGCGCAGGCGGCGTGCCGGGCCGGCGGCCCAACCACGCGGCGGTCGTTTACTCGCAGATGGCGCGGCGGGCGTTCCCCGGCGTGCCAGTCGTGCTCGGCGGCATGGAAGCCTCCATGCGGCGCGTGGCGCACTACGATTACTGGGAAGACAAGCTCAAGCCCTCGATCATGGCCGATGCCAAGGCCGACGTGCTCGTCTATGGCATGGGCGAGGTGCCCGTGCGCGAGATCGTGAAACGGCTGCGCTCCGGGCGGAAGGATTTTACCGGCATCCGGGGTACTGCACTGTTCCTCGGCGCGAAGGCCACGGCCGCAGCGGATTTCAGCGACTGCATCATCCTGCCTTCCTGGGAGGAATTGCAGGCCGACAAGACCCAGTTGATGCGGCTTACCAAGACGGTCGAAGCCCAGCAGACGCCCCACTGCGGCAAACGCCTCGTGCAGATGCACGGCAACCGGGCCGTGCTGCAGGAGGCTCCGGAGTTCCCCGTGGACGGCCCGGACCTGGACGCCCTGTACGAGCTGCCGTTCCAGCGGGCGTCGCATCACAGCTACACCGAGCCGGTGCCGGGCTTTGCGACCATCAAGGACTCCATCATCGTCTCGCGCGGGTGCGCCGGCGGTTGCACCTTCTGCGGCCTGGGCTTTCACCAGGGCAAGTTCCTTTCCAGCCGCAGCGTGGATTCCGTGATGAAGGAGATCCGCAAGCTCACCGAGTCCGACACCTTCCGGGGCACCGTCTCCGACCTCGGCGGCCCCACGGCCAACCTCTATGGCGCGAAAAACGGTCACGCGCCGGAATGCAAGAAGTGCCACCGCCCGAGCTGCCTCTGGCCGACCATCTGCCCCATCTTCGGGATCGATGAAAAGGCCGGCCTTGATCTCCTGCGCGGCTCGCGGCAGCAGCCCGGCGTGAAGCATGTCTTCGTGCAATCCGGCATCCGCATGGACGTCGCGCTGCGCACACCCACGTACATGAAGGAGCTGGTGCAGAACCACGTCAGCGGCCACATGAAGGTCGCGCCGGAACACATGGACCCCGGCACCCTGCGCCGCATGCGCAAGCCGGCCGGTGACTTCCCCGCCTTCATGGAGCGGTTCTTCGACCTCAGCGATGACGTGGGCAAGGAGCAGTATCTCGTGCCTTATTTCATCTCCAGTTTCCCCGGCTGCACCGACGAGGAGATGGGCGCCGTGGAGAAGTTTTTGAAGAAGGAGAAATGGAACCTCCAGCAGGTGCAGGACTTCATCCCGCTCCCGATGACCGGCTCGGCGGCGATGTATGTCACCGGCTTGGACATCAACACCGGCCAGCCGATTCCCGTGGTGCGCGGTGCCGGCGACCGCGAGCGCCAAAAACGCATGATGCGGCCCAACGCACCCAGCGAGGCCCGCATGACCGGCAGCCGCCGCCGCATGGCCTCCTCCGAGTTCTGCCCGGGTGCGCAGATGGATACGGTGGACTGAGTTCCTCGCGTAATCGCGGCTTCAGCCTGCGCGTCAGACAGGCCGTACGCCGCAACCTGAAGGTTGCGCTTACGAACGGGGATGAGGGCCGGCTTAATTTGTTTGCAACCGCAGCCGTTGCCCCGCGTCCAAACCCGGTGAATTGGTTTTACTCGCGACTCACGACCACCGGCATGCTCAATCGGAGCTTACCCGTCGGTCTGGCTTTAGTCCTGGCAGGTGCTGCTCCCGCAGCCGGACTGCCGGTCACAACTTTCATCGCCAAGCACTGCACCGAATGCCACGACGCCGATGTGCAGAAGGGCGGGCTGCGCCTGGATACGGTCACGTTGCCACCCACCGATACGGACAAGCTGAACCTGCTCGTGCGTGTGCATGAGCGCGTGCAGGCGGGGGAAATGCCGCCGAAGAAGGCCGCGCAGCCCGTGGCAGCGGAAAGACAGGCGTTTCTCCGGGCGTTGGGCGATGAGGTCAAAGCGGCGGAGTATGCGGGCTCGGCCGGCGGGCGAACCTTGGTGCGGCGCATGAACCGGACGGAATACGAGCACGCGCTGCGGGATTTGCTCGCGTTGCCGTTGCTGCGCGTGAAGGAGCTGTTGCCCGAGGACGGCCAGCAGTTCGGCTACGACAAAGTCGCAGGCGCACTGGACATCTCGCACATTCAGATGACGAAGTATTTGCAGGCGGCGGACGTCGCGCTGCGGCAGGCGGTGGTGAAAGCGGCGGCCCGGCCCGAGACGAAAGTCTGGCGCGAGCCGGCGGCGCGGCAGTATTCCGCGCATGGGGCCGTGCTGCAAAAGTGCGGCGTGCCCATGAACAACCGCACGGTGGCCGATGGCTTGACCAGCCACATCGCGGGCAATCCGGTCGCCGACCTAGGCAACTCCTATCGTGCGCCTTCGTTTAAAGGCGAGGCGGAGTCGTTCGCCGTGCTCACGGGCGTCATCGGTGCGCATCAGCCGGAGGGCATCCAGATTGACCGTTTTAATCCGTCGGTGCCGGGCTGGTATCGTGTGCGGTTCCCGCTCTGGGGGTTGCGCTGGGAACGCACCAAGGCAGTGGCGGCCAAGCGCGGCATGGTGCGCAGTTACGTCTCGCTCGGACTGCCCTACTTCAAGGACGCGCAGGGCCGCTGGCAGGCCACGCCGCTCACGCCGGAGCAGTTGACGGAAAAGCGCGGCATGCGTGAGTGGCAGGAGAACGTGGAGTTCTACGGCGAGGCCGAGGCAACGCACATTGTGCGGGCCTCGCTGAAAGGCGAGCCGCTGGGTTACTTCGATGCCCCGTCGCTCCAGCCCACGACGCATGAGTTCAAGGTGTGGCTCAATCCCGGCGAACGCGTGTCCTTTCACGCGATGACCCTGCCGGCGGGGGCGGCCCCCGGTGGTGGCACCAGCCAGGGCATTTTGGATTACGAAGGGCCGGGCGTGGCTTACGATTGGTTCGAGGTGGAAGGCCCGTTGATCGATCAGTGGCCGCCCGAGAGCCAGCGCCGGTTGTTTGGCGAAGTCCCGGTGAACACTTATCCGCGGCCTCCGCTGGCGGGCGTGCCAACGGTCACGGTCGGAACCACGGAGAAGTTGCCACTCGCCGGATTCAAGGGCGCGGGCCAGGCCCTCGGCGCGGAGCGGCTGCTGAATCTTTCCGGGACGACCACCGCGCGCTTCAACTGCGCAGTGCCGGGTGATTACGAGGTCGCCGTAACCGCGTTCGAGACGCACGCCGGCAACGAACCGGCAAAGATGCGGCTGCTCGTCGATGGCACCGAGCTGCCGCATGCGCAGTTCGCGGTGAACACGCTGCGCGCCGCGCCGAAGGAATATCGGGCGAAATTCCGCGTCGCCAGCGCCGGGCCGGTTGAGCTGGGCATCGAGTTCATGAACGACTTCCTCGACGAGGCGAATCCCGATCCGAATCTCCGCGACCGCAACCTCTTCTTCACCGGAGTCGAAATCACCGCGCCGAAGGCGGCGGCGCCAACCACCGCCGGAGCCACACCGGACCACCGGAGCCTCCTGCTGGGTTTTGCGAGCCGGGCGTTTCGCCGGCCGGTGACGGCCGAGGAGGTCGCGCCGTTTGCGGCAATCGTCGAGGGGCAGCTTGGGCGGGGTTCGAGCTTCGAGCAGGCGATGCTCGCGGGCTACAAGGCCATCCTCTGCTCGCCGGACTTTCTGCTGATTGGCCTGGAGTCCGGCGTGCCGCAGCCGACGAAGAACACGCCTGCCCGGCTCGGCGACCATGCGCTGGCTTCGCGCCTGTCGTTCTTTCTTTGGAATTCCGGTCCCGACGCCACACTGCTGGACCTCGCAGCGAAACGCACGTTGTCCCAGCCCGCCACGCTGCGTGCCCAGGTGGACCGGATGCTGGCGGACCCGCGCTCGGACCGCTTTGTGGAGCACTTCCTCGACGAGTGGCTGGAGTTGAAGAAGATCGACTTCACCACGCCCGATCCGAACTTGTATCCGGAGTTCGACCCGTGGTTGCACGATTCGATGCTCGCCGAGTCGCGCGCGTGGCTGCGTCAGCTGCTGGCCAAGAATCTCGGGGTGGCGCAGGTGATCGCCGCAGACACGGTGTTGGTCAACCAGCGGCTCGCCGAGCTGTACGGCATTCACGGGGTGACGGGTGCCGGACTGCGCGAAGTGAAACTGCCCGCTGGCTCGCCGCGCGGCGGGTTCCTCACGCAGGCGGCGGTCCTCAAAGTGACCGCGAACGGCACGGCCACCTCGCCGGTGCTGCGCGGCGTGTGGGTGATGGAGCGCATCCTCGGCATCCCGCGTCTGCCCCCGCCGCCCAACGTGCCGGCGGTGGAGCCTGACGCCACCGGAGCGGTGACCATCCGCCAGATGATTGAGAAGCATCGTGCCGATGCAGCATGCGCATCGTGCCATGCAAAGATGGATCCGCCCGGACTCGCGCTCGAAAACTTCGACGTGATTGGCGGCTGGCGTGACCGCTACCGGCTCGCCGGCCAGCCGAAGAAGATTCGCAAGGGCAAGGAGGTCGTGGAGGAACCGTTCATCGAAGTCGTCAGCGAAGCGGGCAGCCGTCACCGCGCCAAATTGAGACTCGGCTCCGAAGTGGATGCCACCGGGGAACTCGCCGACGGCCGGAAGTTTGCCGACGTGAACGGCCTGCGCGTCCTGCTGCTCGCCGACCCCGACGCCCTCGCCCGCAACCTCGCCCGGCAGCTCATGATCTACGCCACCGGTGCGGGCATCCGTTTCGCCGATCGCGAGGCCATCAACGGAATCGTGGCCAGGACCAAGGCGACGCATCATGGCCTGCGCTCCCTCGTGCAGGAAGTGGTCGCCAGTGACCTGTTTCAGTCCAAGTAAGCCAACAAGCATATGACTCATATCGCCACTCCCGCTCTCTCCCGCCGTACCTTTCTCCGCGCCTCCGGGGCGGCGCTCGCGCTGCCGTTCCTCGACGCCATGCGCCCGGCGTTTGCCAAGCCGGCCGAGGCACCCCGGCGCTTGCTGGCCGTCTGCACGAATCTTGGCGTGCTGGAGCGGCACTTCTACCCGGCTGAAACGGGCCGTGATTTTGCGCTCACCCCCTATCTCGAACCGTTAAAGGACTTGCGCGACCAGTTCACGGTGATCTCCGGCAGTTCCCATCCCGATAGTGCTGGCGGCGGTCATTCCGCTGAGGTCACGTTTCTCACCGCTGCGCCGCATCCGGGAGCCGCGTCATTCCGCAACAGCATTTCGCTTGATCAATTTGCCGCCGAACGCATCGGTCACCAGACGCGGGTGGCGGCCCTGCCGCTGGTTGTGGCCAAGAGCGGCAACCAGTCCCTCTCCTTCACCGCCAGCGGGGTGATGCTGCCCGCTGAGCGCAGTCCCGCGCAGCTTTTCAAGGCCTTGTTCATCGCCGGCGATGCCGCGTCGGTGGAGCGTCAGGTCGAGGAACTCCGCACGGGCCGCAGCATTCTGGACACCGTGGCCACGCGCGCGGCCGCGTTGCAGAAGCAGTTGGGCAGCGCCGACCGCGAACGGCTGGATCAATACTTCACCTCGGTCCGTGAAGTGGAGCGCCGCCTGGTCATCGCCGAGGAATGGGAACGCACGCCCAAGCCCAAGGTGGATGCCCCCGCACCCAAGGACGGCGAATACCTGCTCGAAAAACTCGGCGCGATGTATGACCTCGCCCACCTGGCGCTCGCCACGGACAGCACGCGCCTCATCACGCTGATGATCCGGCTCGATGGGTTCGGCGAGCACATCCCGGGCGTCAGCAGCGAGAGCCACAACCTCTCGCATCACGTCGGCCGCGAGGACAAGCTCGCCCAGCTCAAGAGCCTCGAACTCGCCGAGTTCCGCCAGCTCGCCGCCCTGCTGGCGAAGCTCAAGTCCTCGAAGGAAGGCGACGCCACCTTGCTCGACCGCACCCAGGTGCTCTACGGCAGTAACCTCGGCAACGGCAACAACCACGATACCAAGAACCTCCCCGTGCTCCTCGCCGGCGGCGGCTTCAAACACGGCCAGCACCTGGCCTTCGACCGGAAGAACAACTATCCGCTGCCCAATCTCTACGTCTCGATCCTTCAACGGCTCGGTCTCGAGGCTGGCAAATTCGCCAACAGCACAGGCACCATGAAGGGGCTCGAACTCACATGAAACCCGTCCTCACGCTGCTGGCCGCCCTCGTTTTCACCATGGCACAGGGGGCACCGTTGCGCCTCGCCGACGCCGGCAAGCCCGTCGCTGTCATCGTGGTCGGCGAATCCTTGGACGCGAATGATCTCGCCGTGTCCGCCCTGGTTTCGCATGTGAAGCAGATTTCCGGAGCCGTGTTGCCGGTCATGAAAGAGGCGGCCTTCAGTGATGCACGCATCGAAGGAGGCCGGATACTTCCTCCCGTGGCCAAAACAACCGCGGAAACGTTCATCCTGCTCGGTGATGGCCCGTTGGCGCGGCGGGCGGGTTTCAAGCTGGAGGGACTGGGGGCGGGCGGCATCGTTATCCAGACTACGGGCAACGCCCTTGCCCTGCTTTCAAAGGAAGACGGCAGCGACAGCCGTGGACCGGCCAGTGCCCGGCCAGTCTTCACCCTGCTTCAAACGCTTGGCTGCCGCAGCCTGTGGCCGGGTGAAGGTGGCAAGGTGGTCCCGAAAATGACCACGCTCTCCGTGTCGGATTTGAACGTGCGCTTTACCCCGTCCATCGGCCAGCGGCGCATCCGGTTTACGTCGGGTGACTTTCGTGGCTCGGCTCAGGGACGGGAGTGGCTGGGCCTGGACGCGGCGGAGCTGCGGACGGTTTCCGAGGCGGCCACACGCACTGAGTCCGAAGGAGGCTGGGCCGCTTGGAACGGTTTGGGCGGAAACATCGGCATCGTCGGCGGGGCGGCCGGCTGCGGACTCGAGGGCGGCTGGGCCGAGCACGGGGCGGCGCACCCCGAGTGGTTCGCCCTGCAGCCGGACGGCACGCGCGACCAGAGCAAGGCCAAGGAGCGCTGGCGGCTCTGTGTTTCCAATCCCGGGCTCATCGAGCATGTTGCCAAGGTCATCATCAAGGAGCTCGGTGGCAAGGCGCACCCCGCGATCTCGCTTTGCCCGAACGATGGCGGCTACTCCAGCTTCTGCCTCTGCGAGGCCTGCCAGAAACTGGATGCGCCCAACGGCCCCAAGATCAACATGCTCGTCTTCACGAAGGTCGGGGAAGCCGCCCGCACCGAGGTCGAACACGTTTCGCTCACGGACCGCTATGTCCATTACTGGAACGCGGTGGCGGAGCGCGTGACCAAGGTGGTGCCGGATCAACTTTTTCTGGTGGAGGCCTACAGCTACTACTCCGATCCACCGGTCCGTGAGCGGCTGCACCCGAACCTTGTCGTTCGCTACGTGCCGAGCCAGGCGGATGGCTGGAAAGGCTGGCAGGCGGCGGGGGCCAGGCGGGTTTACTGGCGGCCCAACAACCTGGGCGGCGGCTATCGCACCGGCGCCTTGAGTCCCCAAGCCCGGGAGACCGCCGACACGATGCGGTATCTGGCGGCGAACGGGATGCTCGCGACCGACATGGACAGCGTCTTCCACAATTGGGCGACGCAGGGCCTTCACTACTACACGGCCGCCCGCCTGAACTGGGACCCCTCGCTGAATTTTGATGCACTCCTGCAGGACTACTGCCAGACCGGGTTCGGTGCCGGGGCGGAGCCGGTAAAGCGTTACTTCCTGCTCGCGGAACAGGGCGTGAAGCCAAGAAAGGCGGGCAAGCGCAGCACCTTCCCCCTCATCCAGCCGGAGACCCTCACAGCCATGCGGGGCGAGCTCGTGGCTGCCGCCAAGGCCACGGCGGACGACCCCGCATCGCATCAGCGCGTCGCGTTTTTGCGGGCCGGTTTCGAGTTCACGGCCGTCAGCGCGGAGGCACACCGTTTGGCGGAGGCGGAAACCAGGCCCGCTCCTGCTGCGGTGAATGCCGTGATGGAGCGGCGTTGGCTGATGATGCGTGCCATCGCCCAGCAGCACCCGCTCGCGGTCAATGTCCTGGTCGTCGCTGCGAACGATGCCCCGCTGAATGCCGCCCTCGGCTGGAAGGGACCCAGCGCCCTGGCCCGGAACGGCCGGCTTCAACTCCCGGCCGACGACAACTGGCTGAACGAAGACCAGAGCGCCACCCGCAAAAAATGAACGGCAAGCGGCCTGGCTCCGTCAGCGAAGCATCACGCCGCCACCCCGGTTTGAATGCTGCCAAATGCACCGGCAGCACAAACACCATGAAGGGGCTGGAAATGGCAGGATAGCTCAATGCCAAACACTGTCATGAAGTCGTTTCTGGAACTCCTCGTGGTCTTTTGCCTGTGCGCGCCACTGACTGCACTCCAGTCGGCCGAAACTCCCCCAGGCCACGGAACGGGCCACATCATCGTGCCGTACTCGAAGGAGGCAGCGCGCAACGGTGAGGCTTCGTTGATTGAGCTGCGGGATGGTTCGCTGCTGCTGATGTATGGCGCCCATCAGAAAAGCGGCGATTGGGATCGGGGTGAGATTCGCCAGATCCGTTCACGCGACGGCGGCAAGACGTGGTCCACGCCCGAGACCGTCTTCAGCGATGCGAAGCGTTCGTTGTTCCAAATCTCGTTCGCGCGGCTGGCGAATGGCGACCTCGGCCTGACCCACACCTCGCTCGCCAATGGCCGCGATGCCTTCAAGGTCTTCCGTCGTTCGACCGACGACGGCAAGACATGGTCCGGGCCGCTGAAAATCAGCGATGATTCCCACGAATACACCACCGGACCGTGGGACAAGCTCTACGTGCTGGCGAGCGGTCGCGTCATCGCACTGCTGCACTGCAATCTGAAACCGGATGCGAAGAAGCAGGGCGGCCCGCTCGGCGCTTACACCGTTTACTCCGATGACCACGGCAAGTCATGGACTCGTTCGCCGGGCAACGCAGTGCTGCATGTGCCTGATAATCCGCTCAAGAAGCACGAATGGGGCTTCTGGGAACCTTCGCTGGTCGAGCACGCGCCGGGGAAGCTGCTCATGCTGGGCCGCACGACAACGGGTTGGCTGTGGGAGAGCCGGTCGGAGGACAATGGTTCCACCTGGAACCAGCCCGTGCAGTCCACCGTGCCCAATCCGGTCGCGCCGCCTGTGCTGACGCGCATCCCCGATACCGGGACGCTGGTGCTCATCCAAAACCCCGACGTTAAACTCACCAATAGCTGGCATGGCGGGGAGCGCCTCGCCCTCGCCTTCCGCACCAGTCGCGACGGCGGTCGGACCTGGTCGGCTCCCACGGATATTTTTCGGTCGGCCAACAATAAACTATGGGTGGATTATCCCGCCGTCCGGTGGATCAAAGGCCAGTTGCACCTCGTCTGGCGGCACATCGACCGAGCCACCCCAGGCGGCGGACTGGGCGGCACAAGCCTCTACCATCACGTCCTCCCCGGCGGCACCTTCGCCCAGCTCGAAAGTCCGCGTCCGTCCCCGCCGCCCGCGCCCATACGCGCCGCGTCCCGCAACCGCCGTGTCCTTTACAACTTCGATGGCGACTCCTGCCTCACCACCAAGGCCAACAGTAAAAGCCCCGTCGCCGTCACCGTGGACGACGTCAAACGCCTCATCGAGGAAGTCGCCTACGACGGCAGCCGCGTGGACACCGTGCTGGTCTGCATCAACGCGCAGGTCATGTATTACCCCACCAAGGTCGGCACCATGCGCGGCGCACTCTCCACGCCCGAGGAGCGCGCCAAATGGCCGGCCTCGGAGCAGCAGCGTTTCACCAACTTGAAGACCTTCTTCGATGCCGGCGCGGACCCTTACGCCCTCATGCTGTCCGAAGCGAAACGCCGCGGATGCGAAGCCCTGCTCACGTTTCGGATGAACGACGACCACGGCAACGACTTCCTCCGCACCCAGTTTCAGTTGGACCATCCCGAGTGGCGGCTCGGCAACCAGCAGTATCGCGGCAAGGGTGCGCTGGATTTCGGCCGTGACGAGGTCCGCGATTACACCTTCCGCCTCCTCGAAGAAGCCGTGCGCCGCTACGACTGCGATGGCCTCGAACTCGACTTCAACCGCTTCCCGAGCTTCTTCAAGGACGGCACCACCGAAGAGCACGTCGCCAAGATGAACGCACTGGTCGAGCGTGTCCGTGCGATGCTCGACGCCGTTGGACGTGAGCGCGGCCGCCGCCTTGTCCTCTCCGTGCGCCCGCCCTCTAACTATGGTCGCACCCCGCCCACGCCCGCCACCGCGCGCCAGTTGGGCTGCGACGTGCCTGTGTGGGTGCAACGCGGCTGGGTGGATTTCGTCGCCGTCTCCGAGTTCCTTCACGAACGCGGCGATCTGCCGATCCCCCAATGGAAACAGGCCATTCCCAGCGTGCCCATTTACGGCGGCATCGAATGCACCAAAGGCGGTGGCCAGAAAAACCTTTCCGCCGAAGATTATCGTCAGGCAGGGACACAACTCCTCAAAGCGGGTGCTGATGGCATCTACCTCTTCAACTTTTTCACCTCCCGCGAAGGCGGTGCCAACGGCTACGAGCCGCCATTCGGAGTGTTGCGCGATCTAGGGCAATCACCGTCCACGCCGGGGCGATAACGAAAACTTCGCCAGCCATGCGCTTGCCATTCATAAGAATCGTGCACTGCGGTCGCAACCTGGGCGCACAACGTCGGTATTTCGGCGGCGCAGGTATTGCTTGTGACCCCGGCAAAATGAGACGCTCCGCGCTGTCATGATTCGCCTCGCAATTTTATGCACGCTGCTGGGAACCGTGCCGCCCCTGGCCTGCGGTGCCGAGTTCAAGCCGGTGCCGTTTTTCTCCGCGCACTGCACCGAGTGTCACGACAAGGATGTCAGGAAGGGCAATCTCGATCTCACGGCGCTCAAGCCGGACTTCACCGACGCCGAGAATTTTACGCGCTGGGTGAAGGTGCATGACCGCATCGCGGCGGGCGAGATGCCGCCGAAGAAGTCCGCGCGTCCGCCCGCGCAGGAAACCGCAGCGGTGGTGAAGTCGTTGCGCGAATCGTTGCTGCAGGCCGAGCAGGCGAAACTCGCGGGCACGGGCCGCACCGGGCTGCGCCGGCTCACGCGGGCCGAGTATGAGAATACCATCCGCGACCTGTTCGACATGCCGGGCATCGCGCTGCAAGGCAACCTGCCCGCCGACGGCTCGGCGCATGGCTTCGACAAAAACAGCGACGCCCTGGACATCTCACACGTGAACCTCGCCAAGTATGTCGAGGCCGCCGAGCACACGCTGGAGCTGGCCACCGCGACGCGGCCCAACGCTCCCACGGTGCAGAAGCGTCGCATCTCGCTGATGAATGCTGGTGGTTTCGTGACGCACGTCGTGATGAACGG
>RFSE01000370.1 GCA_009924135.1 Pseudomonadota bacterium | reverse complement strand
AGAAGCTGCCGCCCAGTTGGAACCCGTTCAGGCTGTGGAAGAGATTGCCGCCGAGGGAACTCATGGTCCCGACGCCCTGAACCGGGTTGGCATCCAGCCAGGAGTCCACACCCACTAGGGCCCCCATCGGGGCCGTCGGGTGCACGCCGATCCAGTATTTCGTGTTCGCCCGCAAGGTGACGTTGCTGATCGCCTGAACCGTGATTTCATCCAGGGTCAGCGCGCCGCCACCCAGACTGGTGACCTGCGCTGTGCCAACGGTGGCCAGCACCGTGCCCGGAGTTGGCACCATCATTTGGGCAAACATATCCAGCCTGACGGGGCCGTCATCGGCCAGCAGGAGCACATCCACCGTGACCGGGCCGTTGAACTGGGCGAAGAGCCGCAGCGAGACCGACCCCAGGACCGCGTCCTGTGGGCCGGTGGTGAAGGCCTGGGAGAGCGTGTCAGGCTGGGCCACCGGGTCGGACCCGCCTGTAGGGTTATTGTTGAAACTGCTGACGATGAGCGGTCCCGGCGGCGCGTCATCGTTGCGGATCGTGCCTGTCGCCGTGGCGGTGCTGAGGGTGGCCCCGCCGGTCGGGTTGGCGAGCGTGACGGTGAAGGTTTCATCGGGCTCGCTGGCCGCGTCGCCCTGGACGCTGATCGTGAGGGTTTTGCTGGCCTCGCCCGGATTGAACGTCACCTGTCCCTGGGGCAGGACCCCGCCCACGAAGTCCGTGCCGTTCGCCGGATTGGCCCCGCTGCCGACGACGGCGAAGTTCACCGTCGTCGAGCCAGCCAGCGCGCCGGTGCGGGTCAATTGGAAGGTGAACGAGGTCGCGCCAGAGTTGCCCTCGGGCTTGTCCGCGTCCAGTGCGGCGATGGCGATGGCAACGTCATCGTTGCGAATGATCCCGCCGACGCTGGCCACGGTCAGGCGTGCGCCGGCGGAGGGATTGGCAAGGGTGACCACGAAGGACTCGTCCGCCTCGACCTCGCTGTCGTTCTGGACATTGATGTTGATAGGCTGAAGCGTGTCGCCGGGATTGAAGGTCACCGTGCCGGAAGGCAGGACGCCCCCGGCAAAGTCGGCGGCGTTGGCCGGGTTCAACGCGCCGCCGGTCACGGCCCATTGCACGGTGGTCACCCCGGTGGTGGCGCCGATCCGGCGGACCTGGAACCGGAAGGGGCCGACCGCGTTCTCCGGCTGGTCGGCGCTGAGGGCTTCGAGCTGCAGGTCCACGTCATCGGCCCGGATGATGCCCGTCGCCGTTGCCCCGGTGATCAGCGCGCCTGCGGTGGCATTGGCCAGTGTGACGGTGAAGGTTTCATCGGGCTCGGCCACCAGGTCGCCCGCCACGTTCACCGTGATGGTCTTGGCGACGTCACCGATGGCAAAGGTCACGGTGCCGCTGGGGAACACGCCCCCGGCAAAATCATCGGCACTCGCCGGCTGCACCCCGCTGCCCGCCACCACCCAGTCAACGCTGTTGGCATTGGTGAGCACCCCGCTGCGGGTGATGGTGAAGGTGAAGGGGGTGAGCCCGGCGTTGCCCTCGGCTTGGTCGGCGCTCGTCGCCGACACTGCAAAAGATGGCACAAGGGAGGCGATCGTGGGGCCCCGAACGGCGACGAGAGGAGTCACATTCATCAGGCCCAGAAAACCCGGAATCTGCTCATTAAGTGTAGCCGTTCCCCAGTTGTCGGCCGGCTGGCCAGTAACAAGGTCGATCGGATTGCCCGAAGGAGTAAACACCAGCCAGTATTTGGTGCTCGCGGTCAACCTGGGCAACCCCACCGAGACATTGGTGACCACAGCAAAAAAGTCGCTCGTGGTGACTGACCAGCTTTCCACCAAAGCCCCGGGAACAGCGGCCTGATCGCTGCGCAGTTCGGTAAGAATCGTCGAGGTTCCGAAACCGGCGGAAATCTTCAACTCCACCGAACTCAGTTGATAGGCTTGGTTTTCCGTGGTGAACGAGAGTGCATAGTTGGTTCCCGGCTGGACGGTGAAGAAATTGAAGATGTTATTGCCCAACGTGTCCACGATGGCCGGATGGGCGTCATCATCATGAATGGTCCCCAAGGCTGTCGCGGTCGTGATCGTGGCCCCGCTGGAAGGGTTCGACAGGGTGACGGTGAACTCCCGGTCGGGTTCGATAAGAGTGTTTCCATTCACGAGCACTCCGATCACCTTCTCCATCTCCCCCGCGTTAAAGGTGACGGTGCCGTTGGGAAAAGCATTGCCGGCAAAATCGGCCGTCGTTGCGGATACTACTGCCGGAGAACTGCTGCTACCCGAAACCGCCCAATTGACCGTCGTCATTGCGTTGGTCGGGCTTCCCTGAGCAATCCGAGCTACGGTAAACGTGAACGGCTTGGCCCCGCTGTTACCCTCGCTGCGATTGGCTGAGAGCGCGGTCACGGTCAGGTTCACATCGTCATCGTGGATCTTGCCAAAAGCCGTGGCCGTGTTGATCACACCGTTGGCCGTCGGATTGGAAAGCGTAACCTTGAACTGCATGTCCGGCTCGACCACCGCATCGCCCACGACGCCGACGGTGATGACTTTGCTGGTTTCATTCGCGGCGAAGTTGAGCGTCCCGTGAGGATAGCCAAAAGCGTGGGTGGGGACAAAGTCATTTACCGTCGGAAAGGGGTATCCAACAACATCCACGGCCCAATCGACGTTGACCGCCACGGTGAGGTTACCACTGCGCGTCACCGTGAAGGTAAACGGCGTGGCCGGAGCCGAACCGGTATTACCTTCCGCTTTGTCGGCATCGGTCGCCGCGATGCTTAGTAGCGGGAAGCTGGGCGCATCATCATTACGGATGGTGGCGAAATTTTGGTTCGCAGTGCTTATGGTTGCCCCCACCGGTGCCGACAGAGTCAGGAGAAACCCCTCATCGGGTTCGACAACAGAGT
>RFSE01000369.1 GCA_009924135.1 Pseudomonadota bacterium | reverse complement strand
CGGATGCTCTGTCGGTAGATAATACGTGTCCGTAGTATTTGGTTGCTTTCCGGGCGGCAGTCTGGAAAATCAATCCAACGCTGGGAAGAAAATTAGTTGCCGCCCGGCGTGCGTTTGCCAATTTAACCGCCGTTTCGCCAGACCAACTAAAAAACAGCCTGACCATGAAATTGAACCCCACCCTCCTCGCCGCCGCTGTCGGCTTCTCGCTCTCCCTCTCGTCGTCCGCCGCCGTGAAGGGCTGGCTTGCCTGGCGCGGGCCCAATCAGAACGGCACCTCGCCGGAGAAGAGCCTGCCGAGCTCGATCGATCCGAAGAAGCCGCTGTGGACCGCCGACTTCCCCGGCCAGTCCGCTCCGGTCATCGCCAACGGCAAGCTCTACATCATGGGCTACCTCGGCGAAGGCGCGGAGTTGCAGGAGGGCGTCCGCTGTTACGATGCCGAGACCGGCAAGCTGCTCTGGGAAAAGCGCTACACCGACTTCCTGTCCGACACCATCTACCTGCGTTACGCGACGAGCAGCCCGGCGGTGGACCCCGAGACGGGCAATGTTTACATGCTGGGCACGCAGGGCATGCTCAAGGCGTTCACGGCGGACGGCAAGGAGCTGTGGGGTTACTCGATGATGGAGCAGTTCGGCCGGCTCACCTTTCCGAACTCCCGCACTGCGACGCCGGTGATCGACAAGGACCTGGTCATTGTGCGCGGCATCACCTCGAACTGGGGCGCGCAGGGTGCGGCGGGCGACCGCATGTACGCTTTCGACAAGAAGACCGGCGAGCTGGTGTGGACCTGCTGGTCCGGTGAACGGCCGAAGGACAACTCCTTCTCGCACCCGGTGCTGACTTGGTTCAAGGGCAAGCGCGTGCTCATCACCGCGACCGGTGACGGCAACGTGTTTTGCGCCAACGCCCGCACGGGCGAGGCCATTTGGCGCGTGCCGCTGTTCAAGGCCGGCATTAACTCCACCACCGTGGTCCACAACAACGACAAGGTCGTCGCCATCTTCGGCACGCCTTACGAGCCGGGCCAGATGGTGTGCATGAAGATTCCACAAGTAGAACCCACCAGCGCGACGAACGCCCCGGTGCTGGTGGAGCGGCAGGCCGTGGAACTCTGGCACACGCCGGAGATTTCCACCTCCACGAGCCACCCGATCATCGTCGGTGACCGTGTGTATGTCGTGGCCGAGAAGGGCGATCTTTGCTGCGTGGACGTGAACAACGGGAAGATTCTCTGGCGCGTGAAGCTGGGCATCGAGCAACGCAACGCCGGTCTGGTGCATGCCGATGGCAAACTCTACGTCCCCATGCTGGACGACCCCGCGAGCAAGGCTGCCGGTGACAGTGAGACGGGCACGACTGGGGCTTTGTACATCATCGAGCCGAGCGACAAGGAAGGGAAGATTCTCAGCCACGTCGCCCTGGATGGCCGCTGCTTTGGCACGCCGTCGGTTTACAACGGCAAGATTTACATGCAGACCACGCGGAAGCTGTATTGCTTCGGCAAGCCCGGCAACAATCCCGGCCTCCCGCCGGAAGCCGCAGCTGAGGCCTGGCCCGCGCCCGGCAAAGCCACGCAACTGCAGGTCATTCCCAGCGAAGTGCTGTTGAAGCCCGGCCAGACGGCGTCGTTCCGTGTCCGGTCGCTCGACGCGAATGGATTCGTTGTGCAGGAGAACATCGATCCGAAGAGCCTGAAGTGGGCTGGCTATATCCCGCCGACCGCGAAGGTGCGGGCGAGCATGAAAGGCGCATTCAACGCGAACGGCCAGCTCGTCGCCGGGCCGGAAATCATGCCCAGCGCCGGTGCCTTCGAGGCCACGCTTGGTGACCTGCATGGCTACATCCGCGGCCGCGTCCTGCCGGGCCTGCCGATCAAGGAAGATTTCGAAAAGTTCGACATCTCGGTGGTGCATGAGACCGAAGAGGGCGTGAAGTTCGCCTACCCGCCGCTGCCGTGGATTGGACCGCGCTTCAAGTTCGAAGTTCGCCAGGTGGGCGACACCAAGGCGCTGGTCAAAGCGATCGACAACAAGTTTTTCCAACGCGCCACGGTCTTCATGGGTGAGCCGAGCTTGAAGAACTACACCGTGCAGTCCGATGTCATGAGCGAAGGCAAGGCGCGCAAGATGTCCGAGGTCGGCCAAGTGAACCAACGCTACCTCATCGTGCTCAAGGGCAATGCGCAAGAAATCGAGGTCAACTCCAACCAGGAACGCCTCAAGGCCACGGCTCCATTCAAGTGGAAGGCGAATGAATGGTACACGCTCAAGTCCCGCGTGGACGTGAAGCCGGACGGCACGGGCGTCGTGCGCGCCAAGGCCTGGAAACGTGGCGAACCGGAGCCGGCCGAATGGACGATTGAAGTGCCGCACAAGGTGGCGCACCAAAACGGCTGCCCCGGCCTTTATGGCTTTGCCCCGCAGGAGATGCGGGTGTTCATTGACAACGTCAGCGTGACCGCAAACTGAAATCCCTTTTAACCGGACAAACCTTGTTGAACTACAGCATGAAAACCCTGCCTCTCCTCACCGCCGCGCTGCTCGCGGGCGGACTCATCACCCAAGCCCAGGACTGGACCCAATGGGGCGGTACGCAATACCGCAACATGTACAACGCCACGAAGGGGCTGCCCGACAAGTTCGAAGTGGGCAAGCTCGTGAAGGGCACGGACAAATACGATCCCGCCACGCAGAAGAACGTGAAGTGGGTCGCCAAGCTGGGCTCGCAGAGTTACGGCAATCCCACCATCGCAAATGGCCGTGTGTACGTCGGCACCAACAACGACTCGCCCCGCGACAAGAAGCATCTGGGTGACCGCTCCATCCTGCTCTGCCTTGATGAGAAGACTGGCGAGATGAACTGGCAGTTGGTGGTGCCCAAGCTCAAGTCCGGCAAGGTCAACGACTGGGAAA
>RFSE01000368.1 GCA_009924135.1 Pseudomonadota bacterium | reverse complement strand
CCGGAAGGTGTCTCACTTTTCGAGCGCCACCCGCCGCACTTTTCGACCGCCGCTTACAGGCTGGCACTGACCGAGCGCGCCGATGCGGTGTCCATCCGTAATTTTCTCACCCGCAACGTCCAACCCTGAAGCATGATCAATACCGATGGCTGGAAGGGTTATTAAAAGACGGCTCTGGCGGATTATCACCACGAACTGCACGAACCCACCACCCATGCCCTGCATATCCATCGCGCCTTCGGCAACCTCAAAACGTGGCACAATGGCACCCACCACGGTGTGGACCCCAAATACTTGCAATTCCATCTGGATGAATTCGTGTTCCGGTTTAACCGCCGCAATACACCGATGGCTGCGTTCCAAACTTTGCTGGGCTTGGCAAGCAAACGTAATCACGTTTCCTTGAAAGCCATGATCAAACCTGAGTCAAAGGGATAAGCATATTGGACGTAATCGGCGAGCATTGGGGTGCGTTGCAGCACAGGCAGGCTGTGGTTGTCCCGCTGGCCCTGGAGTGCGGCGAGGGCCTTCTGCGCCTGTGAGACGGTCTGAGCGCCCTCCAATCGCTTTCGGATGGCCTTCTGCGGCCGCCAGCGTCTTCAACCCTCAGACAGGCGTAATACTGCCCATTGCGGACCCAGAGGCCCCGGATGGGCAACTTGCGCCCGTCGAGGACCTTGGTGTAGGTTGCGCCCGATGATTTTGAGCTCACAACCTGGTTGTGCCCGTTGCGGGGCGTTGCATCCCGTTTCACGGCGTAACAGTGGCACAAAAAGTGGGACAAAAAGTGGGACAAAAAAGTAGCACAAAGTCAAACGGCGGTTTCGTTACCAAAGAAAACGTCAATAAAAACAGGGTAGCCGGTGTGGCGAAATGGCAGACGCACGGGACTTAAAATCCCGGGACCGTAAAAAGTCGTGCGGGTTCGAGTCCCGCCACCGGCACCAACACCACAAAACACCAACAAAATAAGGGTGTTTGTGCGTTTCAAGCCTCTCGAAATTCCTTTGGGATAACGCTGCCGCATAACACCGGCCCGCGCTCCCTCCTGCCTATTTCCCGCGCGTGTGCTGCGGGCAGCCGTCTGATACCGGCTCGGAAAGCACGCATCCCCAAGAACAACTTCCCCGGCGTCGGCGCTGGCGTGGGCGCTTTGTGCTGCCCGTATCAGACGCAAGCCCGGCGTCCGGGGTCACTGATACCATGTCCAAAGCACAAAAGGCCGTGCGGCTGCCTGCAAAGCCGCTTACCCCCATGCCGACAGAGGTCGAGAAGCTGTTGAGCAACCTGTCGGGGGCGATCAATAGCGCCATCTCCACGGGGTTTGTCCAAGCCTATGACGACGGCGTGATTCACCTGACGCCGCTCGGTTCGGCGGTGATCTACGCGAAGGGTTGGGCCAACGGGTTGACCCCGGAGGAAGTTATTGAACACGCGCTGGTGATTGCTTTCCTCCCGAAAAAATGAGCGCCCCCGTCACGCTTGACGCGGCCTCCCGGCTGCATTGCCCGTTTCTCCCGCTCCTGTCGCGCCTACGGTCAATGTGACGCTGCGGCGGGCCATTGATGAGCTTATCGCGGTGAAGACTCGCGACGGCTTCCGCCCGAAGTACGTAACCAGCCTGCGGCAATATCTGAACATGTTCGCCAGAGGGCGGGAGTCCATGCTTATCGGCGAGGTTGACCAAAAGTGTGTCGAGGCGTTCTACGCCGGGCGCAATGAAGCGCCGGGGACGCGGGCGAGCAACCTTGGCCGGATTGCTTCCCTGCTGGCTTTTGCCGAGCGCCGGAGGTGGATTCCTGAGAATTTCGTCCGGCGGATGGATAAGAAACGCATCGACCATAAGGCCCCGCGAATTCTGACGCCGGATGAGGCGGCGAAGCTCCTGCGGGAGTGCCGCCGCCGGTCCCCGACGCTCCTGCCCAGCTTGGCCTTGGGGATGTTCGCCGGCATCCGCCCGGATGAGCTGAAGCGGTTGGACTGGTCTAACGTGAACCTGACAGATGCCACCGTGCGGATTGATGAACACGTTTCAAAGATTCGCCGCCGCCGTTGGGTGAACCTACAGCCGGTCTGCGTCGAGTGGTTGCGTCTGCACCTTGAACCGCGCGGGCCGGTGGGCTTGTGCTCGATTACCGAGCGAAGGCACCGCCGGAAACTCCGGGGCGTCATGGGCTGGAAAAACTGGCCGCAGGACGTGCTTCGCCACACGGCGGCTTCCTACTCGCTGGCGGTCGTGAAGGACGCGGGGAAGGTGGCCATGCAACTCGGCAACTCACCCGGCATCCTGCTGAAGCACTATCACAACCTCGTTACCGACGCCGACGCAGAGCGGTTTTGGAAGCTCACCCCGGAGGCGGTGGCATAACCTGACAGGCACCGAGTATTGACCGGCGACTTCGCGCCGCAGGGTATCCCCGCCGCTCTAGGATTCGATATGGCGCGTCTTGAGCGTGGCGATGATGCCAAGGGGCGGGACAACAAAAACCCCTCCCGCCGTCGCTGGCGGACGTGCGAGAGGGGTGCCAAGTGCAAATTGCGTGACGAGATGCACCCGGCAAAAGCTACTTGGTAGCCTTGCGTTTGCCCGGATACTTTTCCGGCTCAGGTGCCAGGGGTGCCACAGAAGTGTCCCCGGTCGCGTCCGGCTGCGTCGGTTTCACGGCGGCCAGCGGATGCTCAAACCCCTCGCGCCGGGCGAAATCCTCGGCAGCCGTGCGCGCCTCGGCCTCGGCCTGTTCAAGCGCTGGGATCGCGGCCTGAATGCGTGCGGCGGCCAGGTCAATGGCGGCCATCGTGTGGGCATGAAGTATAAAAGGGAACTGGTGGGTTGGACCGTACATGTGGGAATCAACCAGCGGGTCGATCTTCAATTCCCGATGCCAACTGGTCGTGAGAGCCTCGCCACCGATGAGGGCGTCGAACCTCTCGGC
>RFSE01000367.1 GCA_009924135.1 Pseudomonadota bacterium | reverse complement strand
GCCCCAAGGCCGAAGAACTCGACAAATGCTATGCCTCCGGCGTGACTAACTGCCACACCGTCGGCGGAGCGTGCCTGCTACTGCCGTTTTTAGGATCAATGTGATCCCGTGAGCCACGGGCGCTGAGACGGTTTGCGTCTAGCGTGCATCGCCCTTTCCCCAACGGGGAAGTGCAGGGTGGGGCTTCATGCTTTTATCCCAAACTCCGTAGTTGAAACCGCGGATTTCGCGGATGACACGGGCTTTCCAGCGCTGCGTTGGGCAACCACCGCCAGCCGGTAGCGAGCTTGCGCAACCGGTTCTTTATCCGCGCCATCCGCGTCATCTGCGGTTTTACCTTCGGAAATCGGGTACACCCAATGAACTGGTGGCTGGTAGGGCGCGGTGTCCTCACCGCGCCGTCGAGGGCTAGGCACGTCCGGGTGGTTGAGCGGCGCGCTGAGGACAGACGCGCCCTACCGACCACCGGTTCACGGGCAGCTACCACGGTCCGAAAACCGCGCAGGGGACTACGAACCTGTGCCGGCGACTTGCAGTCGCCGCGTTGCGGGTGGAGAGCTTCGAGTTGGTTCGGCCTGCCGCTGCCCACAGACGGCGACTGCAAGTCGCCGGCACAGGTCCATGGAGACGTGCACAGCCACGGAGTTCAGCACACTGCGTCGTTCCAGCCACTTTAACGGCAGGTGTGGCACCGGCAAGAATCGGAGAGGCATCCTCGGCAACCTGGCAACTGGCAGGTCCGACAGTTTGATCGACGCATGGCAGTTCTGTCGCGTAAGCTCACCCTCAGTTCGCACACGCCATGAACAAAACGATCTCCTCCCTCGGCCTGGCCGTACTGCTCGGTTGCGATGCGGCCTTCGCCCAGACTCCGCCGGCCGCAAATGACAAGCTGGCCGTTCTGCGTTCGCTCAAGATCGATGCGGCGACGATCACGTCCGTGGAACGCGATTCGACGGCTACGCGCACGGTCGTGAAGCTGGTGCTCAGCCCCGCGAAAGGCTCGAAGATCAACGTCGAGGTCTGGCTGCCCGATGCCGTGAAATGGAACGCCCGCTTCCTGGGCCTCGGCAATGGCGGGGCCGCCGGGAAGATCAACCCCGGCGGGCTCGCCAGCGCGAGCGCCACGGGTTACGCGGTGGCGACGACTGACATGGGCACCGCGCCCAATGCCGCCTCCGGCATCGGCAACCCGGAAGTATGGAAGGACTTCGGCTTCCGCGCCACGCACCTCATGACCGTCGCTGCCAAGCAGATCGTGAAGGCGCATTACGGGAAGGCCCCGGAGTTTTCGTACTTCAGCGGCGGCTCGACCGGCGGACAGCAGGCGTTGCAGGAGGCGCAGCGTTACCCCGAGGACTACGATGGCATCGCCGCCGCCGTGGCCGCGCATTGCCGCACACCGTTGCACGCGTACTTCCTGTGGAACGACCAGATCCTGAAAAAGTGCCCCTTCACGAAGTCGCAGGACGCCAACATCATGGCCGCCGCGAATGAGTTCATGGCGGCGCGGGAGATCCCGGCGGCGGCGGGCAAGTTCGTCTCCGACCCGCGTTGCACGGCGGCGGACATCCAGTCCGTCATTACGCTGGCGCGGAAGAAGGACCCGACGCTCACCGACGAACACGTCTCGGCCCTGCGCAAACTCTTCGATGGCCCGCGCCATGCCGCCACCGGCGAACGCATCTTCAACGGCATCCCGCTCGGCAGTTCCATCGAGGCCTCCCACGGCCACCTCTACCTCTTCAATTGGGTCTTCGGCGCGGACAAGAAAACGGAGGACATCAATTTCAGCGGGGACATCGATACCTACACGGCCAAGCTCGCGCCGTATCTCAATGCGGAGAACCCCGACCTCAGCGCCTTCGCCAAGCGCGGCGGCCGGCTGGTGATGACCCTCGGCACGGCGGACTCCGTGGTGCCCTACCACTCGTCGATCGATTACTACGAGCGGGTGGCCGAGCGGATGGGCGGACTCGACAAGGTGCAGTCGTTCTTCCGGTTCTACGTCGTGCCCGGCCTGGCCCACGGCGGCGGCCCGGGCATCAACCAGCCCCCGAACCTCCTCGAAGCCGTGCGCGCCTGGCGGGAGAAGGACACCACACCCGTCGCGTTGACAGGCTGGCACGTGGAGAACGGCAACCCGAATGGCAAGCCCGGGGTGGCGTGGGAGATGCCGATCTACCCCTACCCAGCCAAAACCGGCTGGAACGCCGCCACCTCCACCTTCCAACCCGTGGACGGCCCCCGCGGCGGCGTGGACCGGATCGCCGAACGCTTTCGGCCGGCGGCGGCGGAGTGAGCCCAAAGACCGATCACCGAGGCCACGCCGTGCCGGCGCGGTTGTAGCGGGGGTTCAGGGCGGCGATCAGTTCGGCTTCGCGGTGCAGGGCGGCGGCTTCGCTGGGGCAGAGGTCCCATTCAATCCGCGTGACCTCGTGCAGCAGGCGGATGAGCCGGCGCGGGAGGCGTTCCGGGTTGGCCACGCGGTAGGCGGCCAGGCGGCGGCGCAGGTTCCGGGCCTTGCCCACGTACAGCACGCCTTCGCGCGGGCCGCACAGCAGGTACACGCCGGGCGCGGTGGGCAGTTGCCGGAAGAAGTCCGCCCCGAACCGCTCGACGAGCGGTTGCGGCGGCGGCCAGAACCAGAGCTGACGGGCGGGCATGGGTCAGCGGACGGGGATGGTTTCGGTCTGGCGACAGCGGTCGCAGGCGAGGATGAGCCGGATCTCGCCCGCGCCTTCGTCGAACGCGCTGGTCACGCGGAGGCGGTAGGAGGCGCACTTGAGGCATTTGACGTCGAAGCCTCGGAACGGGCTTTCCGGGGGCGTGCGGGGCGGCTCGACGCTGATGGTGGAGACCTCGACCGGGATCGCGCCGAAGCGCACCAGGCGGTCGAGGAGGTCGTCGGAGCGGTCCTGGGTCCTCGGCACGAGGAA
>RFSE01000366.1 GCA_009924135.1 Pseudomonadota bacterium | reverse complement strand
GTGTGCTGGAGGATGACGGCGGCGATGATGGCGACGATGCCATAGCCAATGAGTTCGTTGTTCTTCATGCGGCTCCTTGGTTTGGAAGTTGAGGGAGGGTCCACTGTGGTTGATGGCAATGAACCCTCCCGTCTTGATGAGGCCCGGCTAGATGCGGACGGACTGGATCTCGCGCAGCTTCTCGCGCACGGACTCCATTTCCCTGTCGCTGGCCTTCTTCTCCTTCTCCAGTTGCTTGAGGCCATCGAGCACTTCGTTCAGCTCGCGGAGGACGCCTTTGAGGGCTTCCTTGATGTGGTCGATATGTTCGATGACGGCCTTCACCGGGGAGGTTTCAGTGGCCGGTGTTTCGGTCGGGTTGGTTTCAGACTTGGGCATGGTTTTGGTTTCCTGTGGTTGCGCCTGCGGTTGTTCATTCACAGGCGGGTTGCTGTTGGGTTGCGGGTTGGGAGCGGACACGGGCGGGGTGGCTGAACTGGCAGGTTGAGCCGAGGGAGCAGTCTGGGCTGGCACCGCACCATCGGGACGCAAGGGCATCACAACCATGCGTCGGCCACCTTCGAGGAACTGCACCGGGCTGTGGTCATCCTCGATTTCGAGCGTCGAGAGGCCAAAGCGCAGCGCCTTCAACACGAACTCGCGGTTGAGCGCGATCGACACTGATTTGCCGAGGACACGCGCGCTCTGGATGGTGAGCCGGGTCCACTCCGTCGCATCCTTGGCCTTGGCCTTGAAGCACACCGTTGCGCCGGCCACCTCCACCGTCACGCCGCGATGGAACTCGTCCTGATAGGGCAGCTTGGGGAGGCCGGCGAGCAGCGTGGCCATGGTTTCCCTGTCGAAGCGAACCACGGTGCGATTGCCGTTGGGTCCGGGCACGGCGTTCTTCCACTGCGGGAACTCCTCGTCACAGCCCTTGGCGATGAACGTCCAGCGGCCGGACTTGAGCTGCACCCACGAACCATCCTTGTCGGTCTTGGGCTTCAACGTCAGTTCGGTCGCCGATTCCTCCATGAACTTGTGCCAGCGCAGGAACGGCCGGTCGGGAATGAGCACCGGCTCCTTGAGGTCGAAGCTGAAGGAGTTGGCGGCGTAGAGATGCCGGCCATCGGTGGCGGCGAGGTAGTGGCCATCCTTGTGCCGGGTGTCGAGGCAGACGTGGTGGATGACGTGGCGCGAGGCATCGTCACTGCAACAGTCCAGCGCCTCGCGGAAGCTGTCCCGGAACGTGGCGTCCAGCGGGACCGGCTTGGTGGTGGTGGAAGGAGTGGGCGGAAACTCATCCAGTGCGAGCGTGTCCAAGGTCCGTTCCATCGCGCTGTTGCCGACGTAGGTTTTGAGCCGGACCTTGTTCTTGGATTCGAGGCCAATGAGCACGGGTTCCTTGCCGCCTTTGACCAACTGGTTGAGCGGATGGAAGGGCACGAGGAACTCGCACGGCGCGCCAGCACTGGGCTGCTCCACCTGATAGCGGGCGGTGGAATCGAGGTCGGTGGCCTCGAGTGTGACGACGCCCTGCGGGTTGCGCGTGACGCGGAGGTGTTCGAGCACCGGGAGGGTGGTGCGTTTGCTGATGATTTTGCCGAGACCCGTGAGGGCGGTTTTGAGTTCGGCGGCGGGGATTTCAATGACGGGATTCATGTTCGTTGTGGTTGGGAGAAAGCCGGCCAGCCCTATCAGAGGAGAACAGGACCGGCCGGCGGTTGTGTGGGGTTTGGGGGAATGGAATGTCTAGCGACACTCCGTGGATTGCTGAAGGCGCTTCCTCTGTGCGCCTTACTTGATGGTCTTGCCGACGGAGGGATGGCGGTGGACCTGGTCGCGGATGAAGTTCTTCAACTGCACCTCGCAGCGCACGAAGAACTCACTGCCAACCCTAGTGAACTTGTGCGCCCGTTTCTCAGCCGTCGTCATGGTGAACTGCTTCACCTTGGAACGATTGAGCATCGGGGTCTTGGGGCTCACTGGTCGTCCTCCTCGGTCGCCTTGAACTTCAACTGCGAGACGACGCATTCCGTTGCATCGACGTCGCTGCGCTCGCCGAGATAAACCGGCTGATACAGCGAGCCATCGAGGTAGGCGTAGAGGTAACGGACTTCGACCACGGCACCGACCTTGGGAACTGGCTGGTTCGGCGGGATGGTGACGTTGCCGACGGACTGCCAGCCTTCGTGGTTGAGCAGACGCAAGCCCACGCTCCGTTGCTGATTCACCTTCGCGACGACAGCACTGAGCGTGGCGACGAACTTGTGCTTCAACTGGCTGCCGCCGGAGTTTGGCCGGCCAGCGGTGTAGGGTGCGTTCATCAATTTGAACACGATACCCTCGGCTTGCTGCTGCTTGAGCGTGTGCAGCCACGAGGCCTTGTCCATGGAGTCAGTCCACAGGGACACGACCTTGATGTGCTTGGGCAGGCCACCAGCGAGCAGGTTCAACAGCGCGATGTAACGCTGGCGGTAGGGCTTGGGCCGCAGGTCTTCGCCGTTGAGGAACAACAGGTCGAAGGCGTGCAGGTAGTCACCGATGGATTCGCCATCGAGGACGAAGTAGCCGGGCAGTTCCACGGCCGAGCGGGCGATGGTTTCCGGCACGGAGACAACGAGGCCTTTCTTGTTGATGCCAGTGACGGAGCCTGGATCGCTGCGTAGCAGCAGTCGCCGGCCGTCCATTTTCTCCTGCATGCCCCAGCTCGGGTTGCTGGTAAGCCGCGCGACTTCGATCTCGTCGATGCTGTTGGGCTGTTGCGGCACCAGCCCGGAGACCTGGCTGGCCTTTTCGCTGTGCAGATAGGGCGTGCCGTTCTCACCCTCCGTGTAGCCCTTCGCTTTCTTCTCGCGCACCAGCTTCTCGAAAATCATCAGCGCCGCATCGTAATAGACCGGGGCCGACGTCTTCGTGCCGGTGCTCAACGTCGAGCCTCGGCGACCAAAGGCGATGTTGACGACGTAGCCGTCGCCCTT
>RFSE01000365.1 GCA_009924135.1 Pseudomonadota bacterium | reverse complement strand
CAACGGCTGTGCGGACGCCAGCGGCCCAGCGCTGATGCCGGGCGAAAACCTTGTCGAGACCTTCGGAGAGCAGCATGTCGATGGCTTCCGACAGGCCATACAGCAGGTTGGTATTCGGCGTGTACGGGAAATAGCCCGTCTTGCCGCTGGCGAGCATGGCACTCAGGACCTGGCTGGTGAGGCCCCGGTCACGCAGTTGGATGGCGTCGTCCGCCGTGAGGTCGAACAGGTAGTTCTTGCTCTTGATGAACGCGACCACTGTCTCGTCGCCCAGTCCGGCATTGTGGAGTTTGACAATCTCCTCCACGGCCGGCTGATTGGCGGCGGAGACGGGGGAGGCGTACAGGAGCGCGAGCAGGAGCCCCAGGCAGGGCAGGCAAGTTTTCATGGGCGGGAAGGGTTAGTGCGGTTGCGCGAAAATGATGCCGACACAGGCGGTCAGCATCTTGGAACGCAAAACTGGCAATCCGTTCAAGGAATTGTAGCAGATATGACTTGAATGGGCAACGGAGGGCTGGCATCCAATGCCCACTTGTTCAAGCGTGCTGCCAAAATCGTCGTGGTGTTCGCCGTGGCCCTGTCGCTGGGGCTGCACTGGGCGTTGCTCCAGTCGGTGGCCTGGACGGGGATGCTGGTGACCTACGCGCAACAGACTTCCCTCCGCGACGCACTCACCAAGACCTTCGATGGCAAGAACCCCTGCCGGCTCTGCAAGCTGGTGCAGGCTGGCCAGCAAGCGGAGCACGACAAAGCCTCGCTGTTGCCGCTTGTGAAGATCGAATCAATGCCGTGCGCGATCGCATTTGTGTTGGCGCCCCCGGTGTCCGCTGGGGTCCCGTTACCGCCTGACTTCGCCGCGTCCTTGCGTGCCGAGTCGCCGCCTTCCCCGCCGCCGCGAGTTGCCTAGCTCTCCTCCCAGGCCCGCGTGAACCGGGCTGTGCTCGTGCTGTGTGGCCCGGGCGTTTGAACAGCTTGGTTTCCGTGGATCAGCTTCTGGCCGTCAGGCCGGAAGTCGCAAGTCTGACCGGTGGAGAGGCGAACGTCCCAGACTCAGAGCGCCGGTGTATCCAGCGGATTGCGTCCGGTTCCTCCTGCCGCCTCTTTGCCTCCCTAATTAAACCAAGCCAGCCCGGTGTCGGCCGGCGAGCAGGAATGTGGCAGAAACAATTTGGAAAGTTGGAATTGATGATCAATCCGGCGGCGGGTTCGTAGTGAAGCCCATCCGTTGGCGGCACCGCCTCAAGTTCCCCATCCTCAAACAGCAAACTAATGAATCAATCAAACGCCAAAACTAGTGCAGTCAAAACCCTCGGAGCCGCGCTGCTGGTCAGCGTGGCCGCCCCGGCATTCGGGTGCGATCTCTGTTCCATCTACTCCGCCGGGGAAGCGCGGGGTGTGCTGGGCACCGGCTTTCATGCCAGCATCGCCGAGCAGTTCAGTCATCAGGGCACGCTCCAACTCGACGGGGCCCGCACCACCAGCCCGGTGGCGCAGTCGGTGAACAGTTCGATCTCACAAGTGGTCGTGGGATACAATTTCAACGATCGTTTCGGCGTGCAGTTTAACGTGCCGTTGATTCACCGCTCCTTCGAGCGGCCCGACGACACCGGCGCGCTCCAGCGCGGGAGCGTCAGTGGTCCCGGCGACGTCTCACTGGTGGCCAATGTCTTGGCCTACCACTTTGAGAAGATGGATTACACCGTCCGTTGGAGTTTGATGGCCGGGGTGAAATTGCCCACCGGCAGCACGGAACGCCTGCATGAAGAAGTGGACGAACTGACAGCACCACCGGCTCCCGTGGACAGTGCCGTGCACGGTCATGATCTTACGCTGGGCAGCGGTTCGGTGGACGGTATTTTGGGTACCAGCTTCTACGCGCGTTGGAAGCGGGCGTATTTTACTGCCAGCACCCAGTTTGCCGCACGCAGCACGGGAAAGTTCGGCTACCGCTTCGCCAATGATCTCTCCTGGTCGGGTGGGCCGGGCGCGTTTCTTGTGCTCGACGACAAGTACACCGTGGCGTTGCAGGCCAATGTTTCCGGAGAAACCAAGGGCCAGGACACCTTTGCCGGTGCCAGGGCAGGGGACACGGGCATGACCGCCGTGTACGTCGGTCCGCAGCTCAGTGCGACCTGGCAGGAAAAGCTGGGGGCGGAGTTCGGCGTGGACCTGCCGGTCAGCTTGCGGAACACTTCGTTTCAGACGGTTCCAGACTACCGCCTGCGGGCGGCTTTCACCTGGCGTTTTTGACCCGGGCGGTTCGGGACGTTGAATGCCGGGGCCAATCCTGCATCCAATGCCAGACCGTAACTTTCCCGGTCAGAGCGGCGCCTGAGCGACGTGGCTGGCCGGGGCAACAGCATAAAACATACAGCAGCATCATAGAAACCACATGAAAGACACCACCAAGACCGCCCTCCGCGCCTTCGCCGTTCTCGGCGTGGCGTTCAGCGTCTGCGTCACCGGCCTCGTGGCCGCTGATGGCAAGAGCAACCCCATCAAGGACGCGATGAAGAAGTACAACTCGGCTCCGAAGGGCACCGACCCCGTGTGCAAGAAAGCCAGCTCGGGCACGGCCACCAAGGAAGAGATCAAAGGCATGCTCGAAGCCTACACCGCCATGGCCGCCTGCAAGCCGCCCCAGGGCGACGAGGCCAAGTGGAAGAAGCTCTGTGCCGCCCTCGTGGAAGCCACCGCTGCGCTCGACAAGGGCGAAGCCGGTGCTGCTGACAAGTACAAGGCGGCCGTCAACTGCAAGGGCTGTCACGAAGACTTCAAGCCCAAGAAGAAGTAAACCGTATTTTTAACTCGCACCCGCCCGCCGGATGAATCGTCCGGCGGGCGTTTTTTATGCGAGGAAGCACCGCCAAGGCTCAATGGGTGCCGCTTCCGGCGACTTGGACCGTTCATCTTAGAAAAAGCAGTTGGAAAGTTGCCAGCAGCGGCAAGTAGCTGGTGGAGTGGGGGATGCCCATGCAAATTGCCCCGGTCACCCCTCACCCGC
>RFSE01000364.1 GCA_009924135.1 Pseudomonadota bacterium | reverse complement strand
GTTCGGGGCGCTTCAGGAAAGTTTGCGGGCGCCTCCGTGGCGCGGCGGCGAAAACGGAAGTCAAATTCTGAAACGGGGCGTTTTTTGACGGGCTGCTAGTCATCGAGAAGGGTGGCAACATTCTCACCCCTCCGGTCAGGCAGAGAAACGCGCTATCGCTGAAATTGACTCCAGCGCAAATCGAACTGGCCAAACGCCGCGCGCTGGATTTTTGGGAGTCGTTAGGCGAAGAGAAGAAGCCCACGGCTCCGAAATGAAACCGGCGGCACACAATCCAGATTTCCCCCACTGCCAGCTTCTACAACGCCCGTCTTGGACTGCGCCGGCAAAGCGCAGCGGCAACGGCGCTTTTGTTTCCGCAGAGCGGCATGATGCCAATTACTGGAATAACTCACCGGGATTGCCGCATCACTTTCTGGTCCACCTGAAACCGAACTCCATTCGCACCATCGTAGTTCGCCATCACAAATGGCAACCCATTTACAAAAGCATCGCGCTATCCAACGCCGATTGCTCAAAAGCCGTGGTTGGCACCGGGTACGGAACTGGTAGGCTCCGACCATGTCACGCATCGCCGCCGTCGCGCTGGGCCTTGCCCTTTTGGGCATGGCGTCGGTTCGCGGGGCGGCCCCGGCGGTGGACTACGTAAAGGAGATCAAGCCGCTCCTCCGCGAGCGCTGTTACGCCTGTCACGGGGCGCTCAAGCAGAACAATGGTCTGCGACTCGATACCGCTGAGTTGGTGAAGCGCGGCGGCAAGCGCGGTCCGGCCATTGTCCCCCGCCAGCCGGCGAACAGCCGGCTGCTCGCCAAAGTATCAGCCACCGACCCGGCCGAACGAATGCCGCCCGAAGGCGATGCGCTCAAGCCCGGCCAAATCGAACTGCTCCGCCGCTGGGTGGCCGCCGGTGCCGAAAGGAAGTGTTCAGTCTTTAGTATCCAGTGTTCAGTCTGGGAGAAGCCGTCCGAGCATCCCACTGAATACTGAAAACTGGAAACTGAACACATCTTCAGCCAGCCCAATCGATTTTTTCGTCAACGCCCGCCTCGCCGCCGCCAAGCTCACCCCGCTGCCACCGGCCGGGAAGCACGTCCTCCTGCGCCGCGTTTATCTCGACCTCATCGGCCTGCCGCCGACCCGCGAGGAGTTGCAGGCCTTCCTTGCCGACACGGCCCCGGATGCCTACGAACGCGTCGTGGACCGCCTGCTCGACTCCCCACAGCACGGCGAACGTTGGGCGCGGCACTGGATGGATGTCTGGCGTTACAGCGACTGGTTTGGCCGCCGGCAGGTGCCGGACGTGTGGAACTCCGCCCCGCAAATCTGGCGCTGGCGCGACTGGATCGTGAAATCACTCAACGCGGACAAGGGCTACGACCGCATGGTGAAGGAGATGCTCGCGGCCGACGAGATCGCGCCCCTCGATGACGAGACCGCCGTCGCCACCGGCTACCTCGTGCGCAACTGGTACGCCCTCAACCCAAACGAGTGGATGCGCGCAAACGTCGAGCACACCGGCAAAGCGTTTCTCGGCCTGACTTTCAACTGCGCGCACTGTCACGACCACAAGTACGATCCCATCACGCAGGCGGACTATTTCAGCTTCCGCGCGTTCTTTGAGCCGCTCTACGTACGCCAGGACCGCTGGCCCGGCGAGGCCGACCCCGGCCCGTTTCAGGACTACGACTACAGCAAGAACCGCAAGGTCCAGCGCCTCGGCTCCGTACGAGTATTCGACAAGGATGCGGCCGCTAAGACCTGGTTCTACACCGGCGGGGACGAACGCAACCGCCAGACGAACCAGCCGCCCGCCAAACCCGCGATGCCCGAATTCCTCGGCGGCAGGTCGGTGCTAGTCGCCTCCGTTTCGTTGCCGCCAACGGTTTTCTACCCCGGGGCGAAACCCTTCATCCGTCAAGCCGAGGTCGCGCGGGTGGACGATGCCCTCGCCGCTGCGAAGCAAACCCTGGCCACCAACCGCACGGCACTCACCGAAGCCCGCCTCGCCACCGCCGAGGCCGAGCGTGCGTCCGTCCTCGCCCGATTCGCCGCCGATGAAGCGAAATTCGGAACGCCGGGCGATACCCGTCAGGAATTGAGTCCGGGAACGGCCACTAACGCGCTCGCCCGCGCTGCGAGCCAGGCCGAGCGACAGTTCAAATTGGCCACCGCCCGGGAGACGCTGACCAAGACTGACACCGACCTTCAGACCGCAAAGACCAATGCCGCCTCAGCGAAGGACGACAAGGCCAAAGCCGACACCAAAACCGCGCTCACCAAGGCCGAATCAGCGGTGACCACCGCGAAGAAGGCGGTCGCAGATGCCGAAGCCGCCCTCGCCGATCCGAAGCTGGTAGAGACTTACACCGGCTTCAGTCCCGTCTATCCGCGCGAGAGCACTGGTCGCCGCAGGGCGCTGGCCGGGTGGATTGCCTCACGCGACAACCCGCTCACCGCGCGCGTGGCCGTGAACCATATCTGGGCGCGCCACTTTCACGAGCCGCTGGTCGCGTCCGTCTTCGACTTCGGCCGGGCCGGCCAGCCGCCCACGCACCCCGAGTTGCTCGACTGGCTCGCCGCCGAGTTCATGGAGTCGGGCTGGAGCATGAAGCATCTGCACCGGCTGATTGTCACGAGCGCGGCTTACCGCCGCGCCAGCGCGATCGAGGATCGAGGGTCGAAAGTCGAGAGCCAGAGGCGCCTGGCCCTCGACCCTCGACTTTCGACCCTCGACCCGGAGAACCACCTGCTCTGGCGCATGAACCCTGGACGCATGGAAGCCGAGGTCGTGCGCGACAGCATTCTGCACCTCGCCGGTGCGTTGGACCCGCGCATGGGCGGGCAGGAATTGGAAAACAAGGACGCGCTCGCCACCACCCGCCGCAGCCTCTACTACAGCTTCAACCCCGAGTCCGACGGCCGCAGCGAGTTCAGCGCCCTCTTCGACGCGCCCGACCCGAACGACTGCTACCGCCGCACCCGCAGCGTCATCCCGCAGCAAGCCCTCGCCCTCACCAACAGCAAACTCGT
>RFSE01000363.1 GCA_009924135.1 Pseudomonadota bacterium | reverse complement strand
GCGGACGGCGGCGTCCACGAGCCGGTGAAGGTGCCTCCATTTGCCGAGCCGACGGGGGCGTTATTCGCGAACACCGTCAGGTTTGTCACCGCCTCCGCCTGAGGGTCCACTGCGCTCGCGCTCAACGCGACGGCGGCGCCCAGTTTGAAACTCTGCCGATGCACGGGGCTGGCCAGCGTGACGGCAGGTGGCGGGTTGGTGAACACGGTGAAGGAGCGGTCCACGTTCGGCGCGGCGTTGAAGTTTGTGTTGCCCGGCTGTGCCGCGCGCACCGTCACCACGCCGCCGTTGGTCATGGTCAACGTGCTCCCGCTCAGGCTCGCCGGGCCGGAAAGGAGGCTGAAACTCAACGACAGGCCGGAACTGGCCGTGGCGCTCAGACTGAACGGCGGGTCGCCGAGCTGCTTGTCCGGCAGTTCGGCGAAGGTGATGGCTTGGTCCGCCTTGGCGATGGTGAAGGTCTGGTCCACCGGCGCGACGGCGGCGTAGGTGGCGTCGCCGGCCTGTGTGGCGCGCAAGGTGACACTGCCTGTGCCGAGGATGGTGACGGTGCTTCCAGCCAGTGAAACCGGTCCACTCACAACGCTCAGGGTGACAGGCAGCCCAGAACTCGCGGAGGCTAAGAGCGCGAAGGGCGCGTCGCCGAAGGTGCGATTGGGCAGGCTGGCGAAGGTGATGGACTGGCCGAGCTGGACCGTGAGCACGGCGGGGGAACTGGTGATGGCCCCATAGGCATTCGTGATGACGACCGAGTAGCTGGCCGCGAAGCTGGTCTGAACATTTGTCAGCGTGAACGTGGCGTTCGTCGCGTTGGCAACGCTTACCGTGTTGGAACGCCACTGGTAAATGAACGGCGAACTGCCCGCCGCCGCCAAGCTAAACGTCACGTTGCTGCCCGCTGTCACCGTCTGGCTGAGAGGCTGCGTCAGGATGGACGGCGGCACAGGGCCGCGTGCGTCACCGATGAGCGCCATGGAATAGTATTGTCCCGCAGTAATGGCCGTCACTCCGCTCAAATCGAGCGGAATGCCGAGTTGTCCAAATTGGTTATTACCCCACACCACAACCGTCCCATCGCTCTTCAAGGCTACGGAGTGAAGATAGCCAGCCGCAATCTTCGTGACCCCGCTCAAGCCGGTTGGAACAGTGCCCGCTTGTCCCCATGTCGCCACTGTGCCATCGGTTTTCAAGGCCACGCTGTGCACGCCACCTGCGGCAATGGCCGTGACCCCGCTCAAGCCCGTCGGCACGGTTTTCTGGCCGTAGAAGTTGTTTCCCCACGCCACCACCGTGCCATCGCTCTTCAGGGCCAAGGTGTGGTCACGACCAACCGCAATCGCCATCACCCCGCTCAAACCGGAAGGAACCGTTGACTGACCGTTGATGTTGTTTCCCCACGCCACCACCGTGCCATCGCTCTTCAAGGCCAAGGTGTGATAGCCACCAGCCGCAATGTCAGTCACCCCGCCTAGGCCGCCCGGAACCGTCGTTTGGCCTTCGCTGTTCCTGCCCCACGCCACCACCGTGCCGTCAGATTTCAAGGCCACAGAGTGCAATTCTCCAGCCGCGATAGCTGACACCCCGCTCAAGCCGGTGGGAATAATCGTTTGACCATAGTCGTTTATTCCCCACGAAACTACCGTGCCATCCGCCTTCAAAGCTAAGTTATGATGAATCCCAGATGCAATGGCTGTCACCCCGCTTAGGTTCGGAGGCACGTTCGTTTGGCCTTCGTTGTTGCTTCCCCACGCCACCACGGTGCCCGGCGGCACGGGACTGAAGCTGGCAGTCACGGACTTGTTGGCATCCAGCAACAGGCTGATGACATTCGTCGTGGCTGTGGAGTCTCCGCTCCACCCATCGAACTTGTTAACCACGGTCGTGGTCGCCGTCAGCGTCACGGTTTGTCCGGCGGTGTAAACATTCAGCGCGGGTGAGCGGGTCACGGAGCCGTTGCCCACCACGTCCAAGTAAAGATTCACCTGGCCCGCGCCCAACGCACTGAACAGCGCGGACACCGTGCGGTTGGGCGTCGTCACCGTGAAGTCCAACGGGTTGCTGCTGCCGCTCCCCGCGTTGCCCCACAGGCTGAAGTAGTGTCCCACCGCCGGCTTGGGCGTCAGCCGCACCACGCTCCCATACGCATACGGTCCGCTCGCCGGGCTGAGTTGCACCGTGCCCGAACCTACGATGCTCGTGGCGAGCGTCGTGCCAAACACCGCCTGCACGCTGCGCGCCCGGTTCATGGTGATGGTGTTCGTGGCCCCCGCCGCGCTGGCCGTGCCGCCGGTGAAGCCGTTGGTGTCGCCCGTCCAGTGGAGGAACGTCCACCCCGCGTCCGGCGTGGCCGTGACCGTCACCACGGAGTTGCTCAGGTAGCTGGACGCCGACGGCGACTTCTCCACCATGCCCCCGCCCGCATTGATCAACGTCAGCGCGTAGGTGGGGATGATGGTGATGCTCACCGGGTCGCTGGGCACGCTGCTGAAGTCGTTCAAGTTCACCGCCAGCGCGCGGACGGTGGTGTTCGTCGTCACCGTGAACGCCCCCGAGTAAGTCAGCGGCCCGCCGACAAACGGCGCGGTGCCATCGAGGCTGTAGTAGAGGGAGGCGTTCGTGAGGCTGGTCGAGAGGGTGACGGAGGCGGAGTTGCCAAACGTGTTCGTTCCGCCGCTGATGCTGCCGGTGGCGGAGATGCGGGGCTTGCCGAATAACTCGACGGTCAGCGTGGCCACCGAACTGGTGATGGCCCCGTAGGCATTGGTGATGACGACCGAGTAGCTAGCCGCGAAGCTGGGCTGGACGTTGGTCAGCGTGAACGAGGCGTTCGTCGCGTTGGCAATGCTCACGCCGTTGGAGCGCCACTGATAACTGGATGGCGAACTGCTCACCGCTTCCACGCTGAACGTCACGCTGCTGCCCGCTGTCACCGTCGGGCTGATAGGCTGCGTGAGAATGGCCGGCGATACCGGACCCAACGCCGTTGGGCAGCAAGGTCGCGGTGTGTAGGTAGCGTCCGGTGGCGAGCGGGCTGGTCGAGGTCCAGGTCCCCTGCGCCGGATCATACACCTCCGCACTC
>RFSE01000362.1 GCA_009924135.1 Pseudomonadota bacterium | reverse complement strand
CCTGCGGGTGAGGGGTGACCGGGGCAATTTGCATGGGCATCCCCCACTCCACCAGCTACTTGCCGCTGCTGGCAACTTTCCAACTGCTTTTTCTAAGGTCAGTGGTTTCTCAATGCCCAGGTCCTGTTCCACTGCGGTTTCTAGGTCCACTGGTTTTCATCCGTGTCGATCGGTGTTCACCCGTGGTTGATCAACTGCAACGGCATTCTCCAGTTTTTACGCGGCTGCGGACGTGGGCGTTCGCGCTCCGGAAAACAAAAAGCCCGCCGACCTTGCGGTCGGCGGGCTGAAGTAAGTGGACGTTGGACTACGTGCGCGCGGCGGGCTTCTTCGCGGCGACCTCAAGGATCTGCTGCGCGATCTGCTGCGGCACCTGTTCGAAGGAGTGCGGCTCCATCGAGTAGCTCGCGCGGCCCTTGGAGAGGGAGCGGATGGCGGTGGCGTAACCGAACATTTCGGCCAGCGGCACGTGGGCGTTGACGACGACCTGCCCGGCCTTGGAGTCGATGTTCTGAATCGCTCCGCGGCGGCGGCTGATGTCACCCACCAGGTCGCCCTGGTAGTCGCTCGGGGTCGTGACCTCGACCTTCATGATGGGTTCGAGGATGATCGGGCCGGCCGTCTTGAAGGCGTCCTTCAAGGCGAAGATGCCGGCCATCTTGAACGCGAGTTCGTTGGAGTCCACTTCGTGGAAGGAACCGTCCGTCACGGCGATCTTCACGTCGATGACCTGATAACCGGCATACACGCCGGAGCGGCAGGCTTCTTCGATGCCATCGATGACGGCCGGGATGTATTCGCGCGGGATGGAGCCACCGACGATCTTGTTCTCGACCTCGATGCCCTTGCCCTTTTCGTTCGGCTCGACGGTGACGCAGGCGTGACCGTACTGACCGCGACCACCGGACTGGCGGATGAACTTGCCTTCGCCCTCGGCGGCCTTGGTGATGGTCTCGCGGTAGGCGATCTGCGGCGCACCGGAATTGGCCTCGACCTTGAACTCGCGCTTGAGGCGGTCGATGATGATTTCGAGGTGCAGCTCGCCCATGCCCGCGATGATGAGCTGGCTGGTTTCCTCGTTGGTGAAGCAACGGAAGGTCGGATCTTCTTCCGCGAGGCGCTGGAGGCCTTCGGACATCTTGTCGCGATCCTGCTTGGTCTTCGGTTCGACGGCCATGCTGATGACCGGCTCGGGGAAGGTCGGGGGCTCGAGCGTGATGTCGAAGTCCTCGTTGCAGATGGTGTCACCCGTGGTGATGTTGCGCAGACCGACGAGCGCGGCGATGTCGCCGGCGTACGCCACGTCAATGTCCTTGCGTTCGCTGCCCTGAATGATCATCAGGCGGCTGACGCGCTCGCGACGGCGGGTGCGGGGATTGTAGATGGTGTCGCCCTTCTTGAGCTGGCCGGAGTAAACGCGGAAGAAGACGAGCTTGCCCGCGTAGGGATCGGTCCAGAGCTTGAAGGCGAGCGAGCAGAACTTGTTGTTGTCATCCGTGACGACCTCAACCTTGTTCTCGGTGCCGAGTTCGTGGCCGTAGGCGTTGGGAATGTCGAGCGGCGAGGGGAGATAATCCACCACGCAGTCCACGAGCACTTGCACGCCTTTTTTCTTGAAGGCGGAGCCGCAGAGCACGGGGACGAACTCGAGCTTGCAGGTGAGGCGGCGGATGGCGGCCTTGAGCACTTCCGTGGGGACGGGCTGTTCGGAGAGCACGAGGTCGGCGACGGCTTCGTCCTTGTTCGAGACGGCGTCAATCAGCTCGGCGAGGGCGGCCTTGGCCTTGTCCTGCAGCTCGGCCGGGATGTCCTTGACCTCGTAGTTCAAGCCTTCGGCGATCACGTCGCCGGGGCCCCAGACAAACGCCTTCTGGTTCACCACGTCGATGACGCCGGCGAACGCTTCTTCCGCGCCGATGGGCAGGAAGACGGGGAAGGCATAGGCCTTGAGCTTGTTGCGCATGTCCGACAGAGCGTTCTCAAAGTTGGCCCCGGTGCGGTCCATCTTGTTCACGAACGCGATGCGGGGGACGTTGTACTTCGTCGCCTGGCGCCACACGGTTTCGGACTGCGGCTGCACGCCGGCGACACCACAGAACACGGCGACCGCGCCATCCAGCACGCGCATGGAGCGCTCCACCTCGGCGGTGAAGTCCACGTGGCCCGGGGTGTCGATGATGTTGATCCGGTGCGGGATGTTGTTGAACGCCTTGTAGATCGCGTCCTCGCCGGGCTTCGCGGTCTTCTGGGTCCAGAAGCACGTCACGGCGGCGGAGGTGATGGTGATGCCGCGCTCGCGCTCCTGCTCCATCCAGTCGGTCACGGTGTTGCCGTCATCCACGTCACCGATCTTGTGAATCAGGCCGGTGTAGAAAAGGATGCGCTCGGTGGTCGTGGTCTTGCCGGCGTCGATGTGCGCGGCAATGCCGATGTTGCGGGTGCGCTCCAGCGTGTATTGCCGGTTGGGCGAATTGACGGCCTTGTTTTCAACGAGGGTGCTCATGTGCGGGAATGTTTGGCGGTATCAACAAAAACGCCCCGGGACGGTGTGCGCCGCGGGGCGTCAAAAAAGGTTTAAGACTACCAGCGGAAGTGTGCGAAGGCCTTGTTGGCCTGCGCGGTCTTGTGGACTTCGTCGCGTTTGCGGATGGCGTTGCCCTGGCCCTGATAGGCATCCATGATCTCGGCGGCGAGCGCCTGGCTCATGGGCAGGCCCTTGCGGGCATCGGCAAAGCTGACGATCCAGCGGACGGCGAGGGAGGCCTGGCGGTCGGCGGGGACTTCGAGCGGCACCTGGTAGGTGGCACCACCGACGCGGCGGGGCTTGACCTCGAGGCGCGGCTTGGCGTTGTCCACGGCGCGCTGGAGCACGTCCACGGGGCTGGATTCCGGCACCTTCTGGGCGAGGGAGTCGAAGGCACCGTAAACGATGCGCTGGGCGACGCTCTTCTTGCCGCACTGCATGACGGTGTTGATGAGACGACCGACGAGCACGCTGGTAAAGCGGCCGTCAGGGATGATCTGGCGTTTGTTGGCTTGGCGACGACGAGACATGGCGGAGCTTGGGGGTAAAAATTACGCGGCTTTCTTG
>RFSE01000361.1 GCA_009924135.1 Pseudomonadota bacterium | reverse complement strand
GGCCCCGGCGCCGGGGCCGCTGAAGGCCCGGTTGCGAAAGAGCTGCGCAACGCGTGCGCGAAAGACGAAGACACGGCGGACGAAAAAAAGGCAATACTCGATGGCCTTGAGGAAAAGGCCGACGGCTCGGGGAAAAAAACTCTGGTGAGTACAGTAATGGAACCATTTGGGATACTAAATAAGAAAACATCCTTGTTCTTAAGATTACAAGTTGCACTTCAGGACTTTAACACCGATGAGTGGCGGCCCAATATCAATAGTATCTACGTCGCGCAGGAGGCTGTAACCAGTTCTGGCTTCGACCAGAACATTAAGCTGCACGCCGTCAGTTACCTGTTGCGGGCGATGTGTCTCTACCGAAAGGCTTGCGACTTCAAAGTCCAGGACGCGTACGCGTACGGCCTCGAGAGCAAGCCGAACCCCTCCCGCCCGCCTTTCAAGGTCTCGAACGAATACTGTAGGGCGCGGGCCTTTCTGGTGCTGGCAATTAACATGCTGCAAAAGCTGGTCGATCAGGTAAACAACCTGGTTAATGACAACCTGATTACGAAAGAGTTCGTTGACGACTTCTACAATATGTATTGTCAACTGCTTAAGGGATTCTATTATTTAGTTAAGATGATAGACCAACTCAATGTATGGTCCGCCGGTAACTCGGCGCTAGATGCGATCGCACCGCTGTTTACGGCTGCCCGCGACGAATACGCAAACTTGCAGGAGACTATGGTCGACTTCGGCCTCGGCGCAAAGCGATTCGTCGTCACCGATGCTATAAAAGCAATTATGGCGCCCGCTGCCGCCGCGGCCGCGCCCGCCGCCGCCGCCGCCGCAGCGCCCGCCGCCGCAGCGCCCGCCGCCGCCGCGCCCGCTGCCGCGCCCATAACAGCCAGCCAGCTAAACGAATTCTTCGACAGCGTTGGCAAATCGGTCAGTTTCCTCGACTTGCCGCGCATGCTCCCCGACCGGGGCTTCCAGGTCGCGCACGGCTTGACGGGCGACCCCGGCTCTCTGCGCAGCCCAGACAGCGACGTGCGGCTCCAGAACCTCGAAATCGCGCGCAAGTACATCGACACATTTGCAGAAGAATACCGAGAACTGCGCAGGCGGTACTACCGATTTACTTACAACGGTGCCACTAGAGTCTATTACAATGTGGGGCTTAAGACCCCAAACGATGGTATTACTCCCAAAATCGACTACGGCGCGTACAGCTTGGTGTTCGCGTTCGTCGACGTGGCGCACAAGCACGCCCCCTTGTTTACTAGCAAAGCGCTGGTACCTTCGCCACCGATCGAGTGCAAGTATTCGGCGCCGCTGTACGATGTCTTTATCATGATCAGGGACTTGCAGAGACTGTACTGCAACACTAACCTCGGGCTGGCAAAGTGGACGATCGGCCAGCTGCATATCTGCGACCTGCCGCTGCACGACGAGCCCAAGCTGCAAGCGCCCGCGCCGCCCGCCGACCGGCTCAAGGTGACCCTCCGCTACCTGCGCCCGCTGCACAAGCTGTACCGGATCGTCCTCGGCGAGGGGGGCGTCTTCTATACCACGGCGCCCGACGCCCGGAAAGGGCCCGCCGTCACACTCAAAGCCGACGGCGCGAGTCTGCACCCGTGCGTGGCCGCCGCGCTGCTGGTGCTCGCGCAGAACAGCCCAAGCTCAACAACCGCGCAGAAGACCGCCTACGTGAACGCGAGAAATGCGCTGAAGGCTGCCTACAACAGTGGCGCTGGCAATATTGCCGCGCTCAGGGCCGCCCGAAACGCAGCACTAATCGCATACAATAATAATCAAATTGTCGATTGTAATAAGGATTGGGCCCCCCAGCTGGGGCTGCGTTCGAAGACAGCGAGTTATCCGCCGGTAGTAGCGGGGAACCCGAACCCAGTTTACGTCAGCTACATCCAACTGAAGCGGGCCGTCGACAACTTGCTGTGCGCGGTCCGCGGCGCCGAAGAGTTTGTCACAGACAACGCGAACTTCGACAGGCTCCTTCAGAACACCGCCGCGGCCGACATCCTGCGCCTGGGCGGCGAGATAACCGCCGCGGCCGACGCCCTGACAAAGTTCGTGAGCGATGCCTCGGCGCTCACCCCCCTAGTCGACGGGGCCGCGTACAAAACAGCGATGGGGTTTTTCGAGAAGGTGGCCGACGAATTTAAGCACGGGCGCCCGGCGGCGCCGAAAGTCGCCGACACCGGGACGGTCGCCAGCGCCCCGATTCCGATGACGCACCTCCTCAAAGAAGAGTACGCGCCGCCGAGCGCCTCGCCCTACGCCCTCTACCTCGAAAGCAGCATCTTGGAGAAACTAGAACTCGAGCCGGAAAGTAAAGTCGGCGGCCCGCCGACGTCCGAAGGCGGCCCGCCGACGCCCGAAGGCGGCCCGCCGACGTCCGAAGGCGGCCCGCCGACGCTAGCAGGCCCGCAGAAGCCCGCAGGCCCGGGCGGCCCGGGCAGTGCGGGCGGCGCCCAAGTCTTCAAGTTCGCGAGCGTGGAGAAGTTCAAAGAGCAGGCGCACAGGATTTACAGGTATCTCGACAGCATGCGCCCGAGGGGGGCGCTCGCGCCCATAGTCTACGGCCTCGTGTACGAGAGCGCCCGCGAGGCCCCGAGCCCAGCCGCCGTGCGGGAGTTCTTGAGCGTGGTCGGCATCGAGCTGCAGGATACGTTTCTGATTGAACGGCAGTTGCCAGGCATTAGTGGCCAGGCCGCCGAAGCGCGTGCCCACCGCGAACACCACTTGTCCCGGGTAGAGCGCACCACTGTCGCCGAATTTTGCGGCGCTCAACTTGAAACCGCGCCGCTTCACCTCGTTCATGTCAATTCGCAGTACGGCCAAATCCGTCCAATGATCCCATCCAACAAGCTTGGCGCCAACCCGTTCCAGGTTCGAGAGGGTGATATTCAGTTCCACCGCGCGGGGACTGGCGACGTGAGCGTTGGTGAGCACAATACCGTCGGCCGAAAGGATGACACCTGAGCCAATGCTAGCCGCGTAGCGGCGCGAACCCGCTTCGAACGCGATTTCCCTGACGTCGATCCGAACGACGGACTCGAGCAATTGGCCAAAGCCGCGGCTCATTGCCGCGGT
>RFSE01000037.1 GCA_009924135.1 Pseudomonadota bacterium | reverse complement strand
CGCCCCGCTCCATGAACCGAGCTTCTGTCAGGATAATTGGGAGAAACTGTTCGTTGGTTCAAATCGGGGATTCGACCAGAGTATTCCAGTAGTTGGTATTACTCGGACCGTTGCAAAGTAATCGGGCCGCCGCCGGGCGTGGCGGCGTATTGCGCCTGCCCATTCCGTACAAGTGCCACGGCGGAGTTCTTGCCCTGGGTCACGGAAACCTTCTTCCAGTCGGCGGGGACTTGGGTCGAAAGGGTCAGCGGCAGGTCGTAGAACGCAGGATCAGCCTGGCACGACAGTTCCAGCCGGAAAATGCCAGCGTCGGACGGGAGCTGCTTGAGTTCGGCGGTGCGCCGTTCGGTCACGTATTGATGCCAGGAGACGACATCGGTGATCCATACCCGGTCCTGGCTGGCCTCCAGTTTGTCGAGCAGGGCCGTGAACCATTCCGTCGGCGTCACCAGCCAGTCGCCGCCCACGCCGTGAAAATCCATGTGCCCCATGTCGCCCTTCTGGATGGCAGCATCCACGGCGGCCACCATCTCCGCGGCGGACTTGTAATGCATCGGCGGGCCATAGAAAGGCGGGCGGTCAACCAGGTGATGTTTTTCCAGCGCGGCCTGCACCTCTTCCTTGCTCACGGTCCAGGGGACACCGCCCGGCTTGCCGAAGCCCACCAGACGCGGCTGCTTGCGCTCCGGGTGCAGCGCGTAAATGACCTCGTTGCCTTTTCCCAGCTCCCGGTCCAAGTCCGCCACGTTGGTCGCGCCTTTGTGGGTGAAGGTATGGTTGGCGATTACCACGCTGGTGCTCTTGGCCGCAGCTTCCCATTTCGGCCGGAGGTTGAGGTAGAGGCCGTTGCCCGTGACCAGGTAGAATGTCCCGGCCAGCTTCCGCTTCTCCAGTTCAGGTATGACATTCCGCAACTGGCTAGGGGCGCTGTCGTCGAAGGCGAGCAGAAAGACCGCCTGCTTGCCGTCCTTCCATTTGAGGACCTGTGTACCGGCAACGGCAGCGGGCTCGGCACCAGCCACGTGGTGGATCGATCCGCCGGCCCCGCCCACCACCGACGCCACGAGCAGCCACCGTACCGTATGTAAAACCAGTTTCATGGGTCCTCAACTAACAGTTCTCCGGTGAATTGCAACTCACGCTCCGGTGGCCGGAGGAATTTATCGCGTGCGCCAGCGGGCACGGCCCCTATTTCGCGTTGGCCGGTTGGCCTCCAACTGGGAGCGGAGGCGGGGTGACTTCTGCCAGCGTCGTCGCCTCGATGATGTGGTCGATGATGAGCGTCTCGGGCGCATCGCTGGTGGCGCGAAAGAATCCGATCTGGAAAAAGGCCGGGTTTTCGTCGCGCAGCGTGGCCGTGTTCACGAGCGGCACCACTTTTTCGCCGTCGAACCATACTTCGACGAAACCCTTGGCTGCATCGCGGGACCACAAGACGTGAACCGCAAAGTCGTGCCAGCGCCCCGGGGTAAGCTTTCCTTTCCCGTCCCAACGCCGGGCGTAGGGCACCCGGGTGGTGAACAAAATGTCCTCGCCGCGAACGTCGAATGCCATGAGGCGGGTCCAGCTGTTGCGGGTTTCGAAGTAACCGATCGAATGCTGGCCGTCAGTGAACTTTTCCGGCAGGAAGACGCTCCAGCCGAAATAGCGTTCCGTGCCCTCGGATGTGCCACGGCCGGTGGGTTGGTGCTGGAACTCGATGCGGTCGAGATCTCCCCTGCGGGCGGCGTTGCTGCCGTCGATGCGCAAGGCGAATTTCCCCGCGCGCACGGGCGTTTGGACAATCTTGATATGCTCGCCTTTCGGTGCGCCGCGCCATTGCTCCGTGGTGCCGGTTTCGAAATCGCCTCGCCAGATGACTTCGGCGGAAACCCAGCCCATTGACAAAAGAGCGAACGCCAACGGCAAACCAAAGCCTGCCCTCCGTTTGCCGATCAAACGCCTGCTTGGAGTGGCAACGATTGAGCGGATCGCATTCATCGCCTGGGCTTCTCCATTGTGACGGTTTTCAATTTCGGCATCCATGCGGCCTTGTTCGATCTCCCCGTTTTCCCGATCCGGCACATGCCCTCCTCTGCCATCTGGCAGGTCAGGCTCCTGGCCAGGGTTGGTGCCGGCGTCCGAGTGTTCGGCTTCATTGGGAGGGTCGGACTGTTGGCGGGAGCGATTGTTCAATAGGGACCAGAAAGGAGGTTTGTCATTTCTCCGGTTCCAGCCAATCGCGTGATGCGGTTTGACGGACACTTCAGGGCATCAAGCGCGCAAGCGCCGGCGCCAAAGACACCCGCACTGGCTTGAGTGACTGGCGAATCAGCTTGCCCCGGACCCGAATCCTCGCAAAATACGTCGCGGATGGCAGCAGCGGGCTGGTTTGCAGCACGCCGTTTCCACTGCGGTTTTGACGCGTCAAGACGCATCCATTTTCAACGACGCCAGTCGTTGTAGTTGAACGGTTGGAGAGGTGGCTGAGTGGTTTAAGGCACACGCCTGGAAAGCGTGCGTGGGTAACACCACCGGGGGTTCGAATCCCCCCCTCTCCGCCAGTCTTCCCACTGGCATGTGGAAACCCCAATCGAATTGCCGCAAGAGAGCGCAAAGGACACAAAGAATGCAGCCTCACAGAGTTCCCGCGCGCTAACCTGAGCCGCTCCCACGGCTTGTTTTTGTGCTTTTTGTGCTTCTTTGTGGCCGAAAAAGAACCTTCCAGCTCAGTCCCTTTGCGGTCCCGGCCAGAGTTCGGCGCTGAGGCGGTCACAGAAGCGCAGGAGGGTGCGTTGCTCGGGGGTGTCCGGGCAGTCGGGCTGGAAGAAGGCGATGCCGGGCATGGCGGGGAAGCGGTGCTTGAGTTCCTCGGCCCGTTCACGCAGCCACTTCTGTTTCAACGGCTCGCCGCGATGGTTCTTCTCGGCCGTGATGTGACCGAAGCTGAAAATCGTTTTCTCCAGCACCTTCGCCTCCGAAAACTTCTCGAGCCGACGAAGCGCGCCCTCCCAGCTTGTGCTATGACCGGGCTTCACGCTGTGCGTATAGCCTTCGACAATGATGAGGTCCACGGTGCCGTCGCGGGCCAGTTCAAACAAGGCGGGCGTCGGCTCGGTGCTCCAGATGGCGGTGAAGACCTCGGGGTTCGCCTTGCGTCCGGCGCGAAGGCCCTCGCCCAGCCACTTTTCGTTGTCGGGCTGGGCGGGCGGCACCCACTCGTCCAGGGCGATGCCGGCGGCGATAAACTTGGGTGCGGTAGCTTTGCGCGGGTGCGAGCGACCGGCAACAGAGCAGGCGTGGCTCCAATACTCCGGGCCTTTCGTGTCGGGGTGGTTAAGGCCGTAGGCCCAATCCAGCGCGGTGATCCCGGCGGTCTCGGCGAGTTGTGAATCCAGCCAGCCGCTGGCGTCGATGGTCATGTGCGCATAAAGATCAGTGTCCCGATGCCAGAGGCGCGGCTGGAACCAGACGCGATAAGGGGGCTGCGGCCGGCGGGCATGGGTCGGGGAGGGCAGAGCCGTGACGCGGCCGGATTCCGCGGCGTGCGCCGCCGCGCCTGCCAGGAGCGTGGTGCCGAGGAAGGTGCGGCGGGAAACGGGGGCTGGCAAGACTCGGGTCACGGCGGTGGAGTGGCCGGTCTGGAGCGGACGGGCGGATGGTATTTCTTGAGTTGCTGCTGCTCGATGAGTTTCAACTCCCGTTTGAGGTTGTGGAGGACAAACTGGTTGCTGGCAAGAATCGCCACGAGGATAACCACGAGCGCGAATACCAGCACGGTGGCGGAGCCGGCCTCCCATTTTACGTTCCAGGCTTTGCGTTTTGCGGTGGGCAGGAGTTTCATGGCCGGGGTTCCTTTGGTGTGGCGGCAAGGAAGGTGAAGAGCGGGGTGACGCGCTTCTTCGGGTCTTTCGCTTGCAGCTCAAGTTCCCATCGCCAGGCAGTGATGCGCTCGCGGGGATCAGCTTCCATGCGCGAAGCTTTCACCCGGACGAGCGCCGGTTGCCACGCCTGATTCGTTTGCGGGCGACGCCAGACGGTGTCCTCAAAAAAGGCGTAGGCGATTACGTTCGTGCCAGTCTGGACGACCAACTGACGGTGTCCATCCTGCTCGATCAGACGCGGCGGGGCGGTGGCGGTACGCACGTCCTCGCGCCAGCGTTCGCCGGCGTGGAGCGCGCGGGTGATGTCGTCGGCATTCCGGCGGAGTCCGTCCGCTCCCGCGCGGCCGGAGAAGAAAAGCTGGAGGATGAACCCGAATATCATTGCGAGCATGGCCACCCAGACGAGGCATTCAATGAGTGTGAAAGCCAAACAAGGATGAAGGTTGAAGGTTGAAGGTTGAAGGGCGGGCGTTTGCCGGCGCATGTCCGCATGGCCAACTCGAAACGCAAAACTTGAAACGCGAAACTTCATCTGGCCACCGCCTCCCGTACGACCTTGCCGCCGCTGCCACCCTTGTCGGGCACCCATTCGAGCCGCAACGCTTTGCCCGTGCGGGTGAGGGTGAACTTGCCGGGAGGCAGGCTCTTTGTCGCACCCGCTTTGACAGCATACGCCTGGGTGCCCTCCGGCATCGCCTGCCATTCGCCCGCCACGAGGATTTCCATCTCGCCGTCCACGATCTCCATCGCGACGGCGTGGTGGTAATGACTGCGGAGCAGCTTTTGTTCCCCGTAGAAGCTGAAGCTGAGCGGCAGCATTATTGCCGTAACCAGACCGAGTGCACAAAGCATGTCGGCCATGGCGGCACCGCGGCGAGCCTGAGAGGAAGAGCGCCGGAATGTTACCATAACATCACTCCCTCCATGAGGTTGATGAGCAAATTGAACATGGTCACGCATACCAGGCCCACGCCCGCTCCGCAGCCGAGTATGAACAGTACGTTGGTGGCGTCGCACGCGACCCGTTCCAACCGGAAGGCCTGCGTTTCCAGCGATTCGTGCCAGCCGGCCAAAGCGGGTAGCAGCGGCTTGAGCAGGGCCCGGGAAAATTGCGTGCGCCATTCCATTTCGCCGGTGTCATCAAGATGCCGCACGGCTTCAGGCAGCCAGATGCCCGCGCGCAAATCCGCGATGACCAGTTCGGCTCGCGTTCGCCAGAAGGCGTTTCCGCCCAAGCGGGCGGCGGTGTCCACCGCCAGTTCCTCGGGCACCTTCGCATCCAGCAGCAGTGCCAGCAGCAGTGAATAATCGCGCTGCATCCGGCAGCGCTGCCAGGGGAAACGGTTCGTAATCCAGTTTGTCAGCCGGGGAAAGGTGTTGGTCAACCACGCGGTGTGCTGCGGGCCGCCGAGGAAAAGACAACTGGCCACGGCGATGAAAATCAGCCAGACCCCCAGGCCGATAAACCATCCCTCGCGATGACTCATGAACGTGGTGGCCAGCCAGGGCAGGGGGACTTCGTAAGCTTCGGACAGTTCGGCGAACTTGGGAAACACGGTCACGGTCAGAACAAAGGAAATTCCCAACAGGACAATCGTGGTGACGCAGGCCACGGCGCTCATGTCGCCGCTCGCGTCGCGCTGCGCCCGGCACAATTCGTCGAGCAGATGCCGGGCGGCGGGCAGCACGCGCGGGAGGTCGCGGATTTGCAGGCCGATCTTGACGACGCCCAGCACGTTTGCCGGCAGCAGGCCGGGCACCTGGTCGAGGGCTTCGCCCAGCGGAACGCCCTTTTGCAAGCGGGCAGCGAGTTGATGCAGTTCCTTGCCGAGTGTTTGTTCATGCCGGCGGCTGAGTTCGATGATGGCCCGTTCCGCGCTGCCGCCCTTTTGCAGCCCGGCGTCCATCACGGTGAGCAGCACGCGGGCGCGTTCAAGCCAGCGATAGGGTTTGGCAGCGATGCGCTGCGCCTCGCGAACGAGGAATATCAAGAACACGAGAAAACCGGCGGCGATGAGCCAGCCGATTGAGTTGTCCGGGAACATGTTCATGCGTGATCCTGAGGTGGCTACTCGGCCGACATCCACCAGTTGAGCGTCTGCCAGACGGGGAGCACCTGGCAGATGATGATGAACCCCAATGCCAGAATGGCGGTTGGCAACGCGGCATAAACCATCTGGTCATGGGCCCGGTGCGAACGCAGGAGGAACAACTCCGAGACGCGCCCGAAACCGCGTGCGAGACTCTCGTCATCCTGTTCGGCCAGCCACACAAACATCGGCGGTACGAACGGGCTGCCGGCGACCACCTCGCTCAACCGGCTTTCGCCCTGGGAAAGCTTTGCCAGCCAGCGCGATAACTCGCGAGCCAGCGGAGTAATCCCCTCGCTCTGCTGGAGAAACTCCAGTGCCTCACGCACCGAACAGCCATGTTTCAAGAGCAGCGCAAGTGAACCGGCCAGTTGCGCCAACGCCGCCTCACGGAAAGCGGGCACGCGCCAACGGACCGACTGCCAAAGGCGTGGCACCGTCATGACGACGAACAATACCAGCGCGGCAAGGCTGAGAACAAACAAGGGGAACCAGCGGAGGAAAAGCCAGTTGGCGGCCGGGTTCGCGGTATTCTTCCAAAAGGAACTGTTGCCCACGCCGGCAACTACCTGGTCCAGTACGAACGCCAGAATCCCGGAAACCGCCGCCGCCGTAAGCAGCAGGAGGAACGGATACACCATCAGGCCCTTGAGCCGGGCCCAGAGCGCGTCGAGCCGGGCGTAATGATCGGCGAGCATGAGGATCACGCCCGGCATATCATTGGCCTGCGCCCCGATGAGCAGCATGCGCTTGTAAAACTCCGGGAGCTGGCGCGGCGGCAGGGCATCGCGCAGCGGCCTGCCTTTGGCGAGATCGGCTTCGAGGGCGGTCAGTTCGGTCTTGAGGTCGCCGTGGTCCAGGCTCGTGCAGAGCTGGCGCAGCGCGCCCTCCAGCGGCAGGCCGCTCTTGAGCATCCCCGCGAGTTGCTGGTTTACGAAGGCGAATTCGTCAAGTCTCATGGGGGGGTGCGTTGAGCCACAGATACACACAGATGGAACACAGATGGCGAGATAACCAAGAAGGCTGGCTGGCAGGCAAAGTCCGCTGGTATTTCCCTTCCGGCTTTCCTGCTTTCCTGATGAATTTCAAATCTGTGTTTCATCTGTGTTCATCTGTGGCTAGATACGAGTGATGTCCCGATGGCGCGGTGGAATTCTGCTTCGGTTGTACGCTTTTCTGCCACGAGCGCAAGGGCGCTGGTGCTCAGGTCTTTGCCGGAGGGGACCACGGCTCCTGGTCCCGGTTCGCGCAACGCGGTGCGAAGCGGATCAGTGAGGTGGAAGAATTCGGCCACCGGCAGGCGGCCGCGATAACCGGTGCGCAGACACGGCTCGCAACCCGCCCCGGCGCAGGCGGCGCACACGCGACGGAGCAGGCGTTGGTTCAGCACCAGCGACACCCCGGCGATGACCGCCGAGCGATCTGGCACCATCACGAACAATCGCTCGAAGACGCCGCGACACGAGCCGGCGTGCAGCGTGGCGATGACTTGATGGCCCGTAAGTGCGGTGCGGACAGCAAGGGCGGCGGTCTCCTCGTCGCGGATTTCGCCGAGCACGAGGACTTGCGGGTCCTGGCGCAACAAGTGCCGCGCGGCGGTCGCGTAGCCGAGCCCGCGCGCTTCGTTGACCTCCGTCTGCATGATGCCGGGGAGGATTTGTTCGACGGGGTCCTCGACCGTGATGATGTGGCGTCCGCCCTGCGCGAGCAACGCCCGCAGACAGGCGTAGATGGTCGTGGTCTTGCCGCTGCCAGCCGGGCCGGTGAGCAGCAGCAGGCCGGCGGGCTGGCGGAGGAAGTGTTCCAGTTCGGTGAGCACCTCGGCAGGCAAGCCCAGTTCGGCGAGCGCCGGCGGCGTCGTTTGGGTGAAGAGCCGGAGAACGATTTTTTCGCCGGTGACGGTCGGGTAAGTCGCCACGCGCACATCGTTCTTTGACCCGAGTTCCATGTGTTCGATCCGGCCATCCTGCGGCAGCGAGTCCTGCCAGGTCTGGAGACGGGCGAGGTATTTGATGCGGCCAAAAACGCGTTCGGCCAGACCGGCGGGCAGCGTGAGCACCGGCGCGAGCAGGCCATCCAGCCGGAAACTTACCTGCGCGCTGCGGTCGGTGGCGGTCTGGAGGTGCGGCAAGATCGACATCGCAACGAGTGGGAAAACTTGCGAGTCCCCGGATGACCGGGCGGCCAGTTCCGCCGGGCTGGAAGCCACGGCTCTACGGCAGGCAGGATGCCTGCCGCCACCGGGGCGACGGTCTCAGCGGAAGGGCCGGGCGAGGTCGAAGTTGAAGATGAGCTGCAGGCCCGTGAGGAACAGGAAGCCCAGCACGACCTGGATAAATCGCTTCTCCGAGAAGCGGCGGTTCATCCACACCCCGATGGAAACCCCCACGGGTACGAGGGGGAACAATTTCAGGCTCATCGACAGCGTGTCCGCGTTCACCATCGAGTGCGCCACGAAAAGCGGGAGGTCGATCATCGTGCGGTCGATCACGAAGAACGGCATCTTCAGCCAGTTCACCCAGGTGAAGACCAGCACGGTGGAGCCGACAAAGATTTCCTTGGGCAGCCGTTGAGGCACTAGAAACAGCGCCCCCAAGGGGCCTGCGCCGTGCGCAAAGGTGGACACGACGCCCATGCTCACGCCGCAGGGGATGCCGAGCTTGTGGTTGGGCTGGAAAGCCCCTTCCGCGCGGAAGAGGTGTTCGCGGGTAAGTTGAAAGATGACAAACAGCACGGCGATGATGCCGATGACCTGGTTGATGATGCGCGTGGAATCCTCGCGATGCGCCGCCAGCCAGCTGATGAGGTTCACGCCCAGAACGATCCCGACAACGACGCCCGGCAGCAGGAATTTCAGGTTTTCCTTCCGCCACTTGCCCCAGTAGTGCCAGAGCGAGAAGGCATCGCCCGCGCAGAGCAGGGGCAGCAGCACGCCGATGGCGTAGGTGGAGTTTTTGCCGAGCTGGTTGAACGCCAGCACGCACAACGGCGTGGTGAGCATGCCCAGGCCACCGCCAAAACCCGCCTTGGCGATGCCGATAAACAGCACCGCCACGGACGCCAGCAGGATGGAGGACCAATCTTGCACGCGGGACGTGTAGAAGCCGCGCGGCGGAAAGTCCAGCCGGGCTTTTTGCTTTGCGACGGGGCGGCGGGCCGTTAGAACATCCCCCACTTAAACGACATTCCTATTATGCCATCACGTCTTGCCAACAAGTGGGTTCTCATCACCGGAGCTTCCAGCGGGTTCGGGGCCGCCGCCGCGCGGGCTTTTGCCGCCGAAGGCTGCAACCTCATCCTGGGCGCCCGGCGCACCGACAAGCTCGAAGCCGTCGCCGCCGAGGCGCGGAAGCTGGGCGCGCCGAACGCCGTGTACCACAAGCTCGACGTGAGCGACACGAAGAGCGTGAACGCGTTTGCCGAAGGCATCCCGGCCCTGACGCCGCATATTGACGTGCTCGTCAACAATGCCGGGGGCGCGCACGGCATCGACACCGTGGCCAACGGCAAGGACGAGGACTGGGAAGCCATGGTGCAGGTGAACCTGCTGGGCGTGATGCGTGTCACCCGCGCGGTGCTGCCCTACATGGTGAAGAACCCCGGCAGCTACATCCTGAACATCGGCTCGGTCGCCGGCCGGCAGGCCTACGAGGGCGGCTCGGTGTACTGCGGCGTGAAGGCGGCGGAGATCATGATCACCCGCTCGCTGCGCCTTGAACTCAACGGCACCGGCGTGCGCGTGGGCACCATCGACCCCGGCATGGCGGAAACGGAGTTCTCGATGGTCCGTTTCAAGGGCGACGAGCAGCGCTCGAACAAGGTCTATGAAGGCGTCGTGCCGCTGACAGCCAACGACATCGCCGAAATCCTCGTGTGGTGCGCCAGCCGTCCCTCGCATGTGTGCATCGATGAACTGCTGGTGAAATGCACCGACCAGGCGGCCGTGCACAAGGTTTTCCGCCGCCCGGTGTCGAAGTAACTACTTCCCCGCCGCTTCTTTCAACAGCTTCACGACCGCCGCATGGCGGCTACCGCTACCCTCTTGGCGGCGTTCCGCCAGGGCCAGCGCGGTGGAGCCTGAAACGTCCACGAAGGTGAAGTTGACCTTGCGATCAAGCAGCAGTTTCACCGCTTCAACCTGGCCGCGTTCGGCGGCCTGGTGCAGGGCTGTTTGCCCTTGGCGGTCGCGGCAATTGGGGTCCATGCCCACGCCGAGGAGCAGTTTCATGACTTCCACGTGACCGCCCGTGGCGGCACGGTGCAAGGCGGTTTCACCGACGTTGTCCACCAGTCCCAAGTTTGCGCCGGCCTGGAGCAGGGCCTTGACGGTGTCCAGGGCGCCCGCCAGGGCGGCATTGTGCAGCGGGGTGTTGAGCTGCCGGTTGAGGACGTTGGGGTTTGCCTTGGCGGCCAGCAGGAGCTGGACGATTTCGGCCTTGTCCGGGAACGTGGTGGTGGCGTGGAGCGGGCGGTTTTCCGCAAAGTCACCGGCGTTCACGTCGGCTCCGTGCTTGAGCAGCAGTTCCACCATCGGCCGGCCGGCGGTCACCGCCGCCAAGTGCAACGGGGTGCGGAGCAAATCATCGTGCGCCCGCACCATTTCGGGATGTTGTTTCACGATTTCTTCGGCCTCGCGTAGCAGGTTTTTTCTCACGGCGATACGCAGGGGCGCGGAGCGGGAGATGGCATTTTCCCTGGCTCCATGCTTGAGCAATAGCGCGATGGTGTTCGGGTCCTGGTTTTCCACCGCGACCGAGAAGGGGGACCCGCCATAGATGTTGGTCGCATTGGGGTTGGCGTGGGCCTTGAGCAGGACGTCCAGGGTAATGGTGTCCGGCTTCTCATCCCCCACGAGAAACGTCAAGGCGGTCTGGCCGTAGGAATTACGGGCGTCCACGAGATGGGGATGGGCTGTGAGCTTGAGGTTCAGTTCCGCCGCCTCGTGTTTCCGGGCGAGATAACGGATCTCAGCTCCGAGCGAAAGGTCGTCTTCCTTGGCCCCGGCCTGCAGGAGCTGGATGGCCGTCTGCTTCTTGCCCAGCTCCCGGGCGATGGAGAGCGGGGTCTCGTTGCGGGAGTTGGGGGCCGGGTTGGGGTCCGCACCCATCTGGAGCAGCATGGGAACCATCTGCCGGGAGAAGCCCCGGAAGGCAGCGATGTAAAGCGGAGTGTCGCCCTTCTCGTTCCGGGCATTAACGGCCTCCGCATTGTTCAGGATCAGCTGCCGTACCCGCTGGATGTCATGCGCCAGCACGGCGTCATGGATCTCGGCCGCCGGCAGGCGCAAGGACAGCAGCGCAAGGCCGATGGCCGCCCATACGCCGAGACGCGGATAAACATCAAGGTGACGGCTGGCAATCACACTGAAGTTCTATGCGGCCCTATCAGCCAAGTCGCTCGGGAAAAACCCGCAGCCCGGCTGGCTTCACTTCTTCACTGCGGCGGCCGGCTTCGGCATCGTCGTCAGCGGGAAGTTGTCCGTGCGGAACGGATGCGCCGGGAGGCCGTCCTTGTTCCACAGGTTGACGACCGGGAAGTTCGCCCAGCCGAACCGCACCGCCGTGGGCTGCTTCACGTCCGCGCTGGTCAACTCCACCTTGTCAGTGCCGACGATCTTGGCCGTGGCCCAGACGAACTTGCCGTCCGCGCCGCAGAGGGCGAAGCCCTTGAGTTCGCCCCCCCGCGCCTCGAGGCCCTTGCCGGCATCGCTGAAGGTCACCGTGGCCTTGCCGCTGCTGAAGCTCACACTCTTGAACGTCGGGCCGCTGGCCACGATGTTCTCGCCATAGGCCAGCTTGCGGGCCAGCAACGCGAGGCGTCCACCGACCGGCTCCTTCTGTTTCGGATGAATGTCGTTCTCCTCGCCCACATCGGTGATGACCACCGTGCCGGCGTGGCCGACGTGCTTGCTCGCGATGATCTGGGCCTCGCGCAATTCCGCCCAGTTGCTGTCCGCCGGCTCGGGGAGAATTTTCGTGAACGGGGCGAGCTGCACGGTCAGGAAGGTGAAGTCGCCCTGGCCCCAGTCCTGCCGCCAGTTGCGGATCATGTCCGCGAAGAGCGTGCGATACTGCCACGCGCGGCCCGCGTTGGATTCGCCTTGATACCAGATGGCGCCCTTGATCGCGAAGGGGATGAGCGGATGGATCATGGAATTGTAAAGCTCCGTGGGGCGCCACGGCTCAAAGGGCTGGCGCGGGGCCGGCGTGCCCGCCGCCTTGGCCTTGGCCGCTTGCTCGAGGTAACGCGCCTTCGCGGTCTCGAAGTTCTTCACCGCCGCCGGATATGCATCCAGGATGGACTGCTTGTAATCCGCATTACCCGCCAGCACGCGTTCGCTCATCCACACTTCCGCCGGTGAACCGCCCCAGCTCGTGTGGATGATGCCCACGGGTACGCCCTTGGCCTTCTGCAAATCGCGCCCGAAGTAGTAGGCGACCGCCGAGAAATCCGGGGTGTTCTCCGGGCTGGCCACCGCCCACGCGGGCTTGGCCTTGTTGTACTCGCCCTTGATGTCGTCGAGGGGCGTTGTGGATTTCACACGCGGCACGTAGAAGAGGCGGTAGTTCGGGTTCGCCGAGGCGGCAGCGGCGGCCTCGCCGTTGGTGGCCTGCCGGAGCGCCCATTGCATGTTGGACTGGCCGCTGGCCACCCACACCTCGCCTACGACGACATTCTTCAACTCGATCTGGTTGCTGCCCAGCACGCGCAGGCTGAACGGCCGCGCGCTCGCGGGCATCGCGGCGAGCTTCACCTGCCATTTGCCGTTCTTCGCGTGGGTCTGCACCACTTGATCGCGATACTGCACGATCACCAGCTCGCCTTCGTCGGCCCAGCCCCACACGGGGACTGACTGCCCCTGCTGGAGCACCATGTGGTCGGAGAAGATCACCGGCAACCTCACCTCGGCGCGCAGCCCGGCGACGAGGGAAAACAGGGAGGCGGCCACGGCGGCGAGCCGGACCGAAATAAAGGCACGACGGACAGAACGAGTAGTTTGCATGGCCCAAGTTCAAGACACCCGCGCGGCAGCGTCAACGGGAAACGTGTCCAGCGTCATTTCCCCTTCTGCCCGAGCAGGAAGGCCAGCAGGTCGTTCAGCTCCGCTGCTGTCAGCGCTTCGATGAAATTCGCCGGCATCAGGGACGTTTCCGTCTCGCGCCGCTCCTTCACGTCCGCCTTCGGCACGCGTGCCTCCTGTCCGTTGGCCAGCGCGTACACGAGGGTCGCGCCTTCTTCACGACGGAAGAGGCCGCTGACGCTTTCGCCGTCCTTGAGCACAAAGACCGTCGTGCGGAACGCCTTGTCCACGTTCCGGTTGGGATCAAGGATGTCTTCGAGCAGCCGCTCCAGGCCGCGACCTCCGATGCCATCGAGCTGCGGACCGACGAGCGCGCCCTTGCCTTCCAACTGATGGCACACCGCGCACGCCTTCGTGAACACTTCGGCTCCGCGTGCGGCACTGGACTGGGCCGTCCCAAATCCGGCCCGCCGCGCCTCGATCTGCTTCTGCAACTGCGCGTCGGCCGGAGGCAGGTTCTTCACCAACGCCGCCAGCCGCACTTTCGCAGCCCGTGCGGGACTCGCCCCGAGCCGGTCCGCCAGCGTCCGGTCTTGCAGCACCCGGGCCGGGACACGGCCCGCCTCCACCGCTGCGAGCAACTGCTCGGCCCCGGCCGGCGTGCTCACGAGCGCGACGCCCAGCTTCGTCTGCAACCGCGTCGGCGCATTGGTTAAAGCCGCGACGACCACCGCCAGTTGGCCCGCCTCCGCCGACTCGCCGAGCTGCGCCGCCAGTTCCGCGCGCAGGCTCTCCGGCTGCGTGGCGTCCCGAATCACCGCAGCGGCCGACGGCAGCGCGGCGGCTCCATCGAGCGCGAGCCAAGCCCGCCCGGCAGCGGCGCGCACGGGCGCATCCTTCGCTTCGGTGAACAGCTTCGCCACGGCCGGTTCCAACGCCGCCAGCTTGAGTGACCGCGTCAAGTCCGCACCCGCCAGTTGCCGTTTGCCGACCCCCTGCGTGTCCTGCAACTCCAGCTCGGGCAAGGCCGGGGCGAACCGTCCGAAGGCCAGCCAGGCGTAGGCTTTCCCGTCGTCGCCATCGGTGACTTCGATGAAGGCCCGCTGGCCGGCGAGGTCGGCCAGATCCCACGTAATCTTCTGGGCCGTGTCGTTTCGGGGGACGGTGGCTTCGCGCAGGGTGGTGTCGCCACCGACGGCGCGCAGGCGCACGAAGTTCTTTTTCCCGGCGGGTTGCTGCGGCATGCCATCGTGCCCGCAGAGGTAGAAGGACAGTTGCTTGGGCAGGACGAAGGCGGGGGAGCGCAAGATGCCAGTCAACGTCTCACCGAGCGGCAGGCTGGACATCAGGCGGGCTTTCTGGCCGTCGGCACAGGAGCGTTCCTCAAAGGCGAAGGGGTTGCGGCCCGGCTTCTCGGGGTTCAACGGCGCGTAAGTCCAGGTCGCCTGCGGCGGGGCGGCGGCGAGGAGTTGGCCGGCGAGTTCGGCACCCCAGGCGTGAAGTTCGGGCGACAGAGTCCCACCGCGCGAGGCGAGGCCCTCTTGCAGGGACTTGAACAGCGCGGCCTGCGTGTCAAGGTCGGCGGTGAACTGCTTTTTGCTGAGGGTCGCGACGGTGCCCAGCTCGGCGTCTGGGGCATAGCGGGCGGCGTGGGTGATGTAACGCGCGAGGACATCGGCCGGCTCCGTATGGGTCTGGACGTGCTTGAGGAGGAAGGTGGCGGCCTCGGCGTTCGTCACGCTTCCGGCGACGGTGGCAAAGGCGCGGGAGTTGGCAGCGGAATGTGGCTGGGCGGTCAGTTTGGCAAACGCGCCGGGCTGGCGGAGCTGTTCGCGGAGGGCGAGCCGGATGACGTGAGCGAGGTGGGGGTCTTCGGCGGGAACGCGCTGCTGCAAGGCCAGGAGTGGGGTGAGGTTGTCCGAGTGCGGATTCGCGCCCAGGGCGTCCGCTGCGGCGCGTTGGACGAAGGCGGAGGAGTCTGCGAGGGCGTGGCGTGCGGTGGTGAGGAGCTCAACGGTTACGCCGTTGCCAGGGGCGGATGTTCCGGGGCGCACTGACAATGCGGCGGCATTTACGCCGCGCTCTGTGAGGATGCGGGCGGCGTGGACACGTACTTCTTCGTCGCGATCGGTCAGCGCACCGAGCAGGGTTTGGTCAGTGAGCTGGCCGGCGCGTTGCAGGAGCCAGAGGCAGGAGGTTATCAACCCTTCGCGGCTATCCTGCTGGCGGAAGTGCCAGCCACCTTGCGCGGCTTGCTTGATGAGGCCGTCCTTGGTGACTTCGGGGAGCAGGGCAAGTTCCTCGCGGGCGAGGGCGCGGCGGGTCGGGTTCGACATGAGGAATTCATTTAGCATGGCGTCGCGATGCGTAATTGCTTGTTCGGGAGCTGAGGCCGGTTCGCCCGAAAACAATTTGATCTTCTTCACCTCGGCTCCTGCTGGGGGCACAATGCGCCAAAGGCGCCCGCGTTCCCGATCCCGTCCCGGGTGCAGCAGTGGCACCTCATAGTGGCCGATGATGCGATTGTAAAAGTCCGCCACCCACAGCGCGCCGTCGGGGCCGTATTGGATGTCCACGGGTCGGAACCACGGGTCGTCCGTGCTCAGGAAGTCGGGCATCTCCTTGCCCTTGCTGGTGCTGCCGGTGAAGGTGATCTGGTCGCGGTTGATGCGGCTGGTCATCACGTTGCCGATGAAGATGTTGTTCTGATACTCGGCGGGCCACGCGGGGTCGCTGATGTAAACGATGCCGGCGATGGCCGTGCTGCCGTGCGAGTGCTGGATGGTCGTGGGACCGAAGCCCAGGCCGTCGTGTGGGCGGCCAAAGCTCGGGTAGCACGCACCGCGCAGGAGCTGGTAAATGGGCGAACTGTGGCAGTCGGCGGAGTAAAGATTCCCCAGCGGGTCGAAGCACAGGCCGAAGGGGTTCACCTGTCCGTGGGTCCAATGCTCGATGCGCGAGCCGTCGAGCTTGAAGCGGTAGATGTTCCCGGACGGGAGGAAGATTTCGTGGCCGTCGCGCCCGCGGACGCGCGACTGGTTGTTGAAACCGTGCGTGGCGTAAATCCAGCCGTCGGCCCCGCGCCGGAAGCTGGCCTGGTTGCCATGGGTGTCGCGCGTGGTATCAAACGGGCCGTAGAGCAGCGTCTTCTTGTCCGCGATGCCGTCGCCGTCGGTGTCCTCCAGCAGGTAGATGTTGGGGATGGACCAGACGACGCATTTCCAAGTCAAACCGGTAGCAGCCGACGGGAGGAGGCTCTGATTTGGTTTGGAGTTTGGAGCTTGGAGTTTGGGGTCGGTTGGAGCCTCCTCACGTTGGCTGCTACGGGGAGAGCGGAACGGGTAGAGGCCGATGGGGATGTTCAGGTTGGTCGCGAACGTTGTGACCTTTCCGGCCCGGCCGTTTTCATCGAATTCCGAGAAGATACGGATCGTGTCGCGGGCGGTGGCGTCGTTCGTCGCGGCGAAGGGATACTCGCGCGATTCGGTGATCCACAGGCGGCCTACGGAATCAAACGCCATGTTCATCGGCTTGCGCAGGTCCGGCTCGGCGGCGACGAGCTGGATCTTGAAGCCCGGCGGCAGGTGGAACTTCTCGCGCTCCTCTTCCGGTGAGAGCGGTTCGGTGGTGCGGACGTTCTCGGCGAAGATGTCCTTGGCCGGCGCGGCGCGCAGGGGAGTGGCGGCGAAAGCGGCGAGCAGACAAAGGGAGACAAGCAAATACTTCATGCGATGCCCGCGTTATGCCGGAAGCCGGGGCGCGTCGGAAGGAAAAGTTCGCACGCGGAAACGAAGCCGTTACGCTGCCCCCATACCTATGGCGACCATCGCAGTGCTCGGGACAATGGATACAAAGGGCGAGGAACACGCCTTCGTGGCGGACCTCATCCGCGCGCGAGGACACCGCGTGCTGGTAATCGACACCGGCACGCTCCAGGCGCCAAAGCTCCAGCCCGACGTGACGCGGCTCGAGGTCGCAGCGGCGGCGGGCGTGGATTTCGCCGCGTTGATCGCACGCCAGGACCGGGGCGAGGCGGTCGCCGCGATGTCGCAGGGCGCGCCCGTCGTGCTGGCCCGGCTCGTTGCGGAACGGCGCATTGATGGCGTGATTTCGCTCGGTGGCGGCGGCGGCACGGCCATCGGCACGGCGGCCATGCGGGCGCTGCCCGTCGGCTTTCCCAAGGTCATGGTCTCCACGCTCGCGTCCGGCAACACCGCGCAATACGTCGGCGTGAAGGACATCGTCATGATCCCTGCCGTCGTGGATGTCGCCGGCCTCAACCGCATCTCGCGTCAGATTCTCACGCGCGCCGCCGGAGCCATCTGCGGCATGGTCGAGTTCGTCCCGGTTCCCGGTGAGGACAAGCCCATCATTGTCGCCAGCATGTTTGGCAACACCACCGAGTGCGTGCAGACCGCGAAGAAGCTGCTCGAAGCCGCCGGATACGAAGTCCTCGTCTTCCACGCTACCGGCACGGGCGGTCGCGCGATGGAATCGCTGATCGAATCCGGCCTGGTCTCCGGCGTGCTCGACATCACGACCACCGAATGGGCGGACGAGCTGGTCGGCGGCATCCTCGGAGCCGGCCCCACGCGTTGCGAAGCGGCGGCGCGGCGCGGCGTGCCGGCGATCGTCGCGCCCGGTTGCCTGGACATGGTGAACTTCGGCGCGCCGGAGACCGTGCCCGCGAAGTTCGCCGGCCGGAACTTCTACGCGCACAACCCGCAGGTGACACTCATGCGCACCACGCCCGCCGAATGCACCGAGCTCGGCCGCATCCTCGCCGCGAAGGTGAACCTCTCCACCGCGCCCGTCACGGTCCTGCTCCCGCAGCGCGCCATCAGTGTCATCAGCGCGCCGGGGCAGAAATTTCACGACCCGGCGGCGGACGCGGCGTTGTTCACGGCGCTGAAGTCCGGCGTGCGTTCGGACATCGAGGTCGTGGAAATGGACTGTGTGATCAACGCCCCGGAGTTCGCCCGTGCGTGCGCGGAAAAGCTGCTCGCGAACATCGCGCGGCACGCCCGCAGCCAAGCGACGTAGGCCGGAGCCGGAACGGCGTTCGCCGCAGAGAGAAGACCCGTTGCCCGTGAATCGCGCGAATGGGAAGGCCGCTTTGGATTCGCGGCCGTTCGCGTCATTCGCGGGCAGCTTCCTTGTCCTCCGACGCCCGGTCAACGGCCTGACTCGCCGAGGGTTTTCAACTGCCGGTCGGTGAGCAGCCAGGTGAAGTCCTCTTCCCGTGCGCGCCGCCGCACCAGTTCCTGCTTTGGGGTGCTGTGCGGATACTCGATGGCCAGCACCGGTTTCCCGGCCATTCTCAATGGCTTTAGAAAGCCCAGCACGTAATCCGAATGGGCGTGTGGCTGCAGCTTGTCGCCCTCGGTAAACGTGTCCTCCAATCCCAGGCCGCTCACGACGGTGACGAAGTCCGGGTGGACAAGGAGCTGCGCCCCGTTCTGCGGGATGACCAGCGCTCCGGGGCGGGTCTTCCGGGCCTGGGTGGCGATGCGCTTCACCCAGTCCACCATGTCCCGCCGGTAGGTCTGCTGCGTCGCCGGGTTCACCCGGTCATCCACGGTGCGTGCGCCTTCCGCTTCGAAGTGTTCGAAAGCGTCCACGAGGTCGAGGTAAATTCCATCGAAGCCCTGCGCCATGGCCGCGTCCACGGCGGCGAGCATGAGCCGCTGCCATTCGGGATGCCAGTAATGCACCTGGTAGTTGCCCTTCCACGCGGGGTTCTCGGCACCCAGCCAATGGGGGGCGGCGGCCGTGAGCTGACCCTTCGTACCCCACTCCTTGTGCCAATAGGGCCGGTATTCCTCCGCCTCGCCGATGGACAGGTACGCGAGCACCTTGCGTCCGTCGCGTCCGGCGCGGATGGTTTTCAAATCCTCTACCGTCCAGGGCATTTGTTGCGAGAAGACGGCATCCAAGACTATCCAGTCACGTTGACACGCTGCCAGCCGTTCCACCGCCAGGGAGCGGATCTTTGCCAAACCCTCCGCCTGCAACACGTACGCGAACGACGCCGGGGCCGCCGCGCGACTCACCATCGCGCCGGCCAGCCAGACGCCTAGCAGGGCGATCGCCGTCCCCTGGCGAAAATGTTTCATAAGGTCACCCCAGACTCAGACTGACGTGTTTGGTTTCGAGGAACGCATCCAATCCCTCAGTGCCCAGCTCGCGGCCCCAGCCGCTTTGCTTCACGCCGCCGAAGGGCGCGTTGCTCGTGGTGGGCACGCCGTCATTGATCCCGATCATGCCGGCTTCCAGGGATTCCATCAAGCGGAAGGCGCGGTTCAGGTCGCTTGTGAACACGTAGGCGGCCAGGCCGTAACTTGTGTCATTCGCCCGCGCGACGGCCTCGGCCTCCGTGTCGAAGACGTTCACGTAGGCGACGGGCGCGAAGGTCTCGTCACACATGCCGAGCGATGCCCCGGGGACGCCCGTGAGCACGGTCGGGGCGAGGAAGGCGCTGCCGGCGTCGCCATGGCGTTGGCCGCCGCAGAGGAGTTGCGCGCCCTTCGCTTGCGCATCGGCGATGTGGCTCAGCGCCAGGTCCACGGCGGCGGGGTTGATGAGCGGGCCGATCTCGACACCCGGTTCGAGACCGTTGCCCACCTTGAGCGCGTTCACCCGCTCGACGAATGCCGGAATGAAGCGTTCCGCAAGACCGCGCTGGACGTAGATGCGGTTCGCCGCGATGCACGACTGGCCGGTGTTGCGGTACTTGGCGATCATCGTCTGCTCCAGCGCGCGGTCCAGGTCCGCGTCGTCGAAGACCAGCACCGCCGAATGGCCGCCGAGTTCGAGCGACAGCGGCTTCACGTACGCGGCCGCTCCGGCAATGAGCTTTTTTCCCACCTCGGTCGAACCGGTGAAGGTGATTTTGCGACAGAGCGGGTTTTCCAGAAACTCCGCCGCAATCTCGCCCGCCGGACCCGCCACGAGCTGGAACACGCTCCGGGGCAGGCCCGCCGCGTGGGCGCACTCGGCGAAGAGCACCGCACAGAGCGGCGTGGCGCTGGCGGGCTTGAGCACGACCGTGCAGCCGGCGGCGAGCGCGGCGGACACCTTCCGCACCGCCAGCACGAGCGGGAAGTTCCACGGACTGATCGCGGCGACGACGCCCAGCGGCGATTTGATGACGAGGTGCCGTTTGCCCTCGGCTTGCGGCGGTATGATGCGTCCATACCCGCGCCGCGCCTCCTCGGCGAACCAGCGCAGGTGATCCATCGTCATCGCCACTTCGCCCGCACTCTGGGCGAGCGGTTTGCCATTTTCGAGCGTGATGGTGCGGGCGAACTCGTCCTTCCGCCGTTCCATTTCGGCAGCGACCTTCAGCAAGAAGTCTCCCCGCGTTCGTCCGGTGAGGTTCCGCCACGAGTAAAACGCCGCGTGCGCATCCGCCAGCGCCTGTGCCACGCGCTCCCGACCGCCGCCGGTGGACATGAGGGCGATCGTCTCGCCGGTGGCCGGGTTGCGGACGGGGAAGGACTTGCCCGTGGTGACGAACTCGCTGTTGAGGTAGAGCGCGTGGGTAATCATGCGACTGGACTACGAAGCTGGAATTGGGAGCCGGAATCAATCGTAAAGAATATGGCTCGGTCCGAGAATGTTGCCCGCTACGGCTTCTTTAGGTTCACCCCAGAAACCGCAGTTGCAGAGGACCTGGACAGTGAGAAACCACTGACCGGCACTAACAGACCGTCAAAGAACGCCTAGTCTCAAAATTTGACTCTTGTTTCCGCCGCCGCGCCAGTGGGTCGTCCGCAACCTTTCCTGAAGCGACCGGAACAGCTCTGGAGCGGTCAAACGACGATCTGGGACCGCGTAACACCAAAAAACAACCGGCGCCAGCCCGCCGGTGCTCCGCAGTTTATCCAACACGAACACTTTGCGCAGCAGCAGGCCTAGATCGTACGCCGCGCACCGCAGTACATGCGCCTTGGTCACAGTCCTCAGGCCATGTAACCAAGTGCGGTGCCTGCCCCCGGCCTCGCACACGGGGGCAAAGGTCCGTTCGCATCGCTCACTGCGCCACCGGGAAAGCCGCCGGCCTTTCTCGCTCTGTACGCGTCGCCGGTTGGCCCGGAACGCAACCTCATACTCCACAGGCTTGTCTGTCCACCGCCGGTGCTTTTGCTTCCGCTCAGGAATATAGGTGCGCACCAGCAACTCCGTGCAGTGGGCCAGCAACTGTTGTCGTGATATCCTTTGTCCGCGACGACTTCCGTGATGGCTACGTGGTTGCTGCTCTGGATCAGGGCTGCTTGCGCCAGCACCAGCGTCCCCGGGCCGGTCTGGCTGTCGCTCCGGTCCGTCGTCACCGTGGCCGACACAACGGCTTCTGTGGCCAGATCCACGGTGTGTTTCGCCTTGCAGGCCAAGTGCGTGGCCGCTTGGCGGAGCTTGGTTGCGATTTGTTCAGGACTGTGGCGTGTTCGTTTCATGTTATCAGAGTTCCGGGCGGCGCTTCGCGCCGTCCGCGACTCTCATAACACCTGGCTCAATCTATGGGGAGCAGACCACGAGGCGGTGACGATGTTATATGGGGTTTTGAATTGTACCGGGGAATGTCGTTTACAGATTCGGGCCGCTTTCCTAAAATTTTGGTAACCATAATGACCTACTCCTTCACCCCTGACACAACCAAATGGTCCGCTGACAATGCGCGGACCTGTGCGCGCCTGGCCTCGCTTGCTTATTTGGATGAACCGGCGCAAGTCGCTGCCAATCTTAAGACCGATCACGGCCTGACCCGGTGTCAGATTGTGGAGGCATCGGGCACAGATACGCAGGGGTTTGTGGCCAGTAATGACCAGATGGTGGTTGTGGCTTTTCGTGGCACGGAGCCGGTGATTAGGGACTGGATGACGGATGCCCGGGCCGCCCGGTTGTCATTCGCGCCGGGCAGCGTGCACCGGGGGTTCCTCCGGGCCTTTACCTCCATCTGGGATCAGACACAGGCGGAGATCCGGCGGCACCAGACAGGTAAGCAGACGTTGTGGTTCACCGGGCACAGTCTGGGTGGCGCGCTGGCCACGTTGGCGGTGGCGAAACTCCGGTTGTCCCAGCCTCCGCAGGAGGTGCAGGGGCTTTATACCTTTGGCTGCCCCCGCGTGGGCGATCTGGACTTCCGCGAGGCGTTTGACACGGATTTCAGTGCCCGTGCATTTCGGTATGTGAACGAGGATGACATCGTGCCCCGGCTGGCTCCGGAGGAGCTGGGTTATCATCACGTGGGCCGGCTGTTGTGGTTCGATGCCGCCGGCAAATTAAGCCGGGATGTCAGCGGGTATGAGACGCTGCTCAAGGCATCGCAGGTGGACTTCGCCAGTGTGCTCGCCGGAGTGGTGGCTCCGCTGGAAAATCATTCGATGAAATATTACCACGCCAAGGCGAGCACGGAGTCCGGCCAGCGGTGGGCTTGACCTCTGTATTGTACGTCGATGGTGTAAGGCGGAGTATCTTAGCACTGCGCCGAATTCGGCCGGAGCGCGGGTCTGCGACCCGCAGCAACGTCCGATCATCAATCCCGCTGTGCCTGCACGACCAGCCCCGAACGAAGGCGGCCGCTGCGGGTCGCAGACCCGCGCTCCGGGGCGGTATTAACTGCATCGGGATATACGCGGTGATGTCGATTTCAGTTGCCGGGACCACGGGGTTTCCAACCTAATCAGGCCTACCGTGAACCTGCTGCAACTAGTCCAATGCCTGAGCCGCCCCAGCCGGGCTTGCTTCCGCCTGGGCGGGTTGCGTTACGGCGTCACGCTCATGGCGGGGCTGTTGTTCTTCGGGGCGACCGGTTTTGTGCCTTTCACTATTACGATTCCACTTCGGGGACGGACCATGTCTTCGGATTCGGGCATCTGCGGATGCGCGTGATCGACAAGGCGGAGAACGCCCAGGCCGTGGTCAAGGGGACCACGGTGGTGGGCCTCAAACTTGGCGCGGGCCTGGACAACTACTCCGTCGGCGCGGGTTACGATTCTGGTTATCGCATCATCATCCAAAGCAACGATGTCACGCTGCGGTTCGAATGGCCCAGCGCGGATGGGTTTAACCTCCGTTTGGGGACCGCTCCGCCGTTTGCGCCCGCCGTGTTCACCAACCGCAACCCGGCCAGCGTCAATTTTCCCGCAACCCCAACCAACCAAGCCGTCAATCAACCCGTGCAACCATGAATGTTAAAATCAATCTGAGTCAGTGCCTCGCGGCCGCCGCTGCTGCCACGCTCCTGCAAGGATGCGTGGGTTATAACCGCGTCGCCTTCGCCACCAAGTCAAACGTCGGTCTCGATTTCGATACGCAACCGGTGCCGACGATGCAGGTGAACATCAGCCGGAAGGAAATGGCCATTGAGCCAACCTACGAGGGCGGCCAAACGCCTCCGCTGCTGGCGAGTTTCGGGTCGAATCCGGAGTCCAAACGTGATCGGGCGGTTCGCTTTTGGGGTCAATCAAACCTTCTCGGGCGGCGACGCGGCCATCGTGATGGCCAAGCTGCTTGAAGATCCGACGGTGACCAATATTCCCGCGATGTATGGCGTCCCGACGAACTACGACTCGAAGATCACCGTGAGTCAACTTCCGGAAGCCAAATGCTCACTAACGCCCGGCGGGGTCGCCCCTTACCAGGCCGGCCAAGTCACGCCGTTCGTCTTTGCCACGGAAACTGGTCTGGGTGTGAAGGTGAACTGGACCGGAACCAGCGGCCAAATTCCCGATGCCGTGCACATCGGGTTCCGGCGCAAGGAAGGAGCGCTCGCCCCGATCTTTGCCACCCCGACGAATGCATCGGGATCGAACAATCCCGCGTACAACTTAAAAGTGCCCTCCTTTGTGGCCACGGTTGACAACAATGTTCAGATCGAGGGCACCGGAGCCAAGACCGGCACGATTCAGTTCTTTGCCACCGGCGATGCCGCGACTTTTCTGGCCATGCACAAGGAAGTCCGCCAAGCCATGATCAAACGCTTGGACAGCGCCACGCACGAGAATGCCAACCCTGAAGCGGCGGCGAAGGTGCAGCAACAACAGAGCCAGGCGGACCAGATTTCGGCCGCCGCGACGGAGACCGGCACGGATAACGTGGATGTCTCCAAACTCACCCAGATCGCAAATAATGCCGGCGTTGGTGACCCATCCAAGTTTGCGGCGAAGTACACCGGCAAGAAGGCAGCTGATTTGAACAAGGATTTGAAGGGAAAATACAGCGCCAACGTGGGTGCCATGTATCAGAACCTCAACAAGTGACCGCTCCAGCAGCCAACCCCAATCAACCTCATGGCATACCACGAAATTGCAATCTTCACTGACGAACAGGCTGCGAAGGATTACGAAGCCCAGAAGAAAGTTCCCGCCGCCGGACGCACGAATGTGACCCGGCGCATGGTAACCGGTCTGATCGTGCAGGATTTCACCGTGAAGCCGGTAAACCTGCTCTACGACGGCGAGGACGGGAAAGCATACTACCTTGTCGAGTCGGATGGCGACTAGGCCGGTGCGCCCGGATTGTTTGGACGGGGCGTGTTAACCACCGAGGCCCAGAGGACACAGAGGTTTTCAGACCGGGCTTTCCTCGGTGTGCTCTGTGTCTCTGTGGTTGAAGCGCGGATGACTGGCTCGGCACGCGGGCGTGAATGTCAGCGGGGCAGGGGGAGTCGGTTGATGAACTCGTTCCCAAACGCGCATGTCACCAACCCTCTACCTCCGCCTGCAGCTCATGGTGTTCCTCCACTACTTCGTGTGGGGAACGTGGTACGTCACGATGGGTACATACCTGAACTCGACGCTGAAGTTCGAGGGCGGGCAGATCGGCCTGGCGTACGGGAGCACGGCAGTGGGGGCGATGGTGTCGCCGTTCTTTGCGGGCATCATTGCCGACCGGTTCTTTGCCACGCAGCGGCTGCTCGGTGCGTTGCATCTCGTCGGTGCGGGGCTGCTCTGGTATGTTTCCACGCTGAAAACCTTCGGACAGTTCTACCCGGTGCTCATTGCGTACACGATCAGCTACATGGCGGGGCATGGGTTGACGAATGCGCTCACCCTCACGCATTCGAAGAATCCGGCGAAGGAGTTTCCGCTGGTGATGCTCATGGGCAGTGTGGGGTGGATCGCGGCGGGCATCACGGTCAGCGCGATGAAGTTCGAGGACAACGCCGGGATGTTCCAGCTCGCGGCGGGCGCGGCGCTGGTGATGGGGCTCTACTCGTTCACGCTGCCACACACGCCGCCCAAGGGAGCCGGGGCACCGGTGACCGCGCGCACGATGCTGGGGCTGGATGCGTTGAAGCTCATGCGGGACCGCTCGTTCTGCACGTTCATCATCTGTTCGTTCCTCATCTGCGTGCCCCTGAGCTTCTACTTCAGTTGGATGAACGCCTTCATGAACGAGCTGAAGATCGAAAACGCGGCGGCGAAGATGACCATCGGCCAGGTGTCGGATGTCGTGTTCCTGTTGATGCTGCCGTTCCTGCTCAAACGGCTCGGGGTGAAGGGTATTCTCATCCTCGGCATGGTGGCGTGGACGGTGCGCTTTGGCCTGCTGACGCAATTTCCCCAGGCGACGAACGCGGCGTGGATGCTCTTCGTGGCCATCGCCGTTCACGGCATGTGCTACGACTACATTTTCGTGATGGGCCGCATGTACGTGGACAACCGCGCCAGCGAGGACATCCGCGCGGCGACGCAGGGGTTTCATGCGTTCGTGACGCTGGGGGCGGGGATGTTCGTCGGGTCGTGGCTCTCCGGCGTTGTCGGTCAGCAATACACGAACGCGGGTGGCGCGACGCACAACTGGTCGAGCATCTGGCTCGTGCCGGCGGTGATGTCGGCGGTGCTGATCTTTGTGTTCGCGGTGTTGTTCAAGGACAGCGCGCCGCCGGTGAAGGAGAAGGCGGCTTGACCGAGGCCTGAGCCAAACTTCTCAAGAACTGCTGGACTCATTCTGTCTGGTCCCTTCCAATCCCCGCCATGCACAAGCAACTCTTTGCCCTGGTTCTTGCCACCCTGCTCGCCGCGCTGCCGGCCACGGCCGAAAACGCGCCGGGCGCAAAACGCTTTCTCTGCTGCGATTACAATGGCGGCCAGGTCTGCATTGTGTCGGCGAAGGGCGAGATCGAATGGCGCGCGACGGCGAAGGCCCCGCAGGATTGCTGGCAGTTGGCGAACGGGAACATCCTGTTCTGCCACGTCAGCGGCGCGATCGAGATGACGCGCGATAACAAGGTGGCCTGGGAATACAAGGCTCCGCCCAAAGTCGAGTGCCATGCGTGCCAGCCCCTGCCGGATGGGCGCGTGATGGTCGTCGAGGGCGGCACCTCGCGCATCATCGAGGTGGATCGCGAGGGCAAGATCGCCAAGGAAGTGAAGCTCGTCACCACCACGACCAACACCCACAACCAGTTCCGCGGGACGCGCAAGCTGCCCAACGGCCATTACCTCACCTGCGCGAAGGGCGAGAGCAAGGTCAAGGAACTGGACGAGACCGGTAAAGTATTGCGTGAAGTCAGCGTGAAGGGCGATCCGCATGAAGTGCTGCACCTGCCCAACGGCAACTGGCTCATCACCTGCGGCGACGGGCACAAGGTCGTGGAGGTCGATCCAGCGGGCAAGACCGTCTGGGAACTCAACGAAAACGACGTGCCCGGCAATCCCCTCCGCCTCATGGCCGGGGCCCAACGGCTGCCCAACGGCAACACCATCTTCTGCAACTACCTCGGGCACGGGCATGTGGGCAAGCAGCCGATGTTCTTCGAGCTGACTCCGGATAAAAAGGTGGTCTGGCAGTTTGATGACCATGCGCACTTCCGCACGATCAACCAGATTCAGTTGTTGGACGCGCCGGTTGGAACGCTGAGGTAGGCGTAACGGTGGCAGCGGAGTTGTTGCGTAGCGCGGGCAGCCGTGCCCGCGCGATCTTATTGCGGTATGGCGGTTACAACGCGCGGGCAAGGCTGCCCGCGCTACGATCGCCGGAAAATTCGGTTGCACTTCTGCCCTGCACCTGCCAAGTTCCCTCCCGTTCGCCGCGAGGCGGACACTCATCCAGAGTGACTGAGGGACTGGCCCGATGACGTCACGGCAACCGGTTGCGGGCGTCCCGCAACGACCAGGTGCCAAGTCCAGCTCCGACCGCAAGGCCGGGGGAAAGATGAGAAGAGCGCACGCCTGTCCGGCCCCTTCTCATCCAGATGAGACGGGGCTTTTGTTTGCCCTGAAAGGACGCAGACAAACATATATGGACAAGCACGAAGGTTTCATGAAGGCGCTCAAGTGCCGCGAGTGCGGCAAGGAGTATCCGCTCAGCGCCACACACGTTTGCGAGTTCGATTTCGGCCCCCTCGAAGTCGCCTACGACTACGACCGGATCAAGCAGTCGCTCACCCGCGCCGCCATCGAGTCCCGCCCGCGCACCATGTGGCGCTACCGCGAGCTGCTGCCCATCGCGGGCGAACCGACCGTGGGCTTCCAGGTCGGCTACACGCCGCTGGTGAAGGCAGACCGCCTCGCCAAGCGCCTCGGCATCCGCGAGCTGTGGGTGAAGAACGATACCGTCAACTACCCCACGCTCTCCTTCAAGGACCGCGTCGTCAGCGTGGCGCTCAGCCGCTCGCGGGAACTCGGCTTCAAGACCGTCGCCTGCGCCTCCACCGGCAATCTGGCCAACTCCGTCGCGGCCAACGCGGCCGCTGCCGGCCTCAAGTCGTACGTCTTCATCCCCTCCGATCTCGAGCAGGGCAAGGTGGTCAACTCGCTCGTGTACGGCGCGAACGTCATCAGCATCAAGGGCCACTACGATGAGGTGAACCGCCTCTGCGCGGAGATCGCCGGCAAGTTCGGCTGGGCCTTCGTGAATGTAAACATGCGCCCCTACTACGCCGAGGGCAGCAAGAGCATGGGCTTTGAGATTTGCGAGCAGCTCGGCTGGCGCACGCCGCAGCACACCGTGGTGCCGATGGCCAGCGGGTCGTTGCTCACGAAGATTCACAAGAGCTACCAGGAGTTTGCCAAGCTCGGGCTCGTGGCCGACGGCTCGTGGCACATCCACGGCGCGCAGGCGACCGGCTGCAATCCCATCAGCTCCGCCGAGAAGGCCGGCATGGACTTCTTCAAGCCCGTGAAACCCAACACCATCGCCAAGAGCCTCGCCATCGGCACGCCTGCCGACGGCTTCTACGCGCTCAAGGTGATGAAGGAAACCGCCGGCCATGCCGACGATGTGACCGATGACGAGGTGCGCGAAGGCATCCGTCTGCTGGCCGAGTGCGAAGGCATCTTCGCCGAGACCGCCGGCGGCGTGACCGTGGGCGTGGCGAAGAAGCTCATCGCCTCCGGCAAGATTCCGGCGGGCGATTCCGCCGTCCTCTGCATCACCGGCAACGGCCTCAAGACCCTCGACGCCGTCGTCGGGCATGTGGGCCAGACCCGCGAGATCCGCCCGAGCCTGCGGGAGTTCGAAGCCATGCTGAAGGACGAAGAGAAGCAACTTGTGCCTGCCTGATAACCAACGGAGTGCTGGAGTTATGGAGCGGTGGAGTCATGTTCCGCCTCCAACATTCCACCACTCCATTACTCCAACACCCCATCTATGCCCATCAACGTCCGTATCCCCACTCCGCTCCGCCAGCTCACCGGCGGCGAGGAACTCGTCATCGTCACCGCCGCAAATGTCGGCGCAGCCATCGCTGAAATGCAGGCCAAGTACCCCGGCATCAAGGACCGCTTGCTCGACGACAAGGGCGAGGTGCGCCGCTTCGTGAACGTGTACGTGAACGAGGAGGACATCCGCTTCCTCCAGAACCAGGCCACGCCCCTCAAGGACGGCGACGAGATCAGCATCATTCCGGCGATTGCGGGGGGCTAAAAGCTGATCGGGAGCGGGATCCGTAGCGTCTCTCAGAATCACGTCGATGGGTATCCTGTTTCTCATCGTGTTCATGCTGGTGATTGGTGCTTGGTTCGGGTTCATTGCTGGCTACTCAAGAGGTTACTCGAAGGGGGTGCGCGACTCCCGTTCTGACAATTGTCGTCGGGACTGGACCGACATTGCGTTGTATTTCAACCTTGGTGGTGGCATCTGCCTCTTGGTGGCAGCCGGAACTGCACTTCACGCATTGCATTTCGTCATGACGTCGGTTCGCACCACGGGGACCATCGTTGAATTAGTCGAAAAGGGCCGTGACGGAGAGGGAGCTGCCCGTTTTTCACCTCGGTTCACGTTCCGAGATACGCTCGGAAATGAGCACGTCATTACAGCTTCGGTTGCCACTTCACCTGCCCCCAATCGCGTGGGTGACCAAGTGCCGGTGCTCTATCGTCCTGATGATCCGAAGGAAGCTAAGATTGACAGATTTCCAGACGTGTGGGGATTGCCTTTTGTCACGGGTATCCTCGGAGGTTTGGCTGTGATTGTTGGTCAGGTCTTACCGTTCTGGCCACGTATCTGTTCGGCTCTTAGGGCAACCTGGACTTAGCGCGCATTGCTGGTTTTGACAACTGGCCGATTTCGACCCCATTCTCCCTCATGCCTTCACCGAAAAAGAAACCCGCCGGCCCACCTGCACCCAAGCTCCCACCGGACGCGCGCCAGTCCAAGTCGCGGCTCTGGCTCACGTTCCCGGGGCCGCTGATCACGCGGCCGGTGATCTGGGAGCTGGGGCAGAAATTCAAGGTCGTCTTCAACCTGCGGCAGGTCAGCGTGGGCAAGGACATGGGCATCGTCTGCCTGGAACTCGACGGCGCACGCACCGAGATCAAGAACGCCATCAACTGGCTCGAAGGTCTCGGCATCGAGGTGGAGCCGGTGGAGATCAGCGTGCTGGAATCGTAGCTGCCGACGTGAGCAGGCGCTGATTTGGCTATGCGCTTTTCCTCCGATTGAAGTGAGCCTCCTTACGTCGGCTGCTACCCGTTGTGAGCCACAAGTCCCCCAAAATCGCCGCCCTCATCGCGGACCTGCAAGGCCGGGAGCTGGACGCGCACTACCTCGGCTACTTCGCGTGCTTCAATCGCGGCCTCTTCTACGAGGCGCATGACGTGCTCGAGGAACTCTGGCTCGCCGACCGGCACGGGCCGAACGGCAACTTCTACAAGGGCCTCATCCAGTTCGCCGGCGCATTTGTGCACTTGCAAAAGGACTGCCCCAAGTATCCCCGGTTGCGACCGGCGGCAGCGCTCTTCAAACTCGCCCGCACCAATCTTGGCCAGTATCCCGCGCAACACGAACGCCTCGATTTGAACGGAGTGCAGGCCCGCATCGCCGACTGGCTGATGCGTTTGGAAGCCGGTGAGTTTGCCCGGAATCCGCTCACTGCGGATACCGCGCCGAAGCTGGAGCTCGCTCGCTGACGGAGCGCCGGTCTCCGACCCGGCGCGCGGGTAGCTCGCACGTACGAGAACCGCGCCTTGGAACCGTGAATCCGGAGGCGGAAACCCAAAGATTAGGGACGGACAAAGAGGAAAACCCCATCTTTGTCCGTCCCTAATCTTTGGGAGTTCATGGAGAACTGGCGGAGTTCAAAGCTATCACGCCCGTTCGCGCCGGGTCGGAGACCGGCGCTCCGACTGCTCACACCTCGATCGCCTGGTGTGGCACCGGCACGGTGACTTCGGAGTGGGGCAGGAGGTGTTTCAGCGTCTCGGCAAACGCCAGCGACTGCTCCTCTTCGCCGTGGATGACGAAGGTCTTCTTGATGTTGCCGGTGAGCGATTTCACGTAGCCGGAAAGTTCGTTGCGGTCCGCGTGACCGGAGAAGGCGTCGATCTTTGCCACGCGGGCACGGATGGCGTGCGGTTCACCGAGAATGTTCACCGGGCTGCGGCCGGCCAGGATCTGCGCGCCCAGCGTGTGCTCCGCGCAGTAGCCGACAAAGAGAATCAGATTCGTCGGGTCGCCCCCGTGGTTCTTCAGGTGATGCAGCACGCGGCCGGCTTCCGCCATGCCCGACGCGCTGATGATGACGGCGGCGTCCTTCAGGTCGTTGAGCTTCATCGAGTGCGCCAGCTCGCGGATGTAGGTAAGATTCTCCATGCCGAACGGGTTGCCTTTCTCGCGCAGGTAGGTGTAAGTCGCTTCATCGAAGCACTCAGGGTGCAGACGGAATACCTCCGTGGCGTTCACGCTCAAGGGGCTGTCCACGTAGATCGGCACCTTGGGCAGTTTCCCGGCATCGGTGGCCAGGTGCAGGGCGTAAACGATCTGCTGCGTGCGGCCCACGGAGAAGGCGGGGATGATGACCTTGCCGCCGCGATTCACCGTGTCAGCCACGAGCTGGCACAACTCGTCCCGGGCGTCCACGGGGCTGGAGTGGATGCGGTTGCCATAAGTGCTCTCGATTTGCAGGAAGTCCACGTTCTCGACCGATTGGGCGCTGCGGAGAATGTCCTGCCCGGGCCGACCGATGTCGCCGCTGAAGAGATATCGGTACTTGCGGCCGGCCTCCCGCACGTCCAGCACGACCTGCGCGGAGCCGAGGATGTGCCCCGCGTCGCGGAAAGTCAGCGTGACGCCGTCCGCAATGGGCATGGGCCGGTCGTAATTGATCGCCACGAACTGGCGGACGGCGCGCTCGGCGTCGCTGGCCGTGTAGAGTGCCTGCACGGGCGGCTTGCCCTGTTTGGCGCGCTTCCGGGAGACGAATTGCGCGTCCGATTGCTGGATCGACGCGGAATCCTCGAGCATGATGCTGGCGAGGTCCCGCGTGGCGAAGGTCGAGTAAATGTTCCCGGCGTAGCCCTGTTTGCAGAGGTTGGGGAAGTTGCCGCAGTGATCAATGTGCGCGTGGCTGAGGACGGCGGCATCGATGGTCTTCGGGTCGAAGGGAAAGCAGCAGTTGCGCGTGATGGATTCATCGCGCCGGCCCTGGTAGAGGCCGCACTCCAGCAACAGCCGCTGGCCATTGACTTCCAGCAGGTACATCGAGCCGGTGGTGGTGCGCGTGGCGCCGTGGAAGTGGATTCGCATGGCGCAAAGGCTACGGAGGAGGCGGGAAGTTCAAAGTGCAAAATGAAAAGTGCCAAGTGAAAAGCCGGCTGCAGGCGCGCATTATGGCTTTTCTCATCGTGCTGTTACGCGTCCCGCTGTAGCGGCGGTCTGTGACCGCCGAGTTGCGCGTCCGGCAGTCCATCCGCCGGTCCAATGTCCTGCTGGCCGTCCAAGCCACACCGCTGAGAAAAGTGCTGCCTCAGCGGGGCGTTTTAGGCTTAATGCGCATCCGTGCAGATTTACACGAAGTTCAAACAGCCCAAGCCGAAGAAGCGTTCGGGGGGAAACTGGCATTGGGGCTGGGGGTTGTTGATCGTGGCGTTGCTCTTCGGGGCGTGGTGGCGTTGGGTGCGCCAGGAGCCGGTCCCGGCTAAAAACCTTCCGCCCACTTCCAGTGGAGAGGCGCGGCTGCCGGCCTTCACTCCGGCGGCGACGAATCCGCCGCTGCCCGTCACCGTGGTCACCAATCGTCCCCGACCGGTCGTCGGCGGGAATGTGATCCCCACCAACCGCGTCACCACCGGCACAACGACGAACCGCATGGCGGGACTGGTGACGACCAACCGCGTTCCGATCATGGAGCCGGTCATCGATCCCAGCGTTTATCCGCGGGCGCCTCGTGATACGTTCGAGGTACAGGTGGCGCTCTCTCGCGCGGGGCTTTCTTCCGGTTCATTCGATGGCGTGATCGGTTCACAAACCCGTGCGGCCATCCGGGCCTTTCAACTGCGCGAAGGGATCGTTGAAACCGGCTCGGCCGACTTGGAAACCAAGTCGCGGCTCCAGCTCGCCGGACCGCCGCTGACGAATTACGTCGTGAGTTCAAACGACCTCGTGCGGTTGCAACCACTGAGCACCACGTGGCTGGGCAAGTCGCAGCAGAGCGCGTTGGATTACGAGTCGATCCTCGAACTGGTTGCCGAAAAAGGCCACGCCCACCCGGCCTACATCAAGCGGCTGAACCCGGGCGTGGATTGGACCAACGTGACGGCGGGAGCGGAGTTGCGCATTCCGAACGTCGCCTATCCCCCGCCGCGTGCGAAGGCCGGTTTCATTTTGATCCACCTTTCGGGCAAGACGCTGGAGGCCTTCGATGCGAACACGAACCTGCTGGCGCATTTCCCGTGCAGCATCGCGGCGCGTGTCGAGAAGCGGCCGGTGGGGGAACTGCACGTGGCCGTGGTTGCGCCCAATCCGAACTACACCTTTGACCCGGAGGTATTCCCCGAGTCGCCCGAGGCGCAGAAGCTGGGGCGCAAGCTCATCCTGCCGCCGGGACCGAACAATCCGGTGGGGGTGGCGTGGATCGGTCTGGACCGGCCCGGCTACGGCATCCACGGCACGCCGGCACCCGAACAGGTGGGCCGCACAGAATCGCATGGCTGCTTCCGGCTCGCCAACTGGAACGCGGAGTATCTGGTGAAGCTTGTCACCGTGGGCACGCCGGTGAGGGTGGTGGAGTGATAACGGCCGGCGAGTGTGGCAAGTGACAAGTGACAAGTGATGCCACAGAACTACGAGCGCGTCCGGTGAACCGTTACTCCCTGTCACCCGTCACCTGCCACCTGTCACCTCTCCTCTCGTGAGCGCAAAATACTCCTTCAACCTCACGTCCGAGGATCGTCGTCGCGCTGACCTGCCACGCAAAATCCTCATTGCGCAGCACGAGACCGAGACGATCGCGCACATCACGCTCAAGCTGCTGGCCTTCCTCATCTTCTGGCGGCCCCGCCTGCAGCTCGAAACCAACCTGCACCAGGACGACATCCCGTTCGTGCCCGACCTCGCGCAGCTCGATTACCAACTGCGCCCGGCCCTGTGGGTGGAATGCGGCGAATGCAGCGTGGCCAAGCTCCACAAGCTCGCCGTCAAATGCCACGACGCCGAAATCTGGGTGGTGAAACGCTCGCCGGACGAGACCGAGCAGCTCCGGTTCGCCATGAAAAAGGCGGAGCTGCGCGAAGACCGCTACAACCTGCTGGCCCTGGACCTGGAGATGTTCAACGAAGTTTGCGGCCTCGTGCAGCCGCGCAACGACGTGACGCTCTTCGCCTGCGAGTTCGATACGCCCAAGCTCCAGTTCGACTTCAACGGCCTGTGGTTCGACGCGGAGTTCAGCGTGACGAGGTTTTAGTGGCTTCACGAAGAATCTTTTCTCGCAGGGTCAGCAAAATGGTTTTGTATTTATTTGGCTCACGGCCGCACCACGCTGCTTCATTGACCGCTCCTCCGAGAGGCAACATGGATTCGGTTCTCAGTACGCCTGCTTCGTCGAAGTCAGCAATCAACTCGCCCTCTGCCAAGCCGATTCTGAGCGTCGCGAATTGCGAATCGGTATCACGCAGGTTCTCAAGATCAGAAATGAGCCTCTCAACTACTGAAAACGTTTGCGCTGAAGTAAGGAAGTATGCCGCCATGCCCAGATAGTTCACGTATCGAGTATCGGGTGATGAAGGCTCTACCACCCTTAAAAGCTGCTGCATCGTGTGCCGATCGTAGCCCGAGGAGTCGGCGGTACTTAAACTGACGACGATGAATCGTTTGAGCTGTGCATTCACAAGGTGGTTTATGTCACTTAAATTGTAAGACTACGATGGCGAGGTGAGGCCCCTGCGCCCTACCAGCGATCATTATCAAGCGCGTTGAGCGGCCACTGTTTGCGCGCCGCTTGGGCGTGGGGTCAGGCGGGGCTTGGTTCGTAGCTCCAGCGGCGGGTGGCCAGCAGGATGAAGACCGAAGTCAGCGCCAACGCAACCCCGATCACCAAGAACACTTTGAATTCCGCCAGACGCTGGGGATAGATCTGCCAGGCGGCACCAAAGCCAATTACATTTCCGGCGATGGCGAGCAGCAGAGTTGCCAGGTCGCGAAAGCGGCGGGCCTTGTTGGCACCCGTTGCCCACCGGGGGTCCGTGTTGTAGCTGGGCAGGGTTTCGTGGGCGTTGTTGAGTCGTTCGAGCGTGGACAGGAAGGTGCGCAGATTGCTGATGGCACGCTCCGAGGTGTAGTTGAGCAGGGCGAGCGTGAGGGACGACACGGGGAACCCGAGCACCAGCCATTCCACGGGTGCGGTGGCCGCTTTGGTTGAGGTGCCCAGGGCGACCAGTGCGGCCAGCAGACTTACCGTCAGCGTGACGTAGAGCGCAAGCGCCTGCTGGCGTTGCACGATGCGCGCATTGACCTCCTGGTAGGCCGCGATGAATCGGTAGTTGGCATCGACGCTGTTGGGCATGGTGGGTGGTCTCTGGGTTGCCTGATCTGGCATCAAGCCGCGCGGCGCATAGGGCGGCGGGCACGGCGGCCTTGTGGAAGTACGGCTGTTACCATGTGGTTATGAAAGCGGACCTGTGAAATCCTGTAAAGGATTTGGAACCGAGACAGGAACCTCAGAATGCTGGTGCGCGCAGGACTTCTCGGTGCCTGAAGAGGGATTGAGGGTGAGTTTTTGATTGTGACGTCCTTCTGCTTTTCTGCCTTGGCGGCTGCATGCGCAGAAACGGCAGACTGCATGGTAGTGCTACGGGTGCCGGCCGTTCCCACTGCGGAGTTCAGTATCCACGAGGGCGGAGCGACGATCTCCAATCCGGCGCGTTCCTGACCACGATGGTTCGCGCCGGGTCGGAGACCGGCGCTCCGGGTGGGGCGCAACTCACCTCCAGGCTGCCCGGCCCGACGGCTGCAAACCCTCCAAAAACCTGCCCACGCCCTGAGCTTCCAACTCGTTCCCATTGCGTAATTTGCCAATGTGTTACTCAGGAGGCAGCCTGGTGTGCATAGCTCAAACTTTGTCCTCCGGTTAAGCCTCCAAGAACGATGGCACGCACGGGTATAGCGCCCACCATTGCTTGTCTGGCGGCAACTCTACATCCGGCGGGCCAAGGAACTTCCAACGCATCGCCTCCTCGAAGGACAACTTTTGAGGCCAGCAACCAACGAACGAGCAACCTCGTGGAAATGTGCCATCTACTAGCGATACCCCTGAAATCATGGCGTCACGCCCTCCATCACAAATATCAACCTCCATGCATAAGCAAGGATGGTAGGAGCAATCCTCGTAGTAGTCGCCCGGTGCGAGGTCTTTTGGTGATGTGAGTTTAGTAGGCATAACGGTGTGGCCGCAAGCTCTGCGACGGCCTCGGCGGCGCGGGTGGAGCGCAAGGCGCGCTCACGCACTCCCGCGACGCTCGAACGGACGCCGAAGAGGCCGTCCGCTGCAGCATATGGTTAGGCCGTCTTTTCATGGTTTGCCTCCACAAACTCCAACTCAGCCTCCACAATTTGACATAACGTGTGCGTGATCTGCTTGCGAATCTCTAATAATTTATCCTCGTTCAACTCTCCGCGACTCAGCTCGTAAAGCTGGTCCTCTGGCCATCGTTTAAGCGTTCTGAGTCGGTGAACCTTCTGTGTAGTAAGTTTGTGCAACAAATCAGGCCGAAAATGCTGGCTCACCAGCGATGATGCAAGGACGACGAGGCCGAGAATACCTACGATGGTCTCGTTTAGATTCTTGGCGATAAACGAGGATGCTAGAAGGCCGCCAACCACGAACTGAGCGAAGATGAGGAATGCGGCTGCATAGCGGTATAGGCTCTTTCTCGTCTCCTCTTCTGACAATAGGGACTCAATCTCAGAGAGGCGGGTTTCACTCTTGAGGTCTCTCTTCGCTTGCCGCTCATTGGCTGCGAGGATGACGCCCCGGCGCTTTGCGAGAAGTGACAGCGCTGCACTAATTGCCGTTCCAATTACGCTTGCTGTTGCTGCTGCGGCTGCTATTTCTAGTGACATGGAATTCGCGACGACCGCCTAACAGTTTAGTCAACCGTAGCCAGTGCGGTTTTATTATTGATTGCGGTTTTAAAGGAGCCGGTGGTCCGTTTCCAGCGTGGCTGACGCAGCCAGCAATGTACCGGAAGGGTAGTCCACCGCCCCGCGCCGGGCCGCCGGTTCCGGCCCAACCCGGCGTTCAAACGCCTCACTAGTTGAAAGTTGAAGGTTGAAAGTTCAACCCACCGTCAACGCGTTCGCTGCACAGTACCTGCGCCCTATTTCTTCCCGAGCACTTCCTTGAGCTTATCGGAGGCTTCCTTGCCGGCGGCGAGCTTTTGGCGGACGAGTTTGTAGGCTTCGGAGGCGCGCTTCTGGCCCTCGGTGATCTGCCAGGGGCTCATCAGGCGCATGACCTTGTCGCGGGCTTCGACCGCGCGCTGGTAGCCAAAGGCACCGACGAGGTTGTACCACTTGTAGGCTTCCACGTAGTCCTGCGCGACACCGCGCCCGAGTTCGTGGCAGTTGCCCAGGCGGAATTGCGAGTCCAGATGGGCCTGTTCGGCGGCGCGGGAATACCACTTCACCGCTTCCACGTAATCCTGCGGGACGACCTGGCCGGCCTCATAGAACTGGCCGAGGCGCGCCTGGGAGTCGGCGATGCCGGCTTCGGCGCTGAGGCGGTACCACTTCACGGCTTCCTGCTGGTCCTGCGCCACGCCGAGGCCGAGGTCGCAATACTGCGCGAGCCGCGCCTGCGCCTCGTGGATGCCCTGCTGGCCGGCCATGCGGAAGTACTTCGCGGCTTCCGCGAAGTCCTGCAACGTGCCGAGCCCGCGATCGATGCACCGGCCCAGGCGGCCCTGCGCCTCCGCATGACCGGAGTCGGCGGCCTTGTGGTACCAAGCGACGGCGGCCTGGTAGGATTGCAGCACCCCGCGGCCGAATTCCGTGCAGAAGCCGAGGCGGAACTGCGCGTTCGGCTCGTTCTGGTCGGCGGCGAGCCGGTACCAGCCAGTGGCCTCGGCAAAGTTCTGGGCGACGCCTTCGCCGAATTCGTAGCAGAAGCCGGTAAAGAACTGCGCGCTGGCGTGGCCGTTGTCGGCGACGGTGCGGTAGAGCGTGTACGCTTGATTGACATCGCGTTCGACGCCAAGGCCCTGGCGCAGCAACTGCGCGAGGAGGAACTTGGATTCGAGATGGCCCTGATCGGCGGCGGCGCGGAAGCACTGGGCGGCCTTCGCATAGTCCTGCGCGATGCCGTGGCCGTGCTGGTAGCAGACGCCGAGCTTGTGCTGGGCGCTGACGTTGCCCTGGTTTGCGGACTGGAGGAACCACCTGGCGGCAGTCACCTGGTCCTGCACGACGCCCTGGCCCTTTTGATAGAGGCAGGCCAGCGCGTATTGGGCGGAAGCGTTGTTGCGGTCCGAGGCGCGTTGGTACCAGCGCGCGGCCGCGCCGTAATCCTGCGGCACGCCTTCGCCCAGCTCATACTTCGTCGCGAGTGTGAACTGCGCGCCGACGTGGTCCTGCTCGGCGGCCTTGTGGAACCACACGATGGATTCGGCGTAGTTCTGCGGCACGCCCTGGCCACGCGTGCAAAGTTCGGCCAGCGAGAATTGGGCTTCGGGATTGCCATTCTCGGCGGCGAGCTGGATCAACATGCCGGCCGCGACAAAATCCTGCGGCACGCCATCGCCGATCAGGTATTTCTGGCCGAGCGCGTATTGCTCGTAGGGATTGGCCGTCTGCGCCACGCCCATCAGGGATTCGGTCTCTTCGAAGGCGGGTGCCACGACTTGTTCGGGCACGGTAACCGGCTGCGGCGGGACGAAGGTGGCCTCGGTAAAGACCGGCGCGGGCATCGACTGCGGCGGCGGGGTGAACTGCGGCGGGGTGAAAAAGCTCGTGCTTGGGCTGCTCGGGGCCGGCGGCACGTAAAGCGGCGCGGGTGCCGGAACGGTCAATGGGGCAGGTGCCGGGATGGGCACGGGAGCCGGGGCAGGTTCCGGAGCGGGCATGGCAAAGAGGGAGATGGACGGTCCGGGGGCCGGCGGCGGCACGTTGATCGGCAAGGGTTCGGGCGCGACCACCACCGGGACGGGGATGGGTTCCGGGGCAGGAGCGGGCTCAGGTTC
>RFSE01000360.1 GCA_009924135.1 Pseudomonadota bacterium | reverse complement strand
AGAGGCGCAGCGGCGCATGGCGGCCGAAAAGGAAGCCGCCCGAATCATGGCTGAGAAAGAGCAGCAGCGCTTGGCTGCCGAGAAGGAAGCTGCGCGGCTCAAAGCCGAAGAAGAACAACGGCGCATGGCCGCCGAGAAAATCGCCATCAAACAGCGACGCGAACAGCTGGTCGCCGATACATTCGTGGCGGCGGTTCAAAAAATCCCGCGCGGTGCGCGGCCGGCATGGAAAACATCGGCGAGTCAGGCCGACGTGCTGGCGGCACTGGCACGCACACTGCCGCTGTGCGCGGAAAAATGGAAAATCATCAACGAAACCAAGGGCGATGAGCTGGTGCAACAGACGTTCACAGGCGTGGGCTTTTTGAGTTCCAACCAGCGTGCCCTTATTCAGTCCGCGCAAATGGAGGGCTACACGGACGTGCGCATGACCCTCTGGTTCGACAATGGAAAAGGCTTGCTTGGCACGGTGTCGCCCGAAGGAGCCGGACTTATCCCCGAAACCAACGGCTACCTGGCGGAAGCCTTTCGGAAGATTCTGGAGAAAGAAATCGGGAAACCCCTCAAATGAGCACTTCTGACCCCAGCGTTTGGTCTTGGTTTGTCATGCCGTTCCGGCTGCTGGCCGGTGCACGGGCGAAGCTGCAAGTGCGCGGCAGCGAGGAGATTTCACACTGGGCCAAGCCTTTCGAGCAGTTCAACTACTCGCCGCAGGAATTCTACAAGCTGGTCGAAAAGCACCTGGAGACGCGGAAGATTCCGGGGGCGGGCGCGGAATGGCGGGCCATTCGCGAAGGCAGCATCCTGTCGCCCGAACGGCTTTACCTGAACATCCAGCGCGAACGTCTGCTATTCGTGCTCTGTGCCGCACCCTTCGGCAACTCCTTCTTCGTATCGTGCCGGTTGCTGGATTATCGCTCCGGCGCGAACCTGTTTGACTACCTCTTCGGCATAGCCTTTCTACTCAGCCTCGGCTTTGGCGTCCTAACCCAATACGGACTAATCCCGGGCCTGTTCACACTGGGCCTGATTGTCACCCTGTTCTGGTCACTTTTTCGGCAGGCCGTGAGCGTGGGCGGGGAATGGCTGGATGATGTCATCGTGGACGTGCCGGTGATCGGCCCCATTTACGAAAGCCTGTTCCGACCCGACACCTATTTCCGGCGCGACACGGCGGAGATGTTCCGACAACTGACCCACAATGCCGTCTTGCAAGCCATTGACGAGATGACGACGCAGAAGGGGATTCGGGGGTTGACCGAGGAAGAGCGCAAGCCAGTGGTCCGTAACCTGTATCGCCGATGAGCGAACCGTTCTCCGTATCGGAAGTGCTGACGAGGCAGTTCTATGATTGGGAACTGCGCGGACGGGGGTGGCAGGTGTGGGAGTCGCCGGTGGAACCGGAACCGCCGTTCCGCCCGTTCACCGGGCACCATATTCCCCGTGACTTCTTTCAGGATGATGGCCGAATTGAACCCTCCGGCTGGCGAAGCCGGCTGTTTCGGAAAGAAACCCCTCCGCCGGTAGTGCAACCGCCCTCATTGGAGGTGGAGGAACCGACCCCAAATTACATCGAAACCCTGCCGGAGCAGATTGAACTGCAACTGGCGCTGCCACCGGACAGCCAGCCAAAGGCCGACGTGTTCGATCAACTGCTCTCCAGCCTGCACTACTGTCGGCAACCGCTGGCGTTTGAAGTGGTGGGCACGGCGGACAACCTGGTGATGCAAATGGTTGCGGAACGCAGTGACGTGGGGCAGGTCATGCCGCAACTCAAGGCGCACTTTCCCGATGCCGTTCTGGAGCCGAAGCGGGACTATCTCACGTCACAGTGGGAACGCACCCATGATGGGGCCACCGTGCTGCTGGACTTCGGACTCGACCGCGAGTTCATCCTGCCCCTGGCGACCAAGCACTTTGCTACCGACCCGCTTGTCGGTGTGACGGGCGCGTTGGAACGCCTGGGTGCAAGCGAGCTTGGCGCGTTGCAAATCCTCTTTGCACCCGCCCGCAAGCCTTGGGCCGAAAGCATCGTCCGGGCGGTCACCACGGGCGACGGCGAGCCGTTCTTCGAGGACGCGCCAGAGATGCTCGCGGCGATGAAGCTGAAACTCGCGCGCCCACTCTACACCGTGCTCGTGCGCGTGGCGGCAAGGTCGCCGGACGAACAGCGTGCGTGGCAGATTGCGAAGGGCCTGGCCGGGGCGCTGTACCTGTTCCAAAACCCGCAGGGCAACGAACTGGTCGCGCTCGACCAGGAGATCGACCCGGAAGAACATGGCTTGGACTTCATCCACCGGCTCACGCGCCGCAGCGGGATGCTGCTCAACAGCGACGAACTCGTCGCCCTGGCGCACCTGCCCACGGCGGCAGTGCGGTCACAGAAACTCCAGCGCCAAACCAAAACCACCAAGGCCGCACCGGACTTCACGGCCAACGACGGGGTGTTGCTCGGAGCCAATGAGCATGAAGGCACCAAACGTCCCGTGATGCTCACGGCGGAACAGCGGATGCGGCACACGCATGTCCTCGGCACGCCCGGCATGGGCAAGTCAACGCTGCTGTTGAACATGATCGTCCAGGACATTCACCGGGGCGAAGGGCTGGCGGTGCTTGATCCTCACGGCGATTTGATCGAGCAGATTTTGGACTGCATTCCACCGCAGCGCTGGGACGACGTGGTGCTGATTGATCCCTCGGATGAGCAGTTTCCCGTCGGCTTCAACATCCTATCAGCGCACACGGATTTGGAGCGGACCCTGCTGGCGTCCGACCTGGTCGGCGTGTTCCAACGACTCTCGACCTCGTGGGGCGACCAGATGACGAGCGTGCTGGGCAACGCCATCCTGGCGTTCCTTGAAAGCGACCGGGGTGGGACATTGCCGGACCTGCGACGCTTCCTGATCGAGCCGGAGTTTCGGAAGGAGTTCCTCACCACGGTCAAAGACCCGGAGGTTGTCTATTACTGGCGGAAGGAGTTCGGCCTCGTGGGCGGCAAATCCCTCGGCCCGCTGCTCACACGCCTGGACACCTTCCTGCGGCCCAAAGCCATCCGTTACATGGTGGGCCAGAAGTCGAACCGCCTGAACTTCGGCGACCT
>RFSE01000359.1 GCA_009924135.1 Pseudomonadota bacterium | reverse complement strand
GCGCCGGTTCGACCGCGACCAACGGCAGCAACGGCAGCCCGGGTTAACGCAGAGCGGGCCCCTTCACTGAAGGGGCCCGCTCTCGTTGCATCGGGAGATCAGTTTGGTCCCGGTGCGGTCGTGGCCAGTTCGCAGCCCGCACCAAGGGCGGTGGAAGACGTTGCGAGTTTGGCTTGCGCCTCCATGTCGTTGGGATTTGCCGCGAGCGCGGCATAGGCCGCTGCCACATTCTCGATGAGATCGGCGTCCGGAGTGGAAACCCGAGCCTTGATCGCCTCAAGCTTCTCCGCCGTGCCCGCCGGATCCGAATCCGGCGTGCCCATCATGATCGCGTCGATGTCCGTGCAGACACTGGCCAGCGTGCCCTCGGCCGCGGCCGCGGCAGTCGGCGACTCGATCGACGACATGCTCGACGTCATAGTCGACGTCATAGTCGACGTCGTCGAACCGCCACAGGCGCTCACGCTCAGCGTGACAAGGGCCGTCGCGCACGATGCCAGCGCAACCTTTGCAAGATCGATCACGGTGCATTCCTCTCCGGAGACAGTGCACCGGATCATAGGCCAACTCGAGTGCGGGCGGAGGGACTCGAACCTTTCCACCTTCTGGAGCATCCGGATTTCCCAGCTACAGGGAGCTGGCAGAAACGCTCAGCGGTGCGAGGTCGACCCCGATTCCGATGAAGGGGAAGTCGGTGATCAGCACAACGGCGACGGACATCGCGGAAAGGAGCGCCGAGAGATACATAAGGAAGGGCCGTTGCACCGTCAGCGCTGACATACCTACCACGGCCGCCAGACATAGCCCGGACGCGAGAATGAGGGCAACCAGTACCGCCGGAAGCCTTCGCTGCGCGACGGCGGTTACCTTACTCCAGGCGGCGGTCAGCGACGCGGCGGCCGAAACCATTCCGCTCGCCACCGGATCCGCATTTCCTTGCCCGGATGCTACTCGGTGCACGTTGTTCTGCAGGGTGTCGAATATCTCGTCAGACGGCAGCACACTGACGTTCCCCTCCGCGAGATGTCGCTGATCATCACGGACAACCGTGTTCAGAAAATCGCGCAAATTGCCGTTGATCAGGTCGGCGCCTGCTTGGTCCTTCATCGCACTCGCTGCCCACGAAAGTTGTTGGGCCACGCCTGCCTGGAGGTCGACTGCGTCCTGGCCGGCACTCACCGCCGACCAGGTGATCGTGATGGAAAAACCGACGAGGAGAGCGAAAGACGCCCCAAACACACCGAGCAGCTTGCCGGCGAACCCTTCCACCTCCGCCCTTCGCTCGGGCGAAGCCGCCCTGCGGAGGGCCAACCGGCAACCCACGCTGACCGAGGCGAACACTACAAATCCGATGGTGATAAGCAGCCAGGGAGGAAGCGCGGAGAGGGTTCGCACACCTAAAGTCCTTTCGGTGGTCGGCATGGAATGCCCGCCAACTGTGCGGGCACGCGCGCGCCACCCCCAGAAGGGAACTGCTCGCGGCCGAGTTTGGGCACCGTATCGCCTCAAGGGGGCGTCCAAATAGGGCTTTCGCGAATCAGTCCCCTGGAAGCGCTCGCGTGAAAGCCCCCGTCCCGACTCGTGCTGGTAGCCTCGGATCCGATCATCCGCCAGGCTGACTTTCTCGCTCCACGGGCGTTGACGTGTGATCGGCTCTACCGCGTCGACGAATATGGGGTGTCTGCAATGGCGATTACTGATATGCGAGTCAGTGCGGCGGCAGTCATGCTGGGCTTGTCCTTGGCCGGAACTCAGGCGCCGGGTGTGGCCGCTGCCGAGGAAGGCACGACGACGGATACCGCCACGGTGTCGGCGGGTCCGATTGCCCCCTCTGCGGAGACCACCCCAGAGGCACCTTCAGCCGCGAATCCTGTCCGGCGGGCGGAGCGCTCTGCCCGATCCGCCGCGACAGCTTCGTCAAGAGCGACCGAAGGGGCGGTCCCCGCACCGTCCGCGGCCACCGGTCCACGACCCTCGGTGATCACCGAAGCCCGGCGTGCAACGGCGGCCCTCGCAGGCCCGGCGAACAACACGCGCTCTCACTCGCGCCAACGCTCGTCGACCGCCACCCCGGCGGGGGAAAACCCGGCCGGTGGCTTCGCGTCGGCCATCCGGGCCAACCCCGATGTTGCGGCTGTTCCCACGAGCGCAAGCCCGCAGCCCGCCGCAGGTGTTGCGGCCCCTGCATCGGCGGTCGCGAGTGCGACCCTCAAGCCCTCGATTCAGTCGCTTCGCACGCAACCAACACGGCTCCAAACGCAAGCCACACGGTTCCTCGACTCCGCCATTAATTGGCTGAGAGGTCTCCCGGCCAACCCGATCAGCGACTTTCTCGCAGGGGCATTGTGGCAGGTGCGGAAAACCCTGACACCCAGCGGGATCCACGTTCTTGTCGGCGGTTCGACGGCGTGTGTGGCGACCAAAAACTGCACAGACCAAGACCTTGAAGGCGCGAATCTGACAGAGGCGGATCTCAGGGGCGTGAACTTTAGCGGGGCGAATCTGTCGAATGCCATCTTGGACCGGGCGGATCTGTCCTCGCTCGAGGGCCTGGCGAGGCGTACCTTCACAAACCTGACCGGCGCGAACCTGACCGGCGCGCAACTTATCGGTACGACTCTGACCGACGCAATTCTGACCGACGCAAATCTGACCCGTGCGAACCTGACCGGCGCATACCTGGAATACACGACGCTGATACGAGCGAACCTGACCGAGGCGGACCTGAGTCAAGCACGTGGGAGCAACATAAATTTCGGGCGTGCGAACCTTAGCGGTGCGAACCTGTACAAGGCATACCTGGGTGATTACTGCTCGTTTAATGGCGCGAACCTCAGTGGCGCGAACCTCACCGATGCCAGCCTGCGGGCCGCAAATCTGAATGAGGCATTTTTGGTCAATGCGAACTTCACCGAGGCTTACCTTTTCGACGCTTTTTTCAGCAACGCGAACCTGACCGCGGCGAATCTGACCGGGGCATACCTGGTGCAGGCGTGGTTCGATTTCGCGAACCTGACTGGGGCAACTCTGACCGGGGCGGACCTGACAAATGCGAAATGGCGCAACACCACATGCCCCAACGGCACGGTTCAGGACACCGCCTGCTCCGCCTGATTGGTGTTGCGTTTTCAGGAATTGCGCGCGGGGATGATCTCGAACTCAGAACTTCGGGCACTGATGGGGATAGCTGAACGTGGCGACACCTGTGGAA
>RFSE01000358.1 GCA_009924135.1 Pseudomonadota bacterium | reverse complement strand
CTTGCGCCCCCAGTATGACCTAGCGATGGCGGAGGCCGACTATCCCGACTGGGAGGGACCACCGCATCGCACCCTCTTGTTGTGTGCCCACCCCCGCTCCGGCAGCACGTTGCTGGGTGAGGCGTTGCATGGAGCGAGCGGCTGGGGCTGCCCCATCGAATACTTTCACCGGGGTTTTCAACCCACTCTGGAAAAGCTCTGGGGCACGGCTAATTTCCCGGCCTATGTGCAGGCGGTTTACCGCCATCGGACCGAGCCCTCCGGCACCCTTGGGGTGAAGATTTTCTGGCAGGATATCGAAGACCTCTGGGGCCAACTGCAAACCGAAGATCCTCGTCTGCTGATGGAAGCGTTGGCGGGACCGACCGCCGCCGAGGGCTATCGGAAAATCCACCGCTTCCTGGCCGCGCTGTTTCCGAACCCGACTTTCATCTACCTCGACCGGCAAGATGTCGTTCGTCAGGCCGTGTCCGCGATGGTCGCCACCCAGACCGGGGTCTGGCGCTCCATTCCCAAGGTGCAGGAGAACACGCCGAAGCAGGAGCCGACCTACGACTTTGAGCGCATTGCGAGCGGGGTGGGCTACATCGAACACTGCCGCCACCGCTGGGAAGGATACTTCAGGGCGAACCAGATCGCGGCGCATCGGGTTAACTACGAAAGTTTGGCCGGCCGCTTCGAGGCAACGGTCCGTGAGTTGTTCACCGCCCTCGGTCGGCCCAATGCCCCCGTGCCACCCGTACGGATGCGTCGGCAGGCCGACCGCCGTTCCGAGGAAATGCTGCTGAGATTCCTGAAGGAAATGAAATCTGGGGGCACTCAGCACGCCCCCGCTTCAACCCCGGGCCCCTTCGCGGCCTGATGCCTGCGTGTCTTCACCTGCCAACTATTTTCAGACCATAGGCACGCTGATGCAGGACCGCTTGCGGCCACACCGTGTGAATGTGGGTGCGATGTTTCCCGAGCTGGCCACGGCGGTGCTGGAAGAAATCCCCATGCCCGCGATGAATGTGCTCGCCATGACCGACTGGGCGGCGAGCCAGCACCCGCTCCCGAAGCAGGTTAATTTTCACGGGAGCTTCGGTGAGCCGCCGTTGGTGGTCTATGAGACGCCGGAGTTCTATCTCGAAGTCCTGTTTTGGTTTCCCAGCCGCACGACGATTCACGGGCATGGCTTTACGGGCGCATTCCGGGTGCTGGACGGCTACTCGATCCAGGTCGAATACGAGTTTTCTCAAGAAGCCGCGCCGGAGGAAGGGGTGCGGCTGGGGCGAACCCTCCCGCGCTCGGTGGAACTGATCACACCCGGCCAGGTCTGCACGATTGGCGGCAACGAAGCTTTCATCCACACCGTTGCCCACATGGGCAATCCCTCCCTGACGCTCGTGGCGCGCACGCACGGCTCCCAGGAGTTCGAGCAATTCTCCTACCACCGTTGCGGCCTGGCCACGAGGGCGAGCTGGCACCACCGGTCCATCGCCCGGCAGGCGGATGTTTTTCGCGCCTTGCTTAGAGGGCGTCCGGAGTCCTTCCGCCCCCGGCTGATGGAATTTTTGGAGCGCTCTGGCGTTTTCGTTTTCTTTCACCTGCTCGATCAGTTGCGCGCCCGGATGTCGCTGGATGTCTTTACCAGGGAAGTCCTGTCCCCGGTGCGGGAGCGGTTCCACCCTGGTCACGCGAAGGAACTGGCAGCGCTGGATGAAGAAGTCCGGCGCGAGGCGCTGTGGGCCATGCTCAACGCCACGCCCGATACCCGCCGCCGCCTTCTGATGGCATTGAATGAAATCCTGCCCGACCAGCCGGAGCGGGAGGCCGTGATCTCGTGCTCCAATGGCGGGATCGCGGCGGGCGAGGTGATTGAGCAATGGAGCCGTTGCACGCGATCGTGAGTGACGCACCTATTGATAACGGCTTTTAAAAAATGCTCCTCCATCCCCATATGAGAGTTTTACGAAATCAAAAGTGGCAATCCTTGATTTCATTGATCAAAACGCGCGTTGCCGCTGCTCAAGCTATCGGCCTCCTGTGAAAATCTGCACGTCTGCCAATTACCACAAACCGCAATGTCCATGCGGTCGGCCTGCGATTTACTCGTATCCCTTTTTGAAACCGTTTTTCGAGCGTGAAGCCAAACGGCCGTCGTTTTGCACCAAACATCGAATCTAAAATGCCTTACAACGAATATCGTAACACCCTCCATATGACCAGGGTGACCAGCATAGCGCCAGAGGACTGGCTTAAGGGGCTTCCCCCCGACGTCTGCGAGCATGTCGGCAAGTTGTCCATGCTGCCCGGCTTTCCCAGGCATCTGGCCCGGTTCAGCAACATTCTAAAGCAAATGGACACCAAGCATGATACTTCGGCTCGGTTTTTGGCCGAATATGCGCGGCAACTGGCACCTGACGATCCAGTCGTTCGTCGGCAAGCGGAATGGAGTTATCGCAAGCGCGTCCCGAGCTGGCATTTCAACATCATAAATGATCCTGGCCGCAACGAGATTTATCAGACAGCACTCGCGCGGCACATACGCCCTGGGATGATTGTTTTCGAGGTTGGCACCGGCAGTGGCATCCTTGCCATGCTCGCTGCCCGAGCGGGGGCCGACCACGTTTACACCTGTGAACGCGAACCATTGCTGGTGGAGGTGGCGCGGGAAAACATCGCCCGGAACGGTCTGGCTGACCGCATCACGGTCATCCCCAAACCTTCGAACGAAGTGCGACTGGGCGAGGATCTGCCGACGCGAGCGGACTTGTTCGTTGCGGAAATCGTGGATGACGGTCTCCTTGGCGAGGAGGTGCTAGCCATCACGGGAGATGTTCAGACACGCCTGCTCACGCCCGAAGCGGTCTTGCTGCCTGACCAGATTGAGTTGCGCGGGACGCTGGTGGGTGGCCCGGAATGGTCCCGTTCATTCCGCTCCCAGCCGGCGTGCGGGCTAGATGTCTCCTCTCTCGACAGGCTTGGTCCGGCGGTGGTGCAAAGCCCCGTCGAACAGGAGCCGCATCTCGCAGAGGATATGACGGTGCTGCGCTTCGATCTCAAGACTGCGGCAGACTACCGTCCCGCCCAGACGTCGGTGCGGATCACCGCTCAGGAGGCAGGGGTCGCCGACGGGTTCCTACATTGGATTTGGCTGCGATTTGGTGCCGGGTTGGAATACACTAATCGCCCGCCTGCGAAGAGTTGTTGGGGTCCCCAGATTCACGTGTTTTCAACACCGGTGGGCGTGGCACCGTT
>RFSE01000357.1 GCA_009924135.1 Pseudomonadota bacterium | reverse complement strand
CCAGTGCGGTCTGCCCAAGAAGATGGCGCTCGTGCTGTTCGAGCCGTTCATCATTCGCAAGCTCAAGGAACGTGGCTATGTCCACACCGTGCGTTCGGCGAAGAAGATGATCGAACGCCAGTCGCCGGAAGTCTGGGACATCCTCGAGGAAGTCACCAAGGGCCACCCGGTCCTCCTGAACCGCGCCCCAACGCTGCATCGTCTCTCGATCCAGGCGTTCGAGCCGACGCTCATTGAAGGCGAAGCGATCCGCATTCACCCGCTGGTCTGCACCGCGTACAACGCCGACTTCGATGGCGACCAGATGGCCGTGCACGTGCCGCTGTCCGTCGAGGCGCAGTTGGAAGCGCGCATGCTGATGATGGCCCCGCTGAACGTATTCAGCCCGTCCTCCGGCAAGCCGATCATGACGCCGACGCAGGACATCACGCTCGGCTGCTACTACCTCACCGCCGAGCCGCGTCTCTCGAAGGAGAAGGACAAAGCCCGGATGATGCTGTTTGGTTCCAAGGACGAAGTCATCTTTGCGTACAGCGAAGGCGACCTGAAGACCCACACCCGCATCCTTCTGGCGAACCCGGACTTCGGCAAGAAGACCGTCTTCGGTTCGATGGACAAGAAAGTCATCGAGACCACCGTGGGCCGCGTGATCTTCTCCGAAATCTGGCCGGACCCGATGGGCTTCGTGAACCTCGTCGTCAACAAGTCCAAGATCGGTGACCTGATCTGGAACTGCTACAAGGCGGCGGGCCACGACAAGACCATCGAGTCGCTCGACCTGCTCAAGGAACTCGGTTTCCGCGAGGCGACCAAGGCCGGTGTTTCCATCGGTATTGATGACATGATCATTCCTCACGCGAAGAAGGAAGAGATCGATGCCGCGCTGAAGCAGATTGCCCAGGTGGACAAGCAGCATCGCGCCGGTGCCATCACGGGTGGCGAACGCTACAACAAGATCATCGACATCTGGACGCATTGCACCGACCAGATCGCGAACGTCATGCTCAAGACGTTGCAGGAGAACCAGGGCAAGAAGGAATTCCGACTCCGGCTACATGACGCGCAAGCTCGTGGACGTGGCGCAGGACGTCATCATCCGCATGATTGATTGCGGTACGACCAACGGCATCTGGGTCTCCGAAATTCGCGAAGGCGAAGAAGTCGTCGTCAAGCTCGCCGAACGGCTCATCGGCCGTCATGCCGCCGAGGACATCGTTGACCCGACCAGCCCCAAGACCAAGATCGTCAAGGCGAACGAGGAGATCGACGAAATCAAGGCCAAGGCGATCGAGGGCGCGAATGTTGAACGCGTCAAGATCCGTTCCGTGCTCACGTGCGAAGCCAAGGTCGGCTGCTGCATGCTCTGCTACGGCCGCCACCTCGGCACCGGCCTGACCGTGAAACTCGGCGAGGCCGTCGGCATCATCGCCGCCCAGTCGATCGGCGAACCCGGCACGCAGCTCACGATGCGCACGTTCCACTTGGGTGGCACGGCGGCCTCGACGTTCAAGCAGCCGCAGATCAAGTCGAAGCTGGACGCCAACGTCCGCTTCAACGAACTGCGTATCGTTGAACTCGAAGACGGCAACTGCATCGTTCTGAACAAGAACGGTTCCCTCACCTTGCTGGCCGACGACGGCCGCGAGCTTGAGACGCACAACATCGTGATCGGCTCCGTCATCACCGTGAAGAACGGTGGCAAGGTCAAGAAGGGCGAGACCTTCGTGCAATGGGATCCGTACAACGTCCCAATCTTGTCCGAGAAGGCGGGTAACATCGTCTTCAACGACATCATCGAAGGCGTGACGATGAAGCAGGAACTCGAAGAGTCCACCGGCCAGGAAGCCATGGTCATCATCGAGCACAAGGAAGACCTGCATCCCCAGGTCATCATCGAGGACAAGAACGGTGAGCCGCTCGCGCAGTACCCGATTCCGGCCGGCGCGCACATCGTTGTCAACGAAGGCGACCACATCGTGGCCGGCTCGCTGCTGGCGAAGACGCCGCGCAAATCCTCGAAGACCAAGGACATCACCGGCGGTCTGCCCCGTGTGGCCGAGTTGTTCGAAGCCCGCCGCCCGAAGGACGCCGCCGAGATCGCGAAGATCGACGGCATCGTGGACTTCGGCACGAGCGTGCGCGGCAAGCGCTGCATCCTCGTGAAGGACGCCAAGACCGGCCTCGAAGAGGAGCACCTCATCGCCATCGGCAAGCACGTCATCGTCTTCAAGGGCGACTTCGTCAAGAAGGGCCAGCAGCTCACGGAAGGTCCCGTGGTGCCGCACGAAATCCTCGACGTCTGCGGCACGCAGGAACTCCAGGAACATCTCGTCAACGAGATTCAGGAAGTCTACCGCGTGCAGGGCGTGACGATTAACGACAAGCACATCGAGATCATCATCCGGCAGATGCTCCGCAAGGTCCGCATCACCGAACCCGGCGACACCGTGTTCCTATGGGGCGAGCAGATCGACAAGATCATGTTCGACGACGAGAATGCCCGCGTCGAGAAGATGGGTGGCAAGCCCGCCGAAGGCGCGCCCGTGCTGCTCGGCATCACCAAGGCCTCGCTCGAAACCGAGTCGTTCCTCAGCGCCGCGTCCTTCCAGGACACCACCCGCGTCCTCACCGAGGCCGCGACGATGGGCAAGAGCGACTACCTCCGTGGCTTCAAGGAGAACGTCATCATGGGCCACATCATTCCGGCGGGCTCGGGTTTCCCGATGCACCGCAACGTCACCCTCAATCCCACCGTGGAAGAACTCCCGGTGGAAGAGGTTCCCGCAGAGGCCCCGGCCCCGTCGCCGTTGCTTGCCTGAAAGTGAAATGTTTTCGACAATTCAAAAAACAGATTGCCACGCCGCCCGCATTTGCTAACAATCCGCGCTCCTTTCCCCTCAACCGGGAAAGAACGCAAAACCGAAGGCTGAACAAGCATGCCGACTATCAACCAGCTCGTCCGTAAAGGACGTACCAAGATTCGTTACAAGTCCAAGTCCCCGGCGCTCGAAGGCGCGTCCTTCCGCCGCGGGGTGTGTGTGCAGGTCATGACCCGCACGCCCAAGAAGCCCAACTCCGCGCTCCGCAAGGTCGCGAAGGTGCGCCTCACCAATGGCTACGAAATCATCGCCTACATCCCCGACGAGGGCCACAACCTGCAGGAGCACTCCATCGTGCTCGTGCGCGGCGGCCGCGTGAAGGATCTCCCCGGTGTGCGCTACCACATTGTGCGCGGCACCTTTGACGCCGCCGGCGTCGAGAAGCGGCGCGT
>RFSE01000356.1 GCA_009924135.1 Pseudomonadota bacterium | reverse complement strand
CTTGTGAAGAGGTTGCTACGAATGGCGATGGCAGCGTTTGCCCCCTCACCCTCAATCCCTCTCCCCCGATGGGGGCGAGGGAAGCCCGAAGCGCGCCGACTTCCTCGCCGCCGCGCGGAGTTGCATCGAGTTCCTCCGCCAGCACGGTTACGCCCCGGACGGGAAAATGTATTTCACCGTCACGCGCGAGGGGCAGCCGCTGCGGATGCGACGGTACGTTTACAGCGAGTCGTTCGCGGCCATTGCAAACGCAGCCTACGCCAAAGCCACCGGCGATGCCCGCGCCGCCGAGGACGCAGTAAAGAACTTCGCCACCTACCTCCACCACAGTTTCACGCCCGGCGTCATGCCGCCGAAGTTCGAAGCCACGCGACCGATGAAGGGCATCGGTCCGCACATGATCGGCATCGTCACGGCGCAGGAACTGCGCGCGAATCTCGGCGATGTGATCGTCCACGGGCGCACCTGCACCGAGTGGATTGACCGCAGCTTCGCCGAGATCGCGCGCGACTTCCTCAAGCCCGAACACCGCGCATTGCTCGAAGTGGTCGCGCCCGACGGCAGCGTCTTCGATCACCACGAAGGCCGCACGCTCAACCCAGGTCACGCCCTCGAATGCGCCTGGTTCGCCCTGCACGAAGGCGAGTTGCGCGGCGACCGGAAACTGATCCAGCTCGGCTGCACCATTCTGGACTGGATGTGGGTCCGCGGCTGGGACGCCGGGCATGGCGGACTCCTCTACTTCACCGACCTCCTGGGCAAGCCCGTGCAGGAATACTGGCACGACATGAAGTTCTGGTGGCCGCACAACGAGGCGATCATCGCCACCCTGCTCGCCTGGCAGCTCACCGGCGAGCCGCGCTACGCCGCGATGCACGCACAGGTCCACGACTGGAGTTTTAAACACTTCCCCGACCCGGAGCACGGCGAGTGGTTCGGTTACCTGCACCGCGACGGCCGGATCTCCTCGCACGCCAAAGGGACGATTTACAAAGGTCCCTTCCACTTGCCGCGTTGTCTCTGGTATTGCTGGCAGCGCTTGAAACAGGCTCAATCACCGGCGTAATGAACTGCCGCGAAAGAACGCAAAGTCCACAAAGCATGGAACTGGTATTCCCGCTGCACTTGGTGTTCCCTGCGCCCTTTCGCGGCTAAAATCACGAATGAAATCCTATCCCCTCACCGGCCTGGTGGCCGCCACGCACTCGCCCTTCCACGCGGATGGCTCGCTGAATCTCGCCATCGTCGAGAAACAGGCCGCTCATCTCACCGCCAACCGTGTTCAATTCGCCTTCGTCTGCGGCAGCACCGGCGAAAGCCACTCCCTCACCGTGGAGGAACGCCGCGCGCTGGCCGCGCGGTGGATGGAAGTCACGCGCGGCTCCGCGTTGAAGGTCATCGTCCATGTCGGCACGAACTGCCTCACGGACGCCCGCGCGCTGGCCGCCCACGCGCAGTCCGTCGGCGCTGCCGCTGTCAGCGCCCTGGCCCCAAGCTACTTCAAGCCGCGGTCCGTACCTTCGCTCGTGGACTGCTGCGCGGAGATTGCCGGCGGCTGCCCGGACCTGCCCTTCTTCTACTACGACATTCCTGCGCTCACCGGCTTCACCCTGCCCATGCCGGACTTCCTCACGCAGGCGCGCGACCGCATCCCGAACCTCGCCGGCATCAAGTTCACCAACGCCGACCTCATGATGTTCCAGCAGACCCTGCGCTTCGACGGCGGGGCGTTCAGCGTGCCGTGGGGCTGTGACGAATACCTGCTCGCCGCACTCGCGCTGGGCGCGACCGGGGCCGTGGGCAGCAGCTACAACTTCGCCGCCCCGGTGTATCACCGCGTCATTGCGGCCTTCGAACGCGGCGACTTGAAAGCCGCGCGCGACGCGCAGTTCCAATCCGTACAGCTCATCGCCCTGCTCGCCTCCCGGGGCTACATGGGCGCGGCCAAGGCCACGATGAAAATGCTCGGCGTGGACGTCGGCCCCGCCCGTCTCCCGAATACGAATCTGACCGCCGAACAGCAGGCCACGCTGCAAAAGGATTTGGAGCAACTGGGCTTCTTCGACTGGGTGCGGCACTGAAGCGGAATGCTTCATTTGCCCCCGGTGGCGGCAGGCATCCTGCCTGCCGTAGAGGGCCGGCATCTTGCCGCCCGGATCGGCGTGAGGAGTAAGACAACGTGGGGTTTCAGATGCGGGTTTGAAGGGACGCGTTCCGTTGGCAGGGGCGTTCTATTCGGCCGGGCTGGAAGCCCCGGCTCTACGGCAGGCAAGATGCCTGCCGCCACGGCGCATCTGGTATTTGCCTGGCCCGGCCGCGCCCCACTCCAAACTGCCTCAGGAATTCCACTTGGCCCCTGCGAGCGCCGGGCCTACTGTCATCGCCATGGTCCTTGTCGTCACCTTGCTGCTGGTGGGCGCGGTGCTGCTGCTGGCGGAGACGGTCTTGCCGGGCATGATCGCGGGCATTCTCGGCGTCCTGTGCCTGATCGCCGGCGTGGTGGAGGGCTATCAGGAGTTTGGGACCGCCATGGGAAACTGGATTCTGCTGGGCACCCTCGCAACCCTGTTCGTCGGCTTCCTGGCCTGGTTGAAGTATTTTCCTGATAGCCGCTTTGCCCGCATTTACACGTCCCACAGCACGGTCGGCGAACTGGGGACCGAGCGGCCTGAACTCATCGGCCAGTCCGGCGTGGCGCACACCGCGTTGCGGCCTTCGGGCGTGGCGGTCATCGGCACCCAGCGCGTGGATGTCGTGACCGAAGGCGCGTTGATCGAGCGCGGGACCGCCGTAAAAGTCGTCGCCGTGGAAGGCGCGCGCGTGGTCGTCCGGCAAATTTGATTTCAAGTTAACCTCCCCCCAACACTCCATGGAAAACTCATTGCTTCTCGCTCAATCGTTTCTCAGCGGCGGCGGCTCGTTGCTCCTCACGGGCATCGTCGTCCTGGTCTGCTTCATCGGCGGCATCATCGTGCTGAACTTCGGCATGATCTACATCCGCGCGCTCTTCAGCGGCGCGAAGGTCACCTTCACCGAACTCATCGCGCTCAAGCTGCGCAGCGTGCCCGTGGGCGTCATCGTGGACACCCGCATCACGGCCGTGAAGTCCGGCATCCCCATCACCATTGACGATCTGTCCACGCATTACCTCGCCGGCGGCAACATCGAGGCCGTCGTGCAGGCGCTGATCGCCGCGAAGAAGGCCGGCATCCACCTCGATTTCGACCGCAGTTGCGCGATCGACCTCGCGACCAAGGGCACGGGCAAGACCG
>RFSE01000355.1 GCA_009924135.1 Pseudomonadota bacterium | reverse complement strand
CTTTACACCAAGCTGGGCATTGATCCCCATCAAGTCCTGCACACGAACACGGGCCGTCCCGCCCAGCTCGTGAATGGTGGCCGGCCCATCAAGGAGCTGTTTAGTTAAGGCATGTATTCAACACAGTAACCACCATGTATTTAGATTTAAACCTTGTGCCTGCGTGCATCACCATAGCGAATTCTGATTCTTCTGTAGATGATTCCAAGAGAGTACTCGGGCCGGGTGGAAGGCCCTTTGAACTTGCTGAACGTGATTGGAAGGTTTCCGATGAACTTCTCATTGTCGCGCGCGAGCGCTTTTGTGCAATAGCTTTGTCACAAGTGCTAACAGTTGAAGACGATGCGACCAAATCTCAATTTGCAAAGTTTCAGACAATCGTCGAACTGATCAAGCAGCGTGACGAAGAAGCCGCTGATCTATTTAGAGAAACTGGACGTTCTACCCTGCCGAGGTTAAAGCAGCTGGGTAAAATGCGTTCAATGAAGCTTTTGAACGAGGATTTAGTCCGTTTTAGCCCAGAGGCGATGATGGCTGTATCAGCATTCGCAGACCCGCTCTAAGGCATAGGCTCCTCGTTAATTCGCTTGTTTCAGTGTGTAATACGCAGAAGCACGCAACCATCTGATCTAAACTGCGGAATTCGAGTATCTCGTCCACCGGACGCTACTACGCAGCCGACAATGTGTACGCGCCCGAGGATTTCGCCGTGACGCTTTACACCAAGCTGGGCATTGATCCCCATCAAGTCCTGCACACGAACACGGGCCGTCCCGCCCAGCTCGTGAATGGTGGCCGCCCCATCAAGGAGCTGTTTACCAACCTGGCTTGAGCCTCCGTCAACGGTTCGCTTCCGCAGGAAGCGTTGTGACCCATGTGTTGGCCGTGAGCGGTCGTGGGTTGTTAAGGCCGCCGCCGATGACCACCAGCCGTCCGCCGATGATCGCGGCCGACGGTGCCAGCAGCTTTTCCGGCAGTTCTCCAATGACGCGCCACGCATCCGCCAATGGATCGTAGGCGAGGATGTCCCCCACCACGTTGCGGGGCGGCTTAGACTGGTTGCAACGGCCACCGACGATGACGATCCTGCCCTGATAAATGAAGGTGCTGGATTCGAAATGGCTGCGTCCGTCGGGCAAACCCGCGACCGCAGTCCACCGCCGAGTGGCGGGGTCAAACCGGTGGCAGGAGTTGACATCAATCTGCGTCTTGTCGTGACCGTGATCGCCACCCAGCGCGTAAAGTTTTCCGTCGAGCACTGCCGCTGTCACATGACCGCGTGGGTTCGGCAAGTCGGTTTCGCGTTCCCAAGTTTTGCCCCCGTCCAGTGCCAGAGTCCAATGGTCGCCCGCATCTGTCTGGCGATCCGATTTGTACCCGCCGAAGTAATGCAGTTTGCGTCCCAGGACCGCCAGGCCGCCTCCTGCGCGTGGCTCCGGCAACGAAGGACCGGCGGTCCAGGTGTCCGATTTGATGCTGCAACGCCAGACTTCGTCTGTGACCGGGCCGGGGTGCTTGCCCTTGAACCCTCCGGCGAACCAGATCGTATCCCCGTCCCGGGCAGGGTTCAGGTGCGTGACGCGCGTCGGCATGTCGTTCCGCCGTGTCCACGAGTCATTAGCCGGATCATAAACATCCACCTGGCTGGCGGCTGCCAGCGTGTCGGTGAAGCCTCCGAACAACCAGAGTTTGCCCTCCACGACGATCGCCGGGGATTCAACGCGCGCGAAGAGTGACGGTTTGGCCTTCCTCCACTCGAGTGCCGGCCAGTCCAAGGCTGGTGCGCCCGGGAGCTGGGCTGCGAACAGATGCAATACGACGCAGAGAAGACAGGGGCTGAGTTTCACCGGACCATTGTCCGCAACTTTGACCGCGACTCAAGCGGAAGCTCCTCTGCCCTCGCGGATCGGTACGAACAGACACGCCGTAGCGAGGAAACTCGGTTGGTTACTGCGTTCATTCCATCCGCACCGCAGCGTCGTCAGGTTGTTCAAAATGAACAATTGTTACGGGTCAACACTTCCCCGGTCATGTAGTGCTCGGCTTCGTTCCGTCACTTACCAACAATCGGACAAGTAAGCGAGCGCATTCGCGCTGACCCGCCGCTCGGTGCTGAAATCTACCAAGCAGCACGGAAAATTCCGCCGGAATCGGAATACGCAGGCTCTGCCAACGAACTGATTCAATTACTTCGCCTGAAGCTGCTTCATCGCCTCCGCATACCGGCGACCGAACTCGCGCAGGGAGGGCGTGTCAAAATGGACGATATCGGACTTTGGCTTGAGTCCAGTGGAGGGAACCACGGCTGACCGGGTGACCGTCTTGGACAGCGCAGCGATCTGTTCATTCACGAGCGGCCAGTACGAGGGTTTGCCATCCTTGTCCTCGCGTTTGAGGTATTCGCCGAGCTGACCGGCGACAAACGGGACTTCACCGGCAGCCAGGTCGGCTCGCAGATCGGACACCATTTTCGCGAGCCGTTCGCCGTACGTCTTGGCGAGCTGCTCCGTGCCGGCGTCGTTTTCTCCCTGATGCCAGAGGATGCCTTTGAGCGTTCCGTCCTTGAGTGCGAGCTTCGCGCGGACGAGCGCTTGCTGGTAAAGGTCGCCACCCTTGCTCCAGCGGGAAAGCGGTGTGCCACCAACGGCGCAGGGGATCAGGCCGACGGTGACCTCAGGGTTGGCGTCCGCCATGGCACGTCCAAAGCTGGAGCCGAGGCCGACGCCTGCAATGGTCGGCTTGTCAAAATGCAACGGATCGGTGGCGGGCGCCCAGGTGTTCTCCTTCGTGAACTTGAGGACGCGGGGATGCGGGGTCTTGTCCTGCTCCTCCACCACGCCGCGCCCGGCCATGTTGGACTGGCCGATGAGCAAGTAGAGGTGAAGCTTCTCCTTGGCGGGGAGTTTGACCGGGTCCGCGGCGAAGAGGACGACCGGGGACGAAAGCAGCGAAAGACCGAGAAGGCTAAGAAAGGATTGACGGCGCACGGCTCCGGTGTAAGCCACGCTGCCCGCCGACTCAAGCAGAATGCCCCGGCTTAGCGCAGGCGATACACAATGCGGGCCTTGGACAAGTCGTAGGGCGACATCTCCATCTTCACGCGGTCGCCGGCCGTCAGGCGGACGAAGCGTTTGCGCATCTTGCCACAAATGTGGGCGAGGACCTCATGCTGGTTGTCCAGCTTGACCCGGAACATGGTGCCGGGCAGGACGACCGTGATGTGACCTTCGACCGTGAGTGGTTCTTCCATGAATTACTTTAAATGCGGGGCTGTGGACGGGGAAAAAAGACAAAAAAGGTGCGGGAAGCCTCGCGGCCTCCCGCAC
>RFSE01000354.1 GCA_009924135.1 Pseudomonadota bacterium | reverse complement strand
TCCAGAGCACCTTGCCGGTCGCGGTGTCAAAGGCAACGATGCCGGCCTTGTTCCTCCCTCCAATGTTCACGAGCAGCATCTTCCCCTCGACCAATGGCGAGCAGGCGAAGCCGAAGAAGCCCTGTTCCGCGCCGAAATCCTCCTGCGCATCCGCACTCCAGAGCGGCTTGCCGGTCGCGAAATCGAGCGCATGCAGGTTGCCGTTGGCGCCGAAAACAAACAGGCGTCCGTCGGCAATACACGGGGTGGCACGCGGGCCGTTGTCGAAATTAAAGCGGTCGGTGTAGCGCGTGGGGAAAGTCTGTTTCCATAGCTCCTTGCCGGATTTGGCATCGAGGCACTCGACGACTTCCTGGTCGCCGAGCCGGTGGAATAAAATGACCTTGCCGCCCAATACGACGGGGCCGGCCCAACCGGAGCCTGCCTTCTTCTGCCACGCGATGGCGGGGCCTTCCTTGGGCCAGGCGGTGGCGAGCTCGGGGCCGGCGTAGGCGGCGTTGCGCGTGGGGCCGAGGAACTGGGGCCAGTCGCCGGCGAAGGCGGAGATGGAGACGAGAGTCAGGGCGGCAAGCGTTGCGCGCAGGTGCATGGGCGTGTGGTAAGGCAGCCGGGGAACCTAGGCGAGGAAAACAGGAGGGGCAGCGCGGACTTTTGCTGGCTCAAAGGCCACGAAGGCTACAGGGGGATGGTCAGAAAATTTGGTCAGAAAGATGAAGGAAGGGGTGTTGGCCGTGGGCGCAACTGGACACTTCCCCAACCGTGGCTGGCCGCGAGGAGTGCTGGTTTCCGGCCAACTAAAGCTTTGCCCGCGAATTACGCGAATTGACGCGAAGGGGAACCTGCTTCGCGGGAAATTCTGAAAATCAGCTCGGCAATTCGCGTGATTCGCGTGATTCGCGGGCAGCTTCAAGTTGCACCGCTTCGAAGAGCGGGCAGTGTCACGATGCGTCCGTTGGCGTGTGATGCGCCCTGGGAGCAGTGTGGCCGAGTGCCTCTTACAGTTCATTTTTTCGACCCTATTTTTCTGACCTGGCTTCTGAGCGTCTGCGGGTCGTTCTTCACTTTGGGAGTCGAGTGGGGGATGCTGGCGGCGCATTTACTATGAAGGCCCTTTTTTTACACGCGCATCACGACGACTACGAGTTCACCGCCGCCGGCACGTTCGAACTGTGGCGACGCAAACTCGGCGCAGACTTTACGGCGAAGGTCGTCGTCTGCACGGATGGCAAGGCGGGGCACCACTTTCGCACGCGCGAGGAGACGGGGGCGATGCGTTTGCGTGAGCAGGCGGCGGCGGCGGCGATTGGCGGGTTTCAGTTTGAGCCCTTGCGGCTGCCGAACGGCCAGATTCCCCGCGAGGCTTGCCTGCGCGTGACGACTGACCTGCTCGCGGCCCTGTGGAAGGCCATCCGTGACTTCGAGCCGGACTACCTCTTCTGTCCGCCCGTGGCAAGCGACCCGCGGGCGGGTATTCACGTGGACCACGTGGCCGTGGCCGCCGCTGTGCGCGAAGTGGCCTACATGATCAACGTCCCCCATGCCTTTACGCCCGAGTATCCGGCAGACGAGACGCAGTCGAAGCCGGTGAAGGTGCCGGTGATTTTGAACACTTATGACACCTACCAGTTCGGCGAGAACTCGCACGACCTGGCGGTGGACGTGGAGGCGGCGTTCGAGGCGATCTGCGACATGTCGTGGTGCCATCAGTCCCAGATCGTCGAGTGGATTCCCTGGGTGGGCCGGCACAAAATGGCCGCGCCCCAGAACCGCGAGGAGTGGAAGAACGTGTTGCGCGAGCGCTTCCTGCGGCAGAACCGCGAACTGGGCTTCAAGTCGCCGCATGCCTTCGAGATGTTCACGGTCACGGCCTGGGGCGCGGTGCCGACGGCGGAGCAGTTGCTGAAGGATTTTCCGCCCATCACGCCGAAATTCTCCCATGTGAAGAAGCTGCGGCAGCGGCTGGCGCGGTGGGGCGGGGAGTAAAGGGAGCAGCGAAGGCGCGGCAGCGTCCTGGAGTGCGGCGGCCCTCCGCCGCTGGTACGTGCCCAGACAAAGCGCCAGAGGGCTGGCGCAGTCCACGACGCTGGCGCGAATTCGCAACTCCTTCTGCCGTCCGTAAATTTAGTTCGCTCAGTGCGCCTTGTTGACGCATAATGACAAACTCTATGTCGTTTAGCGCATTAAACCTCGACCCGAACATCCTCCAAGCCATCCAGGAGGCGGGCTACACCGAGCCGACGCCCATCCAGGTGCAGGCCATTCCGCCCATCCTGGCGGGCCAGGACCTTATTGGCATCGCCCAGACGGGTACGGGCAAGACGGCCGCCTTCACGCTGCCCATCCTGACCCGGCTCGCTTCGACCGTCGGTCAGGGACGCGGCACCCGCGTGCTCGTACTCGCGCCGACGCGGGAACTGGTCGTGCAGATCGAGGAAAACGTGCGTGCCTACGGCAAGCATCTGCCGCTCAAGATGGCCACGGTGTTTGGCGGCGTGGGTGAGAATTCGCAGATCAAGGCCCTGCGCGACGGTTTGGAAATTATTGTGGCCACGCCGGGCCGCCTGATGGACCTGATGAACCGCCGCTACGCGGACTTCTCCCGGCTGGAATACCTCGTGCTCGACGAGGCCGACCGCATGCTGGACATGGGTTTTCTCCCGTCCATCCGCACAATTGTCCGCTCGCTGCCCAAGCAGCGGCAGACGTTGCTCTTCTCCGCCACCTTGTCGCGCGAGATCGAAGGGCTGACGCACGAATTCCAGCGCACGCCCAAGCTCGTGCAGATCGGCCGCCGCTCGAACCCCGCCGAGACCGTCACGCAGCTCGTGTACGAGGTGCCGCGCTCCCGGAAGGTCGCGCTGCTCGGCCATCTGCTCGAGGACCCGAACATGAACATGGTGCTGATCTTCGTGCGCATGAAGCACGCAGCCGACCGGCTGGCGCGCCAGTTGGAATCGTTCGGCGTCACGACGGCGACCCTGCACTCGAACCGGTCGCAGAACCAACGGCTCCGGGCGTTGCGTGATTTCAAATCCGGCGTCGTAAGGGTGCTCGTGGCGACTGACATTGCGGCGCGCGGCATTGACGTGGACGGCATTTCGCACGTGGTGAACTTTGATTTCCCGATGCACGCGGAGGATTACGTCCATCGCATCGGACGCACGGGCCGGGCGCAGGCGATTGGCGATGCCATCAGCTTCGTGACTCCGGAAGACCACGGCGAGCTGCGTTCCTTGGAGCGCTTCATCGGGCGCGGCCTGGTGCGCAAGCACGCGGAAGGATTTGATTATACGGACCGCCCGGAAGCACGGCCGGCCGGTGGCGAAGGCCAGCATCGTCAGCAGCCCCG
>RFSE01000353.1 GCA_009924135.1 Pseudomonadota bacterium | reverse complement strand
CATTTTGTGAGCGGGGGGCGGCTTTTTCCGGTCGGCTGTATCCTCCGGGGCCGGGACTGCGTCTGGCTTGGTGTCCCGGGGTCATGCCAACCCGACGTTGGCTGGCCGGGGGCAAAACCGAGCCGGTTCGTGAATAGATCTTAATGCGCCGCGTCAGTCTCACACCCGATATGCGAACCGTCGTCGTTACTCTGCTGGGCACGTTTGCCCTGACCGTCTCCCTCGCCGCGAAAGAGGCCCCGTTGCGCACCCCTGAGCAGCGCTTTGCGGACATCTCCAAGGCCGAGGAGCCCAGCTTCCGCCGCCATGTGGTGCCGCTGTTGAGCCGCGCGGGTTGCAACGGCCGCGAGTGCCATGGTTCATTCCAAGGGCGCGGCGGCTTCCGCCTCTCGCTTTTTGGCTACGACTTCGAGAAGGACATGGAGCAGATGACCGTCAAGGATGACGGCGACGAGAAACAGGTCCGCATCAACCGCGAGAAGCCCGAGAAGAGCCTCCTGCTCACCAAGGGCACGAACGAGGAGCCGCACAAGGGCAAAGAACGCTTCAAGAAGGGCTCCTGGGAATACAACACGGTGCTGAAATGGATCAAGGGCGGCGCGAAGTCCGACGTGGAGGCCACGGGCGAGTTTGACCGGCTGGAGATTTCACCCAAGGAAATTGTTTTCAAGAAGGTCGGCGACCAGGTGCAGCTCAAGGTCCTCGCCTACTGGAAGGACGGCACGGTCGAGGACGTGACGCAGCTTACCCGCTTCCGCTCGAATGACGACTCCGTCTCCACCATCTCGCTCGCCGGCGTGGCCGAGGCCAAGGACAAGGGCGATACCCACATCGTCGCGTTCTACGACAACGGCGTGCATCCCATTCCCGTCGTGCTGCCGGTTTCGGATAAGGTCGGCCCCAAGTACCCCCGGATGGCCATCACTTCCAAGGTGGACGAGCAGGTCGTCGGCAAGCTGGCCAAGCTGGGGATCGTTCCCAGCGACCTGTGCACGGATACGGAGTTTCTCCGCCGCGTCTCGCTGGATGTGACGGGCACGTTGCCGACGCCGGACCAGATCACGTCCTTCCTCAGCGACAAATCGCCCAACAAGCGCGCGGCGAAGATTGATGAACTGCTCAAGACCCCGGCCTACGCCGCCTGGTGGGCGACCAAGCTGAGCGATTTCCTCGGCAACAACCCCCGCCTCCTGCGCGGCGCGATGGGCAACGGCGGCAACTACGGGGCCAGTTTCAGCCGCCAGTGGTATGACTGGATGTACACGCGCATCGCCAAGAACGAGCCCTACGACCAGATGATGGCCGGCATCATCCTCGCCACGGGCCGCACCCGCGCGGACCAGACTTACGAGGAATACGCGAAGGAGATGTCCAGCTACTTCCGCGACGAGAAGCCGGCGAATTTCGCCGAGCGCCCGAACATGCCCTACTTCTGGCACCGGACGAACCTCCAGAAGGCCGAGGAAAAGGCCCTGGCCTTCTCGCACAGCTTCCTCGGCGTCCGCATTGAGTGCGCGCAGTGCCACAAGCACCCGTTCGATCAATGGACCCAGATCTTGAAGGAGATCAAGGACGCCGTCCCCGCCGATCCCAAGGGCGGCAACAATCAGAAGGCCCTCCAGTCGGAATTCGACCGCCGTGTGAAGGCCGGCGAGGCGGCTCCGTGGCAGGAAGTTTATGCCATGGTCGTCGCTCCAGGCAAAGGTGGCGACAAGAACGCGAAGACCAAGGGTGGTTTCGATGGCCGCGTGCTGACTCCGAAGGTGCTCGGCGGCGAGGCCGTCATGCTCAACGAATATCCTGATCCGCGCGCCCCGCTCATGGAGTGGCTCCGCAGCCCGAAGAACCCCTATTTCGCCAAGGCCTGGGTGAACCGCGTGTGGGCGAGCTACTTCCACCGCGGCCTTGTCGAGCCTGCCGACGACATGAATCTCGCCAACCCGCCCGTGAACGGTGACCTCATGGATTACCTCGCCGATGGCTTCGTGAAGCACGGTTACGACATGAACTGGCTCCACAAGGAGATCCTGACCAGCGCCACCTACCAGCGTTCCTGGAAGCCCAACGAGACCAACAAGAACGACGAAAAGAATTTCAGCCGATTCGTCATCCGCCGCCTGCCCGCCGAACTCGTTGTGGACGGCATCACGCAGGCCACCCTCGCCAGTGACAAGATTGGCAAATATCGGGACGATATCGAGACCCGCGCCATCGGTCCGAACGCCAACGCTGGCAGCGCCGGCAAGGGCGGCAAAGGCGGTGGTTCGAACTACTCCCTCAATATCTTCGGCAAGCCCGTGCGCGAGACCAACTGCGACTGCGAACGCACCACGGACCCCACGCTGCTTCAGACGCTCTTCACCCGCAACGACCCCGAGTTGCTGAACTCCCTCGAACAGGCGCGTGGGGCTGCCTACGTCGAGGAAGTGCGCAAGCTGACCAGCAACGAGTCCACGCCCGAGAAATTGAAGGACAGCATTGCCAAGCTCGCGCCGGCCGTGAAGAAGCTGGAAGAACAGCTCGCGGAGAATCCGCCGAAGAAGGAGAAGCTGGAGAACCAGCTCAAGGACACCAAGGAACGCCTCGCCAAGGCCGAGTCCGCCCTGGCCCTCATCCAGAAGCGCGGCCCGGTCACCCAGGAAGAGTTCATCAACCAGGTCTTCCTCCGCACGGTCAGCCGCCCGCCCACCGCCACGGAGATCGAGAAGGCCAAGGCCGACTTCGCCGTCGCCAAGTCACCGGCCGAAGGCGTCCGCGAACTCCTCTGGGCCATGCTCAACACCCGTGAATTCATGGTGAATCACTAGTCCACCCTTTCAGTCAGAACCCATAACTCGGAACAAAATATGTCCACTCATACCACCTGTGACGGAGTCGCCCGCCGCGACTTCCTGCGTGTCGGCGCCCTCGCCGGCGTCGGCCTGAGCCTCAGCGATTACTTCGCGCTGAGCAGCCAGGGCGCGGTCAGCGAAACCAAGGGCAAGGCCGCGATTTTCGTGCGTCTGGGCGGCGGTCCCAGCCACATGGACACGTTTGACCTCAAGCCCGACGCGCCCGAGACGCATCGCGGTGAGTTCAAGCCCATCAAGACCAACGCCGACGGCGTGATGATCTCCGAGCACCTGCCCAAGCTCGCCAAGTGCGCCGACAAGTTTGCCATCCTGCGCGGCGTCAGCCACACCCTCGCGGCCCACGAACTCGGGACGCGCTACATGAATACCGGCAACCGCCCGCTGCCCTCCCTCAACTACCCGCACTACGGCGCGGTCGTGGCCAAGGAGATTCGCGGTACGGAATACCTCCCCAGCTTCGTCGCCGTCCCCAGCCTCGGCGAGAACGCCACCGGCTACCTCGGCGTG
>RFSE01000352.1 GCA_009924135.1 Pseudomonadota bacterium | reverse complement strand
AGCACCGCCCAAGCCAGCAGACTCCACCGCGATGGCATTAACCCCGCCTCCTACGACCCCAGCCCCGAGATTGAAAGTGGTATCCCGCGCGCCCGGCACAGTCGTGATATCCAACAATGCCAGTCGCTGATTTGTTACCACACCGCCGATGGAGGTGAACAAGCCACCGACAAACATCTTGGTCCCGGTGGAGTCATACGCGAGCGCCTTGACCGTGCTGTTCGGCACCCCGCTTAAATTCGCATTGAAAGTGGCGTCAGGCGCTCCGCTTGCGGCATCCAGTTTTACCAACTGCTGGAAAGCATTGTTGCCGGCGAAACTGGTGAAAGCACCGCCAGCGTATAGCTGCGCGTTGACCGAGTCATATAACAACGTGTAGATTCCAGGGCCAACACCGCCAGTTCCACCCGCGCCAACACCTGTGGCAAAGCCCACATTGGACGGGTCCCCGTCGCCGGTGATTTCCACCAGGTTGGCATTCACGGTGGTGGTGGGCCCACCAAAGCTAGTGAAATCACCGCCCACATAAGCGACCCCTGACGGCGTGATTGTGATGGCCCGGACCGAGGCATTGGCCCCAGTGGTAAGCTGCCAACTGGGATCCAAGGTGCCGTCGGAATTCAATCTCACGATGCGGTTGAAATTGGTGGTCAGCAAATTGGTCGCCGCAAAGTTTGTGTTATTATTGTAATAGCTTACTGTAGTAAAGTCGCCACCGATGAGAATTTTTTTCTCGTTGGGCCCGCTGCCAACCGGATAAATCGCGACGGCCCTTACCTGCCCGTTGAGCGGTCCCAACGGCTGCGATAGGAAGGTAAAGCTGGGGTCCGCCACGCCGTCAATCATGCTGGTGCCAGCATTCTTCGCGAGACGGACCACGTTGTAATTGACTGCCGCGTTCGTGGCGGGGGAACCGCTGAGGTTGGCAATGGTGAAACTGCCACCGACGACCATGCTGCCCGAGGAATCTAGTGCCATGGCGTTAACTGTGCCGGCACTAAAGCCGGAATTAAAACCAGGAGCGATTGGACCAATGGAAGTCACACGGCCATAGGACTGTTCAGCCGTGCCCTCCACGGTGCCGAACGAGCCGCCGATATTGGCCACCGTATACGTGTGACCACCCAGACCAACGAAATTCCCGGGCGAAAGCTGGCTATCGAGCACAGTTGGGACCGTGGCCAAGTTAGGCAGCCAAGAGTAGGTATAAACCCACACAAAGAGATCCTTGTTGAACTCAGGAATGCTGTCATCCAGTATCGGAATGGAAAATCCTTGCGTCAGCGCCGGACTGTAAACCCCCGTCGTCGCATCCCTAGCCCATGTAATCGACCCACTGGAGGAAGTGTAGTCGTCCTGCCCCGCCTCTGCGTAGTCCGAGCCGATCGCCAATTCCGTCAAACCAGGAGTATTGTTTGGGAAGACGCCACCATCCGGGGTTCGCCAAGTCGCCGTCAAAGTGTCCCCTAGCCCCAAACCGCTGACTGTCATTTCAAAGTAGATCGTGCTGTTGCCCTCTTGAACGACCTGCGCCTGAGCAGACGGCCGAGTGGCAGTGGTAGCGCGGCGAAGTATCACCGTGGGCGCACCGAAAGCATCCCCTGACATCAGCGCGAGCAGGGCCAGCGCGACCAATGACACCAACCGCAATTGGCGGGGCACTGTGGCCAACAATTCAATCCCTGCGATCCATCGCGCACGGCGCGGGATGGCCTGTCCAAGGGGGGCACGGAGGTTCATAGGGTGGGGAAAACGGTCACGCTGGAGGGCGCGACATTGGATGAAGCGGCTGGCATGGGCGAAATTCAACGCTGTTCAGCAACAAGTCATAATACTGCGTGACAGGCCATCGTAGGCGGAAATTGCCGTTCCCGGCAAGCTCATTTTCCCCCTCCCGGACTAAGGTAATCCCCCTAATTTTAAGGTATTGTAAAGGCTCCCACCGCCTCAGGTGCCCCGCTGGGCCGACCGGGGTCACTCTTGGTAAATTGGCAAGTAGTGGTGACGCACGGAGAGACTCAGCAACGCCATCGCCGTGCAATAAACGCGGCCCTGACTGCCCTCCGACCCGTCCACCCCCTGCCATGAGCCGTCGGGGGTCTGGTGCTGGGCCAGCAAGTCACTCACCCGGTCCCGCACCTTCCGCGCCATCTCCCCGCCGCGTTTGTGCGAGGCTTGGGCGTAGTAGTAGGTGCCATAAAAGAACCACGCGGCATCCCACGCGGGCGGGGTGCTCCGGAGCCATTCAGCCGCCCCCTGCACCTCCGGCGCATCGTGCAATCCGCACACCTGCATAGCCAACATGCCCGCCGCCGCCATGGCGTATTGCGGGGGCTGCCCCGGCACGTAGCTGAATGCGCTCTTGGGATTCGTCAAACGACCTTGGGCATCCCGTCCAGAAAAATAACTCCGCCGCAGGTAGCCAACTGCGGCATCAATCGCCTCCTTCGGCACCGAGAGTCCGGCATTCTTGGCGGAACGCAAGGCGAGTAATTGCCAGACCGTTACCGATAAGTCTGAGTCCCCCGCGTCAGGAGAATAGCGCCATCCACCGATAAAACGGGCGTCGTGCTTTCTTACCCGTTGGGAAGCGAGGATGAGATTGACCCCCCGTTGCGCCCGCTCGCGAATCATCGCATCCTGAGCCTTGTCCCCACCCATGCCCATCAATTCGGTCAAGCTCAGGGTCATGATGCCGTGCCCATACATGCGCGAGCCGTCCCGCTGGCCAAAATACCCCCCCACTGTCTGTCCCTCCGGCCGCAACAGGTAGGTGACCGCCTTGCGCATCACCCCCCCTTCGGTGGTTCGATCCGCCGGCTGGTGTCCCACCGACGCCAGAGCCATCAAGGCCAGCGCGGTCATCGTGGCTCCGTGGTTGTCCCGTTTGTCCTTCTCCTGAATCATTCCATCTGACTGCTGCGCGCGCACCAAAAAACCCACGCCAGCCTGAACCATTTCTTCCACCCGGTCGGGCCGCTGAACGACTGGCGGTTCCGTCGCACGACCAGAAAATCCGCCCAGCGCCAACACCAGCAGGGCCAGCGCCCCGTTCGCGCTTACCCGAGACCAGCAAATCGATTGCAAGATCCTCACTTCCTCGACCTCTCCGCCACAGCCTTGAAATACGCATCCACCAGCACCCGGTAATCACCGGAAACGCTGTTTTGCTGGGCATCGCGCAGATCCTGAGCAAGCTTCGGCGGCAACTTGGCCCAATCCGCATCCCGCAGCGGGCCCAACTCCGGCAGTGGTCCAAACTCCGATCCACCACCCGCGCGCGACGCCCCACCCACGCGCCCGGAAGCCCCGGTGCCGGAACCATCGCCTGCCCCAGCTGGTGAATTGCCGGCGCTCTGGCTCGCGCCGCGATTTTGGCGCATCGCCTGT
>RFSE01000351.1 GCA_009924135.1 Pseudomonadota bacterium | reverse complement strand
GGCGATGCCCAGCTCCAGCGAGCCGGTGCCCGGTGCCGGCACCGGAAGCCCGTCGGCGGCCAGGCGGGCGAGCAGCAAATCCGATTCCGCTGGCGTGGCTCCCAAGGGCTGGCCCGGAACCTTTACCGGCAGCGGGGTGAACCCGCCCATGCCCAGAAAGTGCCGGATGCCGGCCGCGCCAAAGAATTTACGATCGCGCGCCACCTCCGCCGGACGGCGGGAGCTGGGGGCCAGATACGCCAGCGTGTCGTAGCCCGTGCGACGCAGCCGCCAGAGCAGGCCCAGCATCCTTAACGGTCGCAGCAGCCGGCCGGAGGGCGAATCATCCACGACGTAGGGCGCAAAGGCATCCACCACGCCGGAGCGTTGCAACAGATCCGGGGCCAGCACGTAGTTCTTCCGGGGATGCCGGTCACTCAGCAGGGTCAAATGTGCCTGCGGGAATTGCCGCCGCAAAACCCACAGTGCCGGCAACGCAACAATCGTGTCGCCCAGTTGCCCGATGCGGAAGACCAGCATCCGCGAGGGCGCGTGAACTCCGGCAGGTTGTGCGGCAACAGCCATTTAACTGATGCTAACTCCGGCTGCCAACTGGTGTTGCAGCACCCTCGGCGAGATACCATTGCACCGTCTCGCGCAGGCCCGTCGCGAAGGCGCGCGTGGGCCGCCAGCCAAGCTCGCGTTCGATTTTCGATGCGTCAATGGCGTAGCGCCAATCGTGCCCGGGCCGGTCCTTCACCAACGTGATGAGCCGGCGGGAAGCTCCACCGAGCTGCGGGGCCAGCTCATCCACCAGGTCGCACACCTGTTCAACGAGCCGGAGGTTGGGCCATTCGTTGCCGCCGCCGATGCAGTAGGTTTCCCCCGCGCGTCCGCGCTGCAACACCTGCCAGAGCGCGTCCGCATGGTCGGCCACATGAATCCAGTCGCGCACGTTCAAACCGTCACCGTAAATCGGGATGGGCTGCCGGGCCACGATCTGGCGGATGACCACCGGCAGCAGCTTTTCGGGATGCTGCCGGGGGCCGTAATTGTTCGAACAATTTGTCGTGCCGGTATCCATGCCATACGTCCGGTGATAGGCACGCACGAGCAGGTCGCTGGCGGCCTTGCTCGCCGAGTAGGGCGAATTGGGCGCGTAAGGCGTGGTCTCAGTAAAGTGGCCGGTGGACCCGAGACTGCCGAAGACCTCGTCGGTGCTGATGTGCACGAAACGCGGAGCAAACTGCGGGCTGCGAACTGTGATCGGCGAACCGGACCACGCGGCCCGACAGGCTTCGAGCAGGTTGAAGGTGCCGACGATGTTGGTCTGGATGAAGTCACCGGGGCCGGCGATGGAACGGTCCACGTGTGATTCAGCGGCCAGGTGCAGGACGTGGGTGATTTCATGTTCCCGCACCACCTGGAATACGGCGGCCTTGTCGCGCAGGTCCACACGCTCGAAGCGATACTTCGGGCTGGCCGCAGCGGCCGCAGCATTCTCGAGCCGGCCCGCGTAGGTGAGACAGTCAAGATTGACCACGCTCCTGGTTTCCGGCTGCGCCACCACCTGATCCAGCACGTGGGAGCCGATGAAACCGCAGCCGCCCGTGACGAGCAGGTTCATGAATCCCCCACCAGTTTCGCCGGGCAAAGCGCGGGTGCCATCACCCGTTCACGTTGTATGAGGGCGGCCATGCAACCCTTCAGCGGTGCCAGAGGGACCAGCCGGCCAGCATCAGGGCCAACACGGCGATCACCATCGCCACCGCACTGCCACGGTCACTGGGGGGCGGCACATTCGCGGGCACCGGGGCGGCGGCGGGAACGACCGGCGGGCGCACCGCCACCGCCACCGCCCACTCTTCTGTGTGGGACAGACTGACGGCCAGCGGCGCAACAGTCATCCCGCCCTCCCGCCAGACCCGGATCACCGGAGCGCCGGACTCCGCGTGCGCCACTTCCAAATGGCGGAATTCGAGCACCGAAAACTCGCCGCCACATTTCTTCACCGCTTCCTTGAGACACCAGCGGGCGGCAAAGTGCATCCTGGGATTGGGCTGGGTGAGGCAGTAGCCAATCTCCGCCTTCGTGAAGTGCTGCTGGTAAAACGGTTCCTCCCAGTAGTCCGCACATTCCGGCAGGGCGCTCACCTGCTCCAAGTCCACGCCGCAGGTGAACTGCGGCAGCAACTCGACGGCCGACCGTACCGGAGCGGGGACGGCAACCGCGTTGGCCGGTGAAGCTGGTTCGGATTGGGCGTTGTTTACGGGAGCGGCAGGAGTTCCAGACTGGCCTTGCGCAGCAAGCACGGCCGCTTCGAGTTCTGCCAGTGTGCGCAACAAACCCAACTGATCCAGCCGGACAGTCAGCCGCCGTCGGATTTTGGCATCCAGCTTGGCGCGTCCGAGGGAGCCGGCCAGGTTGGGATGTGCGAGCGAAAAGGCCGGTCCCACTTCCGTCGCGGCCGCCCCGGTCAACTCGCCGATAATGGCAGTCAAGGTCGTCCGCACCGTCGCCGCATTGGTTGAATCAGAATGGCTCACCGAAATTACGTCAAAAACCCTTGCTCGGCGAGGTCGTTCAGGAACCCGGCCGCCTGCCGGCCGTCCGCCAGCTGATGGTCGAACGCGATCATGAGGTGGAACACCCCCCATTCCCCACCCGGTGGAATCTGCTCCGCACCAACCCCCAGAATCGCACCCTGCCCCTGACTGATCAGCGGCTGGAAAAAGCTTACCCCCGCCTGGGCGAGGTCGGTGATGGTAAAAGTGCCACCCGCCAGCGCCGTCACCGGCAATTCCCCGTTCAAGTAGAGAACCTGCTGCTCGTGCAGTTCGGCGGTCAGCTCCGCCAGACTGCGTTGATCAGCCCCCCGCAGGACCGGCACCTTCAAGCCCGAACCGGCGTCCAGTGCGAAGCCGACATTCACCTCTTCGTAAAAATGAGCCTTCGACCCACCGTAACAGGCGTTGAAGGCCGGGTATTTCCGCAGCAGCCGGCCCACCTCGAAGACCAGCACGGCGGACATGCTGGCCCGCGCCCGCTCGGCCGCCGCGCGCAATCCCCGGGTGGGACAGGCCCGCGTCACCACGCTGGGGAGGGCTGCGGTCTCGCCGGCCCGGAGCCGGGAAATTTCGACGCGTTTGCTGCGTGCCAGTTCCTCCACGCGGACGGGAACGCCGGATACCAAGGACGGGGCTTCATTCGCGGCCGCGGCTGGTGGCGCCGGACTGGCTGGCCATGGCCGGGGAGGTTGCGTGGGGCCATCCACCAGTGCGCGGACTTCTCCGGAGCGCACCAGGCCCCGGCCCGCCAACGTGGCCGGATTCAGGCCCAACTCCTTCACCCGGGCCAGCGCCGCGCGGCTGAGCCGGGTCGTGAGGGCGGCGCTGGCCCGGGTGAAGGAGTTGGGCCTGAATC
>RFSE01000036.1 GCA_009924135.1 Pseudomonadota bacterium | reverse complement strand
TGAACCGGGATGGGTAGGGCGCGTCTGTCCTCAGCGCGCCGCCAAACCACCCGGACGCTCCCAGACCTCGGCGGCGCGGTGAGGACACCGCGCCCTACCGACCACTGTTTCAGGGTTTTCATGCGCGCCCCTTCGTTCCGCGAATTCTCACCCCGGCCCTCTCCCCCGATGGGGGAGAGGGAGTGGAAACCGCCGCCTTCGCCCGCACGCGGGTAAAAGCAAGTCACGGCCGCAGTCCCTATCCAGGTCGTACTCATTGCAAGGTGACCATGAAGATTTCTTCGAGGGTAAGGGCTTCGACCGTCAGTTCCTCCGGCTTCAGAGCCCGGAGCTGTTCCGCGATGGCGTTGGACGCACCATTGGCGATGAGTTCCACTTCGCGGCCCTCGACGCGGGAGCGGAGGATGCCGGTCAAGTTCAACTCCGGCGGAGTGGCGGCAAAGCGGGCCCGAATGCGCCGGTAGCGCGCGCGCGCAGCGTCTGCTTCGAGGCGCAACACCTCGCGGCCAGCGTCAATGATCGTAAACTCATCGATCAACCCCTCGAATTCCGTGATCAAATGCGTGGAGACGAAGATGGTGCGCCGCTCCGGGTCCGCTTCCTGATAGGCACCGATGACGGTCTGGATGAACTCACGCCGCACAATGGGATCAAGGCCGCTGGTCGGCTCGTCCAGGACCAACAGTTCCGGCTCGGGGCAGATGGCCGTGATGAGACCAAGCTGCGTCCGCTGGCCCTTGGAAAGCGCCTTCACGGACTTGGTGGGATCAAGCCGGAACCGGTCCAGAAGTTCGCTCTGGGTCTTCTTGTTCCAATGCGTCCGGAAGGAGGCGACGTATTCCAGCACCCCGTCCACCGTCATCCACGGGTGGAACGCCACGGCGTCCGGCACGTAGGCGAGGCGGGATTTCACGGCCACCTCATCGCGCTCGGGGTCGAGACCGAAGACGCGCACGGTGCCGGAGGTGGGCCGCAGGAGGTTGAGCAGGCACTTGATGGTGGTGGTCTTGCCGGCGCCGTTGCGACCGAAGAAGCCATAGCAGCGGCCCGCCTGCACGGTCAGGTCCAGGCCGTTGACAGCGTCGGTGTGGCCGTATTTTCTAACGACCTGGCGCAGTTCAATGACGGGCGGGTTAGCGTTCATGGTTGCCTCCGAGTTGAAAAAGTTGCCGGGTTGATGGACGCCCGAGCGCCGTGAAAGCCAGGGCCAGCAGCGTGCAGAGGATGATGCTGACGACGATGATGCCGTGTTGGTCACGCGGCTTGATGGCGGGGAAAAACCACGCGGCGGCGATGCCGGTCGCCCCAAAGGCGAAGATGCCCACCAGCATGGCCACGCGTGCCGCATACCACGCCCAACGGCGGCGCATGAGCACCCCCCAGAGCAGCAAGGCGGCCGGCGGGAAGAAGAACACGCTGCGCGCCATTTGCCTGTGAAATACGATGGAGTCGGTGATTTCCAGCACGAACAACGACATGAAGAGGGTGATGATCAGTGCGGCGACAATGAGGCTGCGCGGGGTCCGGGATGATTCGGCGATCGGGGTGTTCATGGGTGTCCTTTCTCGGCATTGGTTTGTTGTTGTTCGGCAAAATGGTCGAGCCGTTCTTCGACGAGCTGGAGAAACTCCGGCCGGCTGACTTGCAGGTGGTGGGCGGCGACGACTGCCTGGTCAATCTCGACCGCGAGCAGGTCGTGGCGCGCGGACTTCTTCAGGCGGGACTGTCCATCCGCCAGAAAGCAGCCCTTGCCCGCGATGGTTTCAATGACGCCTTGGTTCTCCAATTCGGTGTAGGCCTTGGCGATGGTGTTGCGGTTCACGCGAAGCTGCTCGGCGAGGGGACGGATGCCCGGCAGGGGCTCGCCCGGCCGCAAGGCCCCGGAGGCGGCCGCCGCACGAATCTGGTCCGCGATCTGGAGATAGACCGGGAGACCGGATTGGTAGTTGAGCTGGAGATGCATGGTGCGGCCGTGTCTTCTGTCCTATGACTGTATGACAGTTAAGCCGGAGTGTCAACCGGTTCCTTTTTCCCCGTGCCGGCCGGGATTGATTTTCCCTCAGGGAGGTATATCCTTTGCTGCGATGAAGGCTTAAGGACGGGCTGAGGGATGCCCCGGGGTGTCAATCAGGAATCTCCCCGCTTGTCCCTAAGTTGACGGCCTTTATCTTCACACGCAATGAGCGAACCGCAGGACAAGACGGTCGGGCCAGTCCCTCCGCCTCCGCATGAGGTGTCGCTCGCCCGTCTCAAGACCTCGCTGGAATCCGCCCGCAGCCCCGCCGCCGCCGAGCTGGCCCGTTTTTTGGCGGAGCGGATTGCCCGGGGATCGGCGGAGACCGGCAGGAGCCCGGTCGAAATGCCCAAGACTGCCTATGAAATGGGCCGCCTCCTTGCCAAAGGCGGCATGGGCCAGATTCTTTCCGCGCGCGACAACAGCATTCAACGAACAGTGGCGGTCAAGGTCATCCTCACGGGGGCCGACGCCTCGGATGAACACATCCACCGGCTGGTCACGGAGGCGCGGATCACCGGCCAGCTTGAACATCCGAACATCGTCCCGTTGCACGAACTGGGGGTCACGCCCGACGGCGTGGTGTATTACACGATGCGCCTGGTGGAAGGGGTGACCCTCTGCGAAGTGCTGGAGACGATCCGGCAGAAGGACAAGCGGGCGGTCGCCAAGTATCCACTCGGCACGCTGTTGACGGTCTTTCAGAAGGTTTGCGATGCCGTCGCCTTTGCCCATTCCCGCGGAGTGATGCACCGCGACCTCAAGCCGGACAACATCATGCTGGGGGAATTCGGCGAGGTGTTCGTCATGGACTGGGGACTGGCCAAACGCATCCGGGGAGGCGAGCCCGAGGCGGGGACGGCCCCGTTGAACCGGAAGGAGATGGCCGCGCTGGGTGCGGACAGCTTCAAAACTCTCTCCGGGGAAGTGAAGGGCACCCCGCGCTACATGGCCCCCGAGCAGGCGGAAGGCCGCGTGGAAGACATCGACGAGCGCACGGACATTTACGCCCTGGGAGCAATTCTTTACACGATCCTCACCCTGCACCCGCCGATTACTGGTGACACCGTGAACGAGGTGCTGACGCGGGTCGCTTCCGGTGACATCTCCCCGCCCACCAGCTATAATCCCAAGCAAACGCGCATCTCCCGGATCGCCGCCACCAACCCGACAGTGGAAGACATCGCCCCGCCGGAGCTGGCCCACTGTCCTGACCGGCGCATTCCCTCGGCGCTATCCGCCGTCGCCATGAAGGCCCTGACGCGGGACAAGTCCAAGCGCTACCAAACCGTCGCCGCACTCCAGCAGGACATCGCTGCATATCAAGGCGGGTTAGCCACGTCGGCCGAGGGGGCCAGTGCGATGCGACTCATGCTGCTGCTCGTCCGCCGCCACCGCACGGAGTTTTTCCTCATCATCATCTCCCTCGCCCTGATGGTGGGACTGGCGACGCATTTCACCCGGAAGATCGCCCTGACCCTCGCCGAATTGCGGGAGACCGCGCCCACTTTTTATTTTGAAGCGAAGACCCTGGTGGACGAACTCAAGTTCGCCAAGGCGCTCGCGAAGATCAACTATGCCATCTCACTCCAGCCGGAAAATGCCCAGTACTACGCACTGAAGGGCAACATCCTGCAATCCATGCTCCAACTGGCGGAAGCTCGTGATGCCTACGCCCGAGCCTTGGAACTGGACCCCGAGCACGAGCTGCCCTACGTGGAATTCAACCTCACCCTGAGCGAACGCCTGCTGGCCAACAGTCTGGTCAACGGAAGCATCGGCCCCCAGGGCCTCAACGATCTCCGGGTCAGCATGGCGCATCAGCTCCGCACGGCGGAAGCGCTCGCCCTGGCCACCCGGGACAGTCCGGACGCCAAGACGGCCTTCGAATCGTGGCGGGCCGTGGTAAACAAAATCGGCCTGCAAGGCTCGCTCCGGCGTGAAGCAAGCGGGCTGGCGTTGTCGGTGCAACAACCTGAATTCAACGACCTCTCCCCCTTCCGCACCGCCCCACTAACGAAGCTCCATATCGCCGGCACCCAGGTGGATGACCTGACCCCGGTGAGGAACATGCCGCTGGTGCAGCTCGACATCAGTGGCACCCGTGTGACTGACCTGACGGCACTCAAAGGCATGCCCCTGACCCGGCTTGATGCCGCCCGCCTTCGCGCCACCAACTTCAACGCCCTGGCCGGTCTCAAACTCACGAGCCTCAATCTGGCGCATACCAGAATCAGCACCCTGAGCCCGCTCCGGAACGCCCCGTTGCATTTCCTTCAACTGGAAGGGTGCACCAATCTGACGGATTTTTCGGACCTGGCAGGCTTCAAACAGCTGGAGGGCATCACCCTGCCGGCGGGCGTCAGAAATTTGGACCCGATCCGGCAACTTCCCCGGCTCAAGCACATTGGCTACTCGCTGCCCGAAGGCGGGTGGGCGCAAGTGCCGGCGGCGGAGGATTTCTGGCGGCTCCAATCGCCGCCCCCGCCACCGGGCAAATGACCCTCAGGCAGGCCGCCGCTCAAGCCGGAGTCGCGCCACCCGCATGCCCTCCATGGCTTCCACCCGGAGCGTGAACGCCGTCAACTCCACCTCGTCACCTGGCTTCGGAAAACCGCCCCGCCGCCGCGTCACAAAACCGCTCGTGGTGGTGATTTCCTCCTCGGCCAACGCTTCGCCCACCAGTTCTTCCAGCTCATGGAGCGGCAACGCCCCGTCCACTTCCCAGACCTGCTCACCGGTTTTTTTCAACAGGGGCTTCTCCTGATCAAATTCATCCTGAATCTGGCCGACCACTTCTTCCACGATGTTTTCGAGCGTAATCAGGCCGATGGTTCCGCCGTATTCGTCCACCACCATGGCCATGTGCAATTTGCGGTCGAGCAGGCGTTGCAACAACCCATCGAGCCGGGCCGTCGGCGGCACGTAGATCAGCTTCCGGACCGTTGCCGCCAGATCCGCGCCACTGCGGGCCTTGAGCCGTTGGGCATAAAGATCCTTGATGTGAACCACCCCCAGCATCCGGTCCACGTCACCCGCTTCACAAAGCGGGAAGCGCGAATAACGCGTCTTCTCCGCAACCTCCAGGCACCGGGCGATGCTTTCCTGGGTGTCCAGGATCGTGATTTCGGCACGGGGTCGCATTACTTCACGCACAACGCGGTGCCGCAGGTCGAGGGCATTGAGGACGATTTCGCGCCCCAGTTTCGAACCGCCCGCTTGTCGCTGCGTGGCATCGATCATCAGGCGCAGTTCCTCCTCCGAGTGCGTACCATCATGCGCGGCTCCCGCCTGCATCCCAAGCTGCCGCAGCAGCCATAGGGCGCTATGGTTGAGCAGCCAGATGAAGGGAAACGCAAAGAGGTAAAACCAACGCAGCGGATAAGCCACCCAGAGCGCCCCCTCCAACGGGCGTTTGATGGCCAGCGACTTCGGCGCCTGCTCGCCAGCCACGATGTGCAGGAAGGTGATGACCGAGAAACCAACCGCGAACGCAAGCGTGGCACGGACATGATGCCACTCCTCGCCGGTCCAGTTCAGCCAGCCGAAGACGGGCTTGAGCACCGCTTCGAAGATCGGCTCGCCAATCCAGCCCAGCGCAAGGCTGGCGAGCGTGATGCCGAGCTGCGCGGCGCTGAGATACGCATCCAGGTTCTGAAGGACATGTAGCGCCATGCCGGCCCGGCGATTGCCCTGCGCGATAAGCGGCTGCAGCTGCGTGTGACGCACCTTCACCAGCGCAAACTCCGCCGCGACGAAAAAGCCGTTCAAGCCCACCAGCAGCAACACCGCCAGCACCTTGAGCAGCAGGAACATGAACTCCGTGCTGTTCACAGGTTCACCTCCCCGAAGATCGCTTTGACAATGTCCTCCAGGCTGACAACCCCCAGCTCACGCTTGTCACGCGCCAGCACGATGCCCAGCCGCTGCCCACTGCGTTGCATCGCCCGGAGCGCGTCCTCCAGCCGCAGTTCCTCATCCAGATACAACGCCGGTTGAAGGTAGTCAGCGGCCAGCTTTCGCTCATCCACTTCACTCTGAAACAGCAGGCGGCGCAGGCTTAAAACCCCGGCAACCCGCGGCCGCCCGGTACGCATTTCACACACGGGCATCCGCGTGAACTGCCGCCGCCGGAAGAGCTCCATGACGTTCTTCATCGGCGTCGCCACATCCACGGTCACGACCTTCTCCCACGGCACGGCCACCGAGCGCACCGTGAGGTTTTGCAGGTCCAGCACGCGGTTGATCATGACGCGTTCCTCGCTGGACATCCCCTGGGCCGACTCGTGCATCAGCCGCCGGAGTTCGTCGCGGTTGGCAAACAAATGCCCGGTGAAGATCCGCCCGCCCGTCCACCGCAGCAGCCCGTCGCTCAGCAGGGTGGTGACACTGACCAGGGGACGCAGCGTGAAGTGGATCAGCCGGAACAGCGGGGCGACAATCAGCGTCAGCCGGTTCGGGAAGCGCGTGAACAGCATCTTGGGCAGCAGCTCGCACCAGACGTAAAACATCAATGCCATCACCAGCGCCCAGAAGGAAAACCAGCCGGGCGAATCCTTGTACTGCCGGTGCAGCACGATGATCACCAGCCCGCCGCCGAGGAAGTTTGCCAGCGTGTTGCCGACGAGAATGGTCCACAGAAAATTCTCCGGCTGCTCCAGCCAGCCGTGCAACAACCGCGCCCGGGTGCCACCCTTGCGCATCAGATTGCGGATGCGCAACCGGTTCAGGGCCAGCACGCCTGCCTCCATGCCCGAGAGGATGAAGGAGGCCAGAATGCAGAGCCCCAGCACGAGAATGAAGGGCAGCCACATCATGACACCCCTCCCCTGCCCTTGCCGGTGATCCGTTCAACCATGACTTCGCGCACGCGTCGTTCATCCGCCGCCAGCGCCGTCAACTTGACGCCGCCAAAGACGGCGGACTCGCCTGTTTGCGGCACCACCTCCTTGAGCGCGACCAGGAGCCCGCCCATCGTGTCCACTCCGGGCAGTTCACCCAGAGCGGGATACTCGCGCCGAAAGTCCTCCACGCGCATGGTTCCGTTGACGCGCCAACGGTCCAGCGCGACCTGTTCCATGACAAATCCGGGCGCTTCACCCTCGCTGCGGATCTGGCCCACGATGGCTTCGATAATGTCCTCCATGGTCACCAGACCGGCGGCGGACCCGAACTCATCCAGCACGATCGCCAGCCCGCGCTTCTGCCGCTGCAAGGCCCCGAGCAGTTGGAGCAGGTTCATGCTTTCCGGGACAAAGGAGGGAAACTCGATCACGTCCTCCAGTCCGCAGTTCGGGTCGAGCAACAGCGTCCGGCAGTTCAATATGCCCACAATGGTATCAGGCGACTCGTCATACAGCGGCAGCCGCTCATGCCCAAACCGGCGGGCGGCGGCAATCATTTCCTCGACGGGCAGATCGTCCGGCAGGCAGGCCATGCGCGCGCGGGGCCGCATGACATCCTTGGCCGTGCGATGGTCCAACTGAATGATCTGCAGGATGATCTCTTTTTCAGATGCCGCCAGGGTGCCCTGCTGAAAGGCCAGCTCGATCAATTCCTTGTAATCCGCATCCGTAAGGGTGGTCTGTGGCTGGATGGACTTGGGGATGAGCAGCCGCAGCAATGCCTCGTTGGCCCGCTGCGCCACCTGCCGCAACGGCCGGCTGACCCGCACGAGGAAAATCATCGGCTGCGCGACGCGCAATGCCCACGCCTCCGGCATCCGCACCGCCAGCGTCTTGGGCACCACCTCGCACCCCAGCAGGATCAGGAGAAACGCCCCCACCAACGTCAGTCCCAGATGTGCCCCCTTCACGTCCAGGCTCATCCAGAGGGCGATGGCCACCAAGGCCGAGTTGGCCAGCGTGTTGCCAAGGACGATGGTCGCCAGCAAATCCTGCGGTTCATTCAGCAAAGCCGCGACCGAACCACCCAGCCCGGGCGAACGCTCCGCCAACTGCCGCGCCCGCCACTTGCCCAGGGAAAACAACGCCGTCTCCGCCAGCGCGAAGAAAAAACTCGCCGCCGCAAAGCCGAGCACACCCAGCCAGGCAATAAACGGTGCCAGTGACATTGGCGGCGAGTGTGCCGGGAACCGGGCGTTGGACAAAGCCAGAAGTAATTAGTCGCTGGTGATTACTATGCCATGGGGTGCCCCTTCCAATTAAAGTTAACCCACTATTTTTCCCATTTGTCTCCCTGACGAGCCGCACTTTGCTGGTGAGCATCTGCTTGGCCAAAGTCTTGTACGTGGTGCGGCTGGTCAAAGCGATGACATCCGCAGTGATGTGGGCCGCCAGCTCATTCTGGTCGTGATCTGACTGGCGGCTTGTGACCACCTAACTGACTTGCTACCACTCACCCCGCTTGCAACTGCTCTCCCTCCTGGCAAAAAACCTGGCCCTCGTCTGGCTTGCCTGGCCACTCGCAGGCCAGGCCCAGGCACCGGCTGGCAATGCCCCGGTCCAGCGTGAGGTGATTGTTTACGGCGGCACGCCGGCGGGAGTGATGGCCGCTGTGGCCGCCGCGCGGCAGGGCCACACCGTCGCCCTCATTGATATCAACAATCATGTCGGAGGCATGATCAGCGGCGGACTCGTCAACACCGACATCGGCGACCGCAAGACCGTGGGCGGGCTGGCGCAAGAGTTTCTCACCCGCGCGGTGCAGTATTACGCGGGCAAGTACGGGCCGGACTCACCGCAGCTCGCAGCTTGCAAGAACGGGCGCAAATTTGAACCGCATGTCGCGGAGCTTACCTTCGACCGGCTGCTCAAGGAGCAGCCGCGCATCACCTTGTGGAGACGCCATCGGTATCACTCTGTGACGTTCGAAGGAGGCCGCATCACGGCCCTCGTCGTGAGCGATCTGGCAGACCAATCTCCGTGCACGTTCACCGGCAAGGTGTTCATCGATGCCAGTTACGAAGGCGACTTGATGGCGGGCGCGCGGGTCCCGTACCGCGTCGGCCGCGAGGCACGGCAGGAATACGACGAACCGCTGGCCGGCATCAGCGTGGGGCCTGACGAAGGCAAGGCGGACAAGGGCGTCATGGCCTACAACTACCGCGTCTCCATCACCGGGCTTCCAGAAAACCGTGTGCTTTTTCCCAAGCCCGGAAACTACGACCCGGAACCGTGGCGGAAGAAATTCGGTCCGCGCATCGCGAGCGGAAAGATCAAGACGTTTGCCGACCTTTTCATCAGCAAGCCAGGCGCAAACGGCAAGCACGACGCCAACTGGTGTGACCTGATCGGCGGAAGTGCCGGATATCCCGAGGCCGACTGGACAACCCGCGCGCAAATCGAAGCACGGCATCGGGACTATTTCCTCAGCCTGCTCTATTACTTGCAGAATGATCCGGAGCTTCCTGGGGTTTTGCATGACAGCGCGCAGCAGTGGGGGCTGCCCAATGACGAGTTCACGGACAACGGACACTTTCCCTTTCAGCTTTATGTCCGCGAGGCCCGCCGGATGGTGGGCAGCTACGTGCTGCGAGAGAGCGATCTCACCCAAAACCGCAACAAACCCGACGGCGTCTGCGCGGGAAGTTACGGCGTGGACTGCCATGTGGTGCAAATCCTCCCGCTCAAGGGCAAGTCCGTGATCGACCGCACGCCGCACATTTCAGTAGAGCCCTACGACATTCCCTATGCCTGCCTCACGCCGCGCGAGCCCGGCAACCTGCTGGTGCCCGTGTGCTGCTCGGCCACCCACGTCGCGTATTGTTCGCTGCGCATGGAACCCACCTACATGATGCTTGGCCACGCGGCGGGCGATGCGGCGCATCTCGCCATCGCTGGCCAGACGACCGTGCAACAGGTGGACGTGAAGGCGCTGCGGGCTTTGTTGCGAAAGGAGGGTGCCGTACTCGATACCACGCTCCCCGCGACCTTGAAACCATCACCGCCGGCCCCGGTTGACCAGTTCGCCTCCGACCTAAAACTGCTCGTGGACAGGAAAATCGTGGACGCGCCCGACTACTGGCTGGCCAATGCCGTAACGGGTCAGCAATGCGACGGTGAGCGGGTCGCAGCGATGCTCCTCAACATGGCCCGCCACTTTGAGCCCGCCACCGCCGCCACCAGCAGCTTCCAGGTCCTCATCGCACACAAGATTTTTCGATCCTCCACCTACTGGCAGGAACGCGCGACTACAGGCCACAAATGCGCGGGAGGCAACGTTCGCACGGTCATCCGCAACTTTGTCCAGGCCACCGAATAGGCACCGGCAAGAAACAGCCTTCCGAGCTAGTCCGACCTGCTCCGGTTGCCGTTTCGCAGACGGCTGAAACTATCCAGCTCTCCATGCTGCGGTTTTCGTCTTCTTCAGCAGCCGCACGTCGCTGATGACCATGACCTTGTCCACGGCCTTGCACATGTCGTAGATGGTCAGGGCGGCCACGGTGACGGCGATGAGGGCTTCCATTTCCACTCCAGTCTGGGCGGCGATCTTGGCCGACGCAGTGATGATCACGCGGTCGCGGCTCTCGGGAATCTCGAAGGTGATTTCACAGTGCGTGATGGGGAGCGGATGGCAGAGCGGGATGAGTTCGCCCGTTTTCTTGGCGGCCATGATCCCGGCGAGCCGCGCAGTGGCCAGGACGTTGCCCTTGGCGATGGCATTGGACTCGATGAGGTCGAGCGTGCCGGTTTGAAGGCGGATTTCCCCGCTGGCAATGGCCTCGCGCAACACGACGGGCTTGGCGGATACATCCACCATGCGAGCTTCGCCGGTGCGGGTAAGGTGGGACAGTCGTTTCATGAAGTCATAGATTGGCAGCCCACTCACGGACGACGCGCCGCACGTCCTCGCCCACATGAAGCTTCGGCTGGACAAACTTCGGCGTGAACCAGGGGAACGCTCCCAGCAAATCGGGCGTCACGAGAATTTGCCCGTCGCACTCGGGGCCGGAGCCGATGCCAATCGTGGCAAAGGGAAACCGCACGGTAATCTCCTTGGCCACCGGCGGGGTGACGAGTTCCAGGACGACCGCGAACACTCCCGCTTCCGCTAGAGCGGTGGCATCGTCCAGCAACTTCGTGCGCCCGGCATCGTCCTTGCCCTTGATCCGGTACTTGCCACCTTCCTCCAGGATGTGCTGCGGCAGCATCCCGAGATGGCCCATGAAAGGGATTCCCGCTGCATGGATGGCATGGATCTGCGGAAGGATGTCGCGGCCACCTTCCGCTTTCACCGCCTCCGCCCCGGCGGCAACGAGGCGTCGCGCACTGGCGACGGCCTGTTCGGGGGTATCATAGCTGCGATACGGCAGGTCGCCGATGAGCAGTGCGCGGGGTCTGGCCCGTGCCGCCGAACGGACATGGTGCTCCATCTCCGCCAGCGTGACGTGCGTGGTGTCCGGATAGCCCAGCACGACCATGCCGAGCGAATCGCCCACGAGGATGATCAGGATGCCCGCTTCGTCAAGCAGGCGGGTCATCGGATAGTCGTAGGCGGTCAGGGCAGGTATGCGCTGTCCCGCCGCCTTCAGGGCGCGGATGGTATCGGGTGTGACTTTGGCGGAGGCGTCCACAGACAGAGGATTCCGTTACCCGGAGGCAGCGACAAGACGAAAGCAATAGTCCATGGTGGCGGCAGGCGTCCCGCCTGCCGTAGAGCCGGGCGTCCCGCCCAGCGGACGGGATCGTGCGAGCGCGAAGAAACCGCCGGACTTTCCGAACCTGAGAACCTTTCGTGGCTTTCATCCGGGCGGCAAGATGCCGCCCGCTATGGCAGGCAAGATGCCTGCCGCCACGGTCAGGCCAGCTCGGTCTTGCCCATCAAGTAGCGGTCGCACTCGCGCGCCGCTCCACGGCCTTCGTTGAAGGCCCACACGACCAGGCTCTGACCGCGACGGCAATCGCCAGCGGCGAAGACGTTCGGGAGACTGGTCTGGAACTTGCCGTGCTCGGCCTTCACATTCGAACGCGGGTCGCGCTCGACGCCGAGGGCTTCCAGCAACGGTTGTTCAGGTCCGAGGAAGCCCATCGCCAGCAGGACGAGCTGCGCGGGGACCACGCGCTCGGTACCGGGGATGTTCTTCGGAATGAACTGGCCCTTGTCGTTCTTGGTCCACTCGATGTTCACGAGATGAACCGCCTTGACGTTGCCCTGGCCGTCGTCCTCGAACTTGGTCGCCGTGGTGAGGTAAATGCGCGGGTCTTCGCCGAACTTGGCCTTCGCCTCTTCCTGGCCGTAGTCGAGCTTGTAGGTCTTGGGCCATTCGGGCCAGGGGTTGTCCTTGGCCCGGTCCTGCGGCGGCTTGGGAAGGATTTCCACCTGCACGAGACCCTTGCAGCCGTGGCGCATGGAGGTTCCGACGCAATCGGTGCCGGTATCACCGCCACCGATGACGATGACATCCTTGCCGGCGGCGTTGATCGCAGGCGTCTGACCGTCGAGCATCGCCTTGGTGTTGCCGTGGAGGAACTCCATCGCGAAGTGAACGCCCTTGAGCTGGCGGCCCTCGATGGGCAGATCGCGCGGCTTCGTCGCACCGGTGGCAAGCACCACGGCATCGAAGTCATCCATGAGCTGCTTGGCAGTCAGGTCCTTGCCCACCTCGCAGTTGCAGACGAATTTAACGCCTTCGTCTTCGAGCAGCTTGATGCGGCGTAGCACGACTTCGTTCTTCTCCAACTTCATGTTGGGGATGCCATACATGAGCAGGCCGCCGGGCCGGTCCGCCCGTTCGAAAACGAGCACTCGATGGCCGGCCTTGTTCAACTGCGCTGCGGCACTGAGTCCAGCGGGACCGGAGCCAACGACGGCAACCTTCTTGCCGGTGCGAACGGCGGGCGGCTCGGGCTTGACCCAGCCATTTTCCCAGCCGTGGTCAATGATGCTGCACTCGATGTTCTTGATCGTAACGGGCGGATTACTGATACCCAGCACGCAGGAGCCTTCGCACGGTGCCGGGCAAACCCGGCCGGTGAATTCCGGGAAGTTGTTCGTCTTGTGCAGACGGTCAAGCGCCTCCTGCCACAGGCCGCGGAAGACGAGGTCGTTCCACTCCGGGATCAGGTTGTTAATCGGGCAGCCGCTGGCCATGCCGCTGATGAGCTGGCCGGTATGGCAGAACGGCACGCCGCAATCCATGCAACGCGCGCCCTGCTGGCGCAGCGCCGGCTCGGGCATGTGGTCGTGGAACTCGCGCCAGTCAGCCACGCGCGCCAGTGGCGAGCGATCAGCGGGGAGTTCGCGGGTGAATTCGAGGAATCCGGTCGGTTTGCCCATGAGTCAGTAAGGGAAAATGGCTTCGATGTGTTGGTTCGGTTGCGATGGATCAGCCAGTTTGAATCAACCACCACCCATGCGGGCGGCGTCCTTGGAATTGGCCTCGAAAGCAGCGTTGAGCGCGTCGTCACCGGTGAGCCCGGCGGCCTGCGCCTTCTTGATGGCCTGCAGCACGCGCTCGTAGTCCTTCGGCATGACCTTCACGAACTTCGGCACGTTGGAGTTCCAAAGCGCAAGCACATTGCGGCCCTTCTCGGAGCCGGTGTAGAGCACATGCTTCTCGATCAACGCCCGCACCTCGGCGATCTCGTCGATGTCTTCCAGCTTCTGCAAGCCCACCATCTGCTTGTTGCAGTTGCGGGCGAACGTGCCGTCCTCGTCCAGGACATACGCGACACCGCCGCTCATGCCGGCCGCGAAGTTGCGACCCGTCTTGCCCAGCACGATCACCGTGCCGCCGGTCATGTACTCGCAACCGTGGTCGCCCACGGATTCCACGACCGTCTTGACCCCGGAGTTGCGGACACCGAAGCGCTCGCCGGCCATGCCGCGGAAGTAAGCCTCACCGCTGGTCGCGCCGTAGAGGGCCACGTTGCCGATGATCATGTTTTCCTCGGCGCGGAAGGTGGAGCCGCCGGGCGGGTAGATGATGAGCTTGCCGCCGGACAGGCCCTTGCCGCAGTAGTCGTTGGCATCGCCTTCGAGCCGGATGGTCACACCCGGGGGGACGAACGCGGCGATGCTCTGACCGGCGGAACCCTTGAAGTGGAGTTGCACCGTGTCTTCCGGCAGGCCCGCCGCACCGTGGCGACGGGTGATCTCGTTGCCAAGAATGGTACCAACCACGCGGTTGACGTTTCGGATGGGCAATTGCACAACCACCTTTTCCTTGCGGTCAATGGCCGGTTTGCAGGCCTCGAGGAGGTGCATCATGTCGATGGACTTCTCAAGCCCGTGGTCCTGAGCCATCTGGCAATAACGGCCGACGCTCGCGTCCACATCGGGCGCATGCAGGATGGCGGAGAGATCAACGCCCCGTGCCTTCCAGTGATCGACCGCTTGGCGGGCTTCGAGCCGGTCCACGCGACCCACCATCTCGGCAATGGTACGGAAGCCGAGCTGGGCCATCAGCTCGCGGACTTCCTGGGCGATGAAGGTCATGAAGTTGACCACGTCCTCAGGCTTGCCGGGGAAGAGACCACGCAGCTTCGGATTCTGCGTTGCGACGCCGACCGGGCAGGTGTTCAGATGGCACACGCGCATCATGATGCAACCCATGGCCACGAGCGGGCCGGTGGCGAAACCGAATTCCTCGGCACCCAGCAGCGCCGCCATGATGACGTCGCGACCAGTCTTCAACTGGCCGTCCGTCTCGACCGCAATGCGCGAGCGGAGATTGTTGAGCACAAGGGTCTGATGAGTTTCGGCCAGGCCGAGTTCCCATGGGATGCCCGCGTGTTTGATCGAGGTCTGCGGCGAGGCGCCGGTGCCACCGTCGAAACCGGAGATGAGCACGACATCCGCGTGCGCCTTGGCGACGCCGGCAGCGATGGTGCCCACGCCCACCTCGGCGACCAGCTTGACGCTGATGCGCGCGCGGCGGTTGGAATTCTTCAGGTCATGAATCAGCTCCGCGAGATCTTCAATGGAGTAGATGTCATGGTGCGGCGGAGGCGAGATCAAACCGACGCCGGGCGTCGAGTGACGGACCTTCGCGACCCACGGATAGACCTTGCCACCAGGGAGCTGGCCGCCTTCACCGGGCTTCGCGCCCTGGGCCATCTTGATCTGCAGCTCGTTGGCGCTCGACAGGTATAGGCTCGTGACGCCGAAGCGCCCGGATGCAACCTGCTTGATGGCGCTGTTCTTCGAATCGCCCTTCTCGTTGGTCCACGTATAACGCGCGGGGTCTTCGCCACCTTCACCGGTGTTGCTCTTGCCGCCGATGCGGTTCATCGCGATGGCGAGCGTCTCATGCGCTTCGCCGGAGATGGAGCCATAGCTCATCGCCCCGGACTTGAAGCGCTTCATGATGGTCGCGACGGACTCGACCTCCTCGATGGGAATCGCCGTGGCGGGCTTGAACTCCAGCAGGCCGCGCAAGGTGTAGATGTCCTTGAGCTGGGTGTTCACCAAGGCGGAATACTCCTTGAAGGTCTTGTAATCCGCGTTGCGGACGGCCTTCTGCAGCTTGTGCACGGTCTGGGGGTTGAAGAGGTGCAGTTCGCCGTCGGCACGCCACTGATACTGGCCACCCACTTCGAGCGTGTGCCCGTTGACCGGGCGAGCAGGGAACGCGTGCTCGTGGCGGGTCAGGACTTCCTTGGCGATGTCTTCAATGCTGATGCCCGCGACGCGCGAGGGCGTCCAGGTGAAGTACTTGTCGATGACGGCGTCGTTCAGCCCAATGGCCTCGAAGATTTGCGCGCCCCGATAAGACTGGATCGTCGAGATGCCCATTTTGGAGGCCACCTTGACGACCCCCTTGACCACCGCCTTGGTGAAGTTCTTGACGGCCGTCTTGTGATCCACGCCGACGAGCAGGCCCTGATGGATCATGTCATCCAGCGTCTCGTAAGCGAGGTACGGGTTGATCGCCCCGCAGCCGTAGCCGATGAGCAGTGAGAAGTGGTGCACCTCGCGCGGTTCACCGGATTCGAGCACGAGCCCCACGCGTGTGCGCGTGCCTTCGCGGATGAGGTGGTGATGCACGCCAGCCACCGCGAGCAGGGCAGGAATGGGGGCGTTCTCTGCGTTCACGCCGCGGTCGGAAAGGATGATGATGTTCACCCCGTCCTTGATGGCCTTGGTCGCGGCCTCGCACAAATCGTCCAGCGCCTTCTCCAGCCCGCCCGTGCCTTCCGAGGCCTTGAAGAGAGTCGGCAAAGTGGCGGACTTGAAGTGCGGATGCTTGAGATGCTTGAGCTTGGCGAACTCCTCGTTGCTGAGGATGGGCTGCTTCAATTCGATGAGCCGGCAGCTCTCGGGCTGCGGGTTGAGCAGGTTGCGCTCCGAGCCGATGGTCGTTTCGGCGCTGGTGACGATTTCCTCGCGGATGCAGTCAATCGGCGGGTTGGTGACCTGCGCGAAGAGCTGCTTGAAGTAGCTGTAAAGCAACTGCGGACGCTGCGAAAGTACCGCAATCGGCGTATCGGTGCCCATCGAGCCAACGGCCTCGACGCCGTCGCGCGCCATGGGAACCATGAGCATCCGCAGGTCTTCGAACGTGTAACCGAACGCCTGTTGCCGGTGCAATACGGTGTCGTGATCGGGTTCCGGCAGGTGCGGAGCTTCCGGCAGCTTGTCCAGCTCCACCATGTTCTCGTTGATCCACTGGCGGTAAGGCTGTGACTTGCAGATGGCTTCCTTGATCTCTTCATCGGCCACGATGCGGCCCAGCGAGGTGTCCACGAGGAACATGCGGCCCGGCTGGAGACGGCCCTTCTGAAGCACGCGTTCCGGGGCGATGTCCAGCACGCCGACTTCCGACGCCATGATGACGAGATCGTCCTTCGTGACGTAGTAACGCGACGGACGCAGGCCGTTGCGGTCCAGGCACGCGCCGATTTGCACGCCATCGGTGAACGCGACGGACGCCGGGCCATCCCACGGCTCCATCAGGCAGGAGTGATATTCGTAGAACGCCTTGCGTTCATCGCTCATGGACTCGTGATTGGTCCACGGCTCGGGGATCATCATCATCATCGCGTGCGCGAGCGGACGGCCGCCGAGCACGAGGAGTTCGAGGCAGTTGTCGAACATCGCCGAGTCCGAGCCAGTCGGGTTGATGATCGGGAAGATCTTCTTGATATCCTTGCCGAAGACATCGCTCTCGAACATGGACTGGCGGGCGTGCATCCAGTTGATGTTGCCGCGCAGTGTGTTGATTTCGCCGTTGTGGGCGATGTAGCGATAGGGATGGGAACGCTCCCAGCTCGGGAAGGTATTGGTCGAGAAGCGCGAGTGCACCAGCGCCAGTCCGGATTCCATGTCCGGGTCGCGCAGTTCGGGGTAATACGCATCCACCTGCGCCGGCATGAGCATGCCTTTGTAAACGATCGTCCGGCAGGACACGCTGGGCATGTACCACTCCTGGGTGCCGCGCACGCCGGAATTGCGGATCTCCGTCAAGGCGCGCTTGCGGATGACGTAAAGCTTCCGCTCGAAGGCCAGTTCGTCCTTCGCCTTGCGCACATTCCGCTCAATAAAGCACTGGCGCACAAACGGCTCCGTCGCCACGGCGGTGGGTCCGAGCGAAGAATTGTCAGTCGGCACATCGCGCCAACCCAGGACCGAATGGCCCTCTTCACGCACCACCCGTTCAAACGTGCGCTCGCAATGCTGGCGGTCCTCCTCGCCCTTCGGCATGTAAATCATCGCGACGCCGTAACGGCCGGGCGCGGGCAGCGTGAAGTTGTTCTCCTTCGCGGCCTTCGTGAAAAACTTGTGGGGCAGTTGGATGAGGATGCCGGCGCCATCGCCGGTATTCGGCTCGCAGCCGCAGGCCCCGCGGTGATCGAGGTTGATGAGGATCTGGATGCCCTGCTGGACCACCTCGTGGGACTTTTTGCCCTTCATGTTCACCACGAAGCCGACGCCACAGGCGTCATGCTCGAACTGGGGGTCGTACAATCCCTGCTTGGGCGGCAATCCCTGCCACCGCGCTTGCGTGCTCATTTTATGTTCGTTCATCGTCACTGGCTACCGGTCAAGTGCCGGCATGGAAATCTGCCTGGGCTGTTGGAGAGGCTGGTTCCGCCTGGTCGCGCCAAAAACGCGGCGCGACGGTAACAAACCACTTCGCAGGTGCAATCGCTTTTTGTGCCACGGTCAATTTTCCGTCGATTTAAAGCGGTCCACCGCGCGGCAATCTCATTCGGAACCGCGTTGGCCCCAGGCCGTAAATTCATTTCGGTCAGATTCAAATCCTAACCGCTGTTTCGTAACAAACAACTGGCCGCGTGTAAAAAGGATTTGTGCCTAATCTGTGCAGGCCGTTGCGCAACCACAACTTATCGCCCCGGCGACCAGGAGAAAAACCAACCAAAATGGCAGCCTGACGGCCCAGACCAGGCGCTCCATTACCACTGTTCGCCGACGATACTCGAAGTTTGAACTTTGCCCCTCCCTGCCCACTCCCTATAAGACACCCATGCTGCCGAAGTTACTTTCCGCGGGCGGGCCGGTCGTGTGGCTCCTGCTGCTCCTGAGCGCGGTCGCCATTGCCGTGTTTATTGAGCGCGTGCTGCACTTTCACCGGGCGCAAATCAATTCCGCCGAGTTCCTGGCGGGCGTCCGCACCGTGCTCAAGCGGGACAATGTCGTCGAAGCCCTCTCGATCTGCGATGCCACGCCCGGCCCGGTGGCCCGGCTGGTAAAGAACGCCATTCTCAGCCGCGAACGCGGACGCGACGGCGTGCGCGAAGCGCTCGAGGACACCGGCTTGCAGGAGGTGCCGCGTCTCGAGGAGAAGCTCAACCTCATCGCCACCATCGCGCAGATTGCTCCTTTGCTGGGTTTGCTGGGCACGGCCCTCGGGTTCATCAAGATGTTTGGGGTGATGGAAAAGGAAGGTCAGTTCGCCCACGCAGCCCTGCTCACCGGCGGGGTCTGGCAGGCGCTGGTCTGCACCGCGCTGGGGCTTGCGGTCTCCATCCCCTGCTATGTCGGCTACAACTACCTCGTCAGCCGCGTGAACCAGATCGTCCTCGACATGGAGAAATCCTCGAACGAGATCCTGAACCTTGTCACCGGCGAAAACGGGAGGAAGGGATGAGGATGTCGCCAAGCAGGATTAAGGTGGCAAGCAAGACTATGAGCACGGAATTGTCCCTGTGTGTCCGCCCTGCTCTTGCTCTTACTCCTGATCTTAATCTCCCCCTCAGATGAGATTTCCCCGGCACGCCCGTATTTTCAAAGGCCAGCTCGACGCTGCGCCCTTCGCGGGCGTGTTCTTCCTGGTCCTGATCTTCCTCACGTTCAACTCGCAACTCGTCTTCACCCCCGGCGTGCGCATTGACCTGCCCCAGGGCGATGCTTTGCCCGGCACCGCGCATCCCACTGCCCGCGTCTATGTGGACCCCAGCGGGCAGTTTTACTTCGAAAACCAGATCATCACGGCCACCAATCTGCAACGCCACCTGCAGGTGGCCGTCGGCAACGCGAAGGCGCACGGTGAACAACTCAGCCTCCTGGTCTTCGCCGACAAGCTCACCCCCAACGAGCATCTCGTCCGCCTCGGGGAACTCGCGCGTACGGCTGGCATTCGCGAACTGGTCCAGGCCATCCGTCCCAATCCCGCCCTGCCACGCGGCCCCGAGTCACCGCCATGAGCACGACCACCGAAGACTCCAATTGCTGGTCACGCGAACGCTGGGGATTGGTGGTGTTCTTGGTTCTGGCCCTCCACCTCGGGGCACTCGTGCTGTTCTCCGCCCACCATGAATCAGGCCCCATCCGCAGGGACGACCGCCACTCCGTACGCTGGCTGACTTCGCCCGCTGAGACCCGCAAAGTTCTGGACTCGCTGCTCGATAACGATCCGACCCTGCTGGCTGCCGTGACGCCGGGCGGGTTCTCCGGGGCGGCCTGGCTGCGCCCGGCACCCTCGAAATACCAAATCGGCGAATGGAACGATACCGAACGCTCACTCGCCCTGCCCCTGCGGCCCATGGCCAGCCTGCCTTCGTTCGTGGGCAAACCGCCGCAACTCGTCCTTGATCCCGCGCGCAAACCGGTCACTCCCGCACCGGTTCCGACCGTGGCGCAACCAGCCTTGCGTGATGCCTCGCGTATGACTGTCGAGGGTCCGCTGGCCAGTCGAAAGCTGCTGCGCGTCCCGTCGCTGAAGGTCTGGCCGTACTCGGACCTGCTCAAGGACTCGCGGGTACGGGTGCTCGTGAACCGCGAAGGCCTGGTTTTCTCACGCCGCCTGGCCAGCAACGGCCTGCGCCAGCCAGCCCAGCGCGCAGCCGACCAGTTCGCCCATGACGTGGCCGGCAGCCTGCGTTTTGAACCGCTCCCCGAGTCCGCCCTCACCAACCGTGACGCCCTGACCGAAGGCGAACTCGTCTTTCAATGGCTCACCGTCGAACCGGCGGAGACGCCAGTGAAACCGTGACGATGCCCATCGAAAGCCTGATCTTCACCTACGTCACCTTCCTGCTGGGAGTGCTGGCGGCGGTGGCCATCCTTTACGAACGACGGCGGCGACGTTTCGAACCGGAGCCAACCGAGGACCACCTCTTCCGCTGCCGCAAGTGCAGCTACGTGTACACGGACGATCCAGATGTGGAACTGTCCCGCTGCCCCCAATGTGGCACCTCGAATGAAGTGGTCGAATTCTAGGGGGCAGAAGTCAGGAGACAGAATTCAGAATTCAGAAGAGGGCGTAAGCGTGCGCCTGGTCCGTTGCTTCGGCATTCTGACTCCTGACTTCCGCCTTCTGACTCCTCGATTCCAACGTCAGCTTCCCGTCTTCACTTCCACCACGTCGTGGGCTCCGGCCTCCTTCATGCCGGCAGCACTGACGCGGATGTAGCGGGCACGTTTGCGCAACTCGGCCAGATTCGCCGCGCCGAGATAGCCCATGCCGGATTGGATGCCACCGATCAGCGTGGCCAGGGTACGTTCCAGTGGCCCGGCCACTTCTTTCAGCGCCTCGACGCCCTCGGCCGCAACCTTACGGGTGGCATCGGCGGTGGCGTGCCCGTACCGTGCGGCCGACCCGGCCTTCATCGCGGCCAGACTGCCCATGCCACGGTATTGCTTGTACAGCTTGCCCCCGATTTCCATGATTTCACCGGGAGCCTCGGCACAACCGGCGAGCAACCCGCCACAGATCACCGCGTGCGAAAGCGTCAAAGCCTTCACGATGTCGCCGGACTTCGTAATGCCACCATCCGCGAGCAGAGTGACTTTTTTCTCCGCCGCCGCGCGCGAGCAAACGTAGAGCGCGGTGAGCTGCGGAATGCCGACACCGGCGACCACCCGGGTGGTGCAGATCGAGCCCGGCCCCTGCCCCACTTTGATAATGTTAGCCCCCGCATCCGCGAGGAAGGTGACCGCCGCCGCACTGGTGACGTTGCCCGCAATGATGGGCAGTTTCGGAAAGGCATCGCGCAACATCCGCACGGTATCCCCGACGCCTTTCGTATGACCATGGGCGGTGGAAACGGCCACGGCGTCCAGCCCGCGTTCCACGAGTCCGCCGACGTGCGCCAGGATGCGGTCGCGATCCAGTTCCCCGAAGGCATTCCGCGTCGCGCTGACGGCGGCCCCGCAGACAAGCCGGAACTGCGCATCACGCGCGGGCTTGAACTGCGCAGCCCGCTCCGAAGTGATGCGTTCGATGTCACTCATCGTGAAGAGCCCGCGCAGGCGGTCCTCGTCATCCACCACCAGCAGCTTGTGAATCCCCGGATGGTCATTGAAAAACTTGTCCGCGGCCGCAATCGGATTTTTGCCGAGCTTCTTCTCGGTCATGGTGAAGACCTGATCGCGCGGGGTGAGCGCGTCCGCGACCTTGCGCTTCGCGTAACGCGGCTTCACCACGCTGCCGCTCAGGAGGCCGAGCAACTTGCCCTGCTCATCCACCACCGGGAACGTGCTGAAGGCAAACCGCTTCTCCTCGATGCGCGCGAGCACATCCCCGATGAACTGTTCGGGCGAGACCTTGATCGGCTCCTGAATGAGCCCATGGACGTGATTCTTGACGCGCCCGACTTCGGAGAGCTGCTGCTTCTCCGGCATGTTGTAATGGATGAGCCCGAGGCCACCATTGAGCGCCATGGCGATGGCCATGCGGCCCTCGGTCACGGTGTCCATGTCCGAAGAGACTATCGGGATGTTCAGCGAAAGGCTGTCTGCGAGCTTGGTGTCGAGCTGCGTGTCACGGGGCAGAATCTCCGAGTAGAGCGTGGCGAGCGTGACGTCGTCATACGTCAGCGCCGTGCCGGCCTGGCCCGGAAAAAAGCGTTCCGCCGGCTGGTAAAACTCGGCGTCGAGAGCGTGTGCGGCGTTGGAATTTGCCATGCCATTTAATGCCCGGCACACCCATCGGCTGGCAAGCGGGAAGTGCGATCACCTGCCGGCGTGAAATGGTGTCCGCAGGCTCAAACACGCGGCCCAGTTGGGCAATCCAGCCCCCACCGAGGTTAATGCTTGTGCTCGCTCGGGGCGGCCTTGCCGTCAGCCGGCTTGCTGTGGTCGGCTTCGCCGGGGCTGCACATCGCACACTTTTTTGCATCGGTCGCGGCGGCCTGCATCATTTTTTCGCCACATTTCGGACAGCTCATTGAGTAGTTGTTCGTGGTGACGCAACCGGCCAACAGAAGCGCGCCGGCTGCCAAGCTGAGGATTAGTGAAGTTTTCATACCTACCGCTAGGCCTGTGCTGACGGGAACGCCTCGCGGCGTTTGGTAAACACCCTCCCGGAGTTGCCAGAGCGATCGCGAGAATTTGGCGGGAAATTCGCCGTGCGGATGAAAACCTCGACGCAAAGGGCCGGGGAACGATCCCGCACTGCTTTGAATCCGCTTACTCCTTCTCGCCCTCGAGCTTGGCCAGTTTCGCCCCGGTGACCGGTGCGGTGCCGATGATGCTGGCCTTGAAGGGTACGGCGGTGTTGGCAGGCAGGTTGCGGATGAGATCGGTAGCCGTATCACCTCCCTTGCCCTCCTTGCGGGCGAGCTCGAATTCCAGCTTCACGTTGAAGAACTGCTTCGCCGAATGGTTGGTCACCACGCCGATGACGTATTGCAGGCTGCCTTCCTTGGCGCGCTGCACTTCATAGGAAATCACCTGCAGGTCCTCCCCGGCCTTGCGTGGCGGGGGTGTGCCCTTGGCCACGACGATGGAGGTGGCGGGCGCGACCGGTGGGGCCATCGCGACCGGCTTGGAATCGGGCGCGGAAGATTCGGCATCCTTTGGCTTTGCCTTCGAGTCACCCGCAACAATCTCGACGACCTGTCCGGCCCGGCGGAATTTCGTCCACAACTTGAAGCCAGCACCGGCGAGGATCAGCAGGCCGACAATCACGCTCCCCGTCACCTTCAGCACCTGCTTGATCTTGGAACCGCCCGCCGCAGTGGGAACAGAAGTGATTTCCGTCGTCGGAGGTGCAACCGGTTCGGCGGCCCCCACCGGTGGGGGCGGAGGCGGAGGCGGCGCGGAAGCCGTCGGCGGCCTGGCAGCGAGTGACCTGGCCGGAACTACTGGGGCAACCAGCGCGACCGGACTCGATTCGTCCACGAGCTTCGTCTCTACGCCGCAATGCGGACAAGTGGTCGTGATGCCAACCGCGTAGGCAGGGAATTCCAAATGCCCACGGCAATAGGAGCAGGCACATTTCAGAAACTGGTCTTCGCTCATGGCAAACGGGACAGGGCGATGATTTGCCCAGGCTTGGTGGTCAAGCGAGCGAAATATGAACTCACCAAACTGCGGTCAGTTCACAAACGTGAACTCATTCGCGAGGATCAGCGCGTGGGCGTATTCCGCCCAGGCGGTCAGCGGGCGCGGGGTAAAGCGCGGGGCGGTGGGCTGGGGCACGGCGAACTTGCCCTTCGCCGCCGCCACCTTCACCGGCGCGGCCGCCACCGTGGGCACTGGCGTAGGCATGGGCAGGCTCGACGTCTTGCCGGCTGGAGGCGCGTCCCCGAAGAAATCCAAGCCGAGCTGGACTTCCTGCTGCGAGGGCAGGCGCTGATAGAGCAGATTGTACAGGTATTCCACCCGTCGATCATCATCCTCGAGCTTCTTGAACTCCGGCCGTTCCACGATGCGTCGCGCCTGCTCGATGACGAGCGGGTTGTTCATGAGAAAGAGCGCCTGCTGCGGCACGGTCGTGGTGTAGCGACGACCATTGGGCATCTCGGGCCCGGCAAAGTCGAAGTGGTTCATCACCTCGGCCAGATGCGCGCGGTCCACATAGCCATAGACCGTGCGACGGTTGCTGTAGGTGCCCTGCGGTTTCAGTGAGGCGCCCATCTTGCCCTTTTCCTTGCCGACGTTGGCAGGGGTCTCACCCAGGTTCACCGGCCGGCCGCCAACCGTGCGGTCCAGTGCCCCGGCCATGGCGAGAATGGCATCGCGCAAGGGCTCGAACTCGAGACGACGCACGTTCTGCCGCCAGAGCAGCCGGTTGAACGGATCAGTCTGGGCAAAGCGCGGATTATCCGAGCTGGCCTGCTGGTAGGTGTTCGAGAGGAGGATGAGTTTGTGCAGCTTCTTCACGGACCAGCCGTTGTCCATGAAGTAGGTGCTGAGATACTCCAGCAACTCGGGATGGCTCGGCGGCGTGCTCATCGTGCCGAAATCATCCGGCGTCAGCACGAAACCCTCGCCGAAATGATGCTGCCAGATGCGGTTCACCATCACACGAGAGGTGAGCGGATTGCTCTTGTTGCCAATGGCAAAAGCCAGTTCGAGCCGGCCGCTTCCGTATTTGAACGCAGGAGAAGTGGGCGTACGGAAAACTTCGAGATAACGGCGCGGCACCAAGTCGCCCTTGTTGTCGGCCTCGCCGCGAATGAAGACCGGCGAATCATGCGGCTTCTCGATGTCCTCAACGGCCATCGCCCGGATGGGCGCGCCCGGATGAATCAGGTCGAGCCGGTCGATTTTTCCCTTGAGCGCCAGGCTTTCCTTTTGCAGTTCCTTCTTATTGTTCTTGGGGCCTCCTTTGACCTTCATCTGTGCGGCAAGGTCGGACTGCTCCTTCTCCAAGGCCAGACGTTCGCGGACGTAGTCCTGATACTTCGTCTTGTCCTGCGTGCCGGTCATCACCGGCAGTTCACGCGGCACCTCGGTGCTCGAGAAGATGCCGTGCAAGGCGTAATAATCCTTCGTAGGAATCGGGTCAAACATGTGGTCGTGGCAACGGGCGCACGCCACCGTGAGGCCGTTGAACGCCTTGGTCGTCACGTCAATCCGGTCGTTGATGATGTCGTTCTTGTTGCCGTTGAAGTGATCACCCACGGTCAGGAAGCCGAGGGCGGCGAGGGTTGTGCGGTCCTTGTTGCCGGGGATTCGGTCAGCCGCAATCTGTTCCCGCACAAACACGTCGTAGGGCTTGTCCTCGTTGAAAGACTTGATGACGTAGTCACGATAAGTCCACGCAAAGGGATACGCCGGTGTCTCTGCTTTCTTGGCCGGATCGCCGATGGTGTCCGAATACCGGGCCACATCCAGCCAGTGCCGGGCCCACCGCTCGCCGTAGTGCGGCGAAGCGAGCAGCTTGTCCACGAGCTTCTCGTAGGCGTCGGCCGACTTGTCGTTCACGAAGGCCTCAACTTCATCCGGGGCCGGCGGCAGGCCGATAAGATCGAAATACACGCGCCGGATCAAAACGCGGCGGTCCGCCGGCGGGCTGATTTTAAGATTCTTCTCCTCCAGCTTGGCGATGATGAACGCGTCCACGGGATTCGCCACGGAAGCGGCGTTCGCCACCTTCGGCGGCTCCTGCTTCTTGATCGGCTGGAAGGCCCACCACACCTTGCGCTCGGTCGCCGTGGCGTACTTGCCCTTGGCATTGGCGGAGCGCGGATCGGGTGCGCCCATCTTCACCCAGTTCACGAAATCAGTGATCTGCTGGTCGGACAACTTCTCGCCCTTGGGCGGCATCTGCAAGTTCGCATCGGTGTAACGGATGGCCTTGATGAGGACGGACTTCTCCGGATTGCCGGGCACGATGCCAGGGCCGGAATCACCGCCCTTGAGCATCCCCTCCCGCGTGTCGAGGGCGAAGCCACCTTTGACCTTGCCCTCGGCGGCACTGTGGCACTTGAGGCACTGACCGTTGAGGATGGGACGGATCTTGTTCTCGAAGAACGCCAACTGCTCGGGTGTCAGCGCCGTCGCGGCAGCGGCAGCCGGAGCATCCGGGGCCTTCGCCGTTGGCGTGGCGGGCGTGGCCGGCTTCGCGGCAGGTGCCGGAGCGGGTGCGGGTTTCTTTTTCTTGGCGTCGGCAGCCGAAGCGACGCCCAGAATCAAACCCACCGAGGTAACCAGGAAGATGGCGCGTTTCATGGAGCTGATTAAGCGATGATTTCCTTCACCACATGGCCGAAGTTGTCCGTGAGCCGGAAGTCGCGGCCGTTGTAACGGTACGTAAGCTTCTCGTGGTTGAAGCCGAGCAGCGCCAGCAGCGTGGCGTGATAGTCATGGACGTGCACCTTGTTCGTCTCCGCCCGCGCGCCGAACTCGTCGGTCGCACCGTAGGTGGTGCCGCCCTTGACGCCGCCGCCGGCCAGCCAGTGGGCGAACGCACGGTTGTTGTGATCGCGACCAGGGTTGCCATTCCCCCCCTTGTCATGCGTGGGCTTGCGCCCGAACTCACCGCCCCAGATCACCAACGTGCTGTCGAGCAGGCCGCGCTGTTCGAGGTCCGCCAGCAATGCCGCCGCCGGGCCGTCAATCTCCCCGGCCTTGTTGCGCAGACGGTCATCCAAATCGTTGTGATGATCCCAACCGCTTGCCCAGACCTGCACAAAGCGCACGCCACGCTCGACAAGCCGCCGCGCGATGAGGAGCTGCTTCCCCTGCGCGCCGGTGCCGTAGCTCGCGCGGATGTTCTCCGGCTCCTTGCTCAAATCAAACGCATCCGTGGCCGCCATCTGCATCTTGTACGCCATCTCGAACGCCTCGATGCGCGCCTCCAGCTGTGCGTCTTTCTGAAGGTTCTGGCTGTGGATCGCATTCAACTGATGCACGAGATCAAGCTGCCGGCGCTGCTCCTTCTGCGTGAAATAGTTGTTGTGGATGTTCTCGATCATCTGCTCCACGGACTGGGCCTGCGTGTTGATGCTCGAACCCTGAAACACGCCGGGCAGGAAAGCCGACTGGTAATTGTTCGCGCCGCCGGGCGGCCCGCCGCCGGGCCGCAACGCAATGAAGCCGGGCATGTTCTGGTTCTCGCTGCCAAGGCCGTAAAGCGTCCATGCGCCGAGCGATGGCTTCTGGATGCGCAACGACCCGGTGTTCATGAACACGGTCGCCACTTCATGCGACGGAATATCCGTCCACAACGAACGCACCACCGCCATCTTGTCGATGTGCTGCGCGAGCTTCGGAAACACCTCGCACACCTCGACGCCGGACTTGCCCTGCTTGGTGAATTTGAAAGGCGAACCAAAGGCCACGCCATTGCCCCCGGGAATGCTCTTGCCATCGAACTTGGTCAGCATCGGCTTCGGGTCCCAGGTGTCGATGTGCGACGGCGCGCCCTGCGCGAAGATGTGGATGACGTGCTTGGCCTTGGCTGGGAAGTGCGGATTCTTCGGCGCGAGCGGGTTGAGGTCATTCGCCCCCGCCGCCAGTGCGCGACCGGCGAGCATGCCGTCCCCGGCCATCGCGGCAAGCCCGACCGCGCCCATGCCCATGCCAAACCGGCTGAGCCACTGGCGGCGCGTGAGGAAGAGGTCCGACAACTGGGCTTGATGTTCGAGGGGGTTCATAAGCAGTGCAGCGTTTCTTGAGGATAAGGACGGCAAAGCATGGCTAAAGGTTTCGCCTAGTTCGCCCGAAAGTCCAGCCGGTAACCGCATTTTCCGGCGCCACCACCGCGCAACCAACTTGACCCGGTCCCTCGCTCCGTCTATAAAAAACCCGTCCGCGATGACCGCCTGACTCACGGACCGACTGCTGCCGCCCGGTACGAGGACTTCCTCAGCCTGCCGGAAGCAAGGTTGAACAGGCGACGCACAGCGGAATGATCCGCTGGCAGGCTTGAGCGCAACCCGTTCAAGACCAGACGGTTGGAGAGATGGCCGAGTGGCTGAAGGCGCTGGTTTGCTAAACCGGTATACGGTCAAAAGCCGTATCGGGGGTTCGAATCCCCCTCTCTCCGCCAGTCAGAATACCAGTCAGAATAACGACGCTGATAACGGACCCCAAAACCAACCCTTTTGCGTTTATCCAATTTCACGCCGCAACCCATCCCGTTGCGCCCTCGACCTGTTTCTTTTTTTCGCGTTGTCAGCAACCCGCGGATCGCCCGTTGATCGAACGCTGCTTGTGCTTCCCTGCTCTTTTTCCCTTACCAGCAGTCGGAGGACTCGCACATTGCCCATGGCACGATGCCCAGCCGGTCATGCAGCGCGACCTTCTTTGCCATAGCCCAATTCTGCTCTTCGGGCTTCGCCCACGCTCTGTCCGTCCATCCATCCTTCCCCCCACCCGGACGCCCTCCGCGCCAAGGAAGCAGACGATTCCTGCTTGCCCCCAACTGGCTTGCCGCACAAAGCTTCGCCAGGATTCCACGAAGCGAAGGAATAGACCTGTGCGCATCCATACAGCCAAGTGCCAGTTCACCGGATGAACAAGAAGGACCTCACCGAGGCGGACATCCGCACCAAGTTCATCACCCCGGCCATCGTCGCTCCGGGTAAGTGGGACTTGATGACGCAGGTTCGCGAAGAGGCTTATTTCACCAAGGGCCGCGTCATTGTCCGGGGCAAAACCGTGAAGCGCGGCGAGGCCAAGAAGGCCGACTACATCCTGTCCTACAAACCGAACCTCCCGTTGGCCGTCGTCGAGGCGAAGGACAACAACCATGCCGTCGGCGCGGGCATGCCGCAGGCGCTGGAATACGCCGAGCTGCTCGACATCCCTTTCGCCTACAGCTCCAACGGCGATGCGTTCCTGGAACACGACCGCACCGTAACCGCCGGCACGGTCACGCGGGAAATCGCCCTCGATCAATTCCCCTCCCCGGCCGAACTCTGGGAGCGCGTCCGCAAGGTCAAGGGCTACACCCCGGCGCAGGAAGCCGTCGCCGCCCAGGACTACCACGATGATGGGGCGAAGAAGTCCCCGCGCTACTACCAGCTCACCGCCATCAACCGCACCGTGGACGCCATCGCCCGAGGCGTGACCCGCATCCTGCTGGTCATGGCCACCGGTACCGGCAAGACCTACACCGCCTTCCAGATCATCTGGCGGCTGTGGAAGTCCGGGGCCAGGAAACGCATCCTCTTCCTCGTCGATCGCAACATCCTCGCCGACCAGACCAAGACCAACGACTTCAAGCCCTTCGGCACGGCGATGACGAAGATCACCAACCGCACGGTGGACAAGTCATTCGAGATTTACCTCTGCCTCTACCAAGCTGTCACCGGCACCGAGGAGGAGCAGAACATCTACAAGCAATTCTCCCCGGAGTTCTTTGACCTGGTACTCGTGGACGAGTGCCATCGCGGCAGCGCGGCCGACGATGCCCGTTGGCGGCAGGTGCTCGAATACTTCTCCGCCGCCACGCAGATCGGCATGACCGCCACGCCGAAGGAGACCAAGGTCATCTCCAACATCGAATACTTCGGCGACCCGCTTTTCACCTACTCCCTCAAGCAAGGCATCGACGACGGTTTCCTCGCTCCTTACAAAGTCGTCCGCATCGGCCTCGACCGCGACCTCGACGGCTGGCGGCCGGAAGAAGGGCAGACCGACAAATACGGCCAGGTCATCGAAGACCGCGAATACAACGACCGCGACTTCGACCGGAACCTGATCCTGGAAAAGCGCACGGCCGTCGTCGCCGCCAAGATCACGGAGTTCCTCAAGGCCACCGATCGCTTCGCCAAGACCATCATCTTCTGCGAGAACATCGAGCACGCCGAGCGGATGCGGCAGGCCATGGTCAATGCCAACGCCGACCTTGCCGCCGCCAATGCCAAATATGTCGTCCGCATCACGGGCGACAACAGCGAGGGCAAGGCCCAGCTCGACAACTTCATCGACCCCGAGAAGACCTACCCGGTCATCGCCACCACCTCGCAGCTCATGTCCACCGGCGTGGATGCTCAGACCTGCAAGCTCATCGTCCTCGACAAGCGCATCGGCTCCATGACCGAGTTCAAGCAGATCATCGGGCGCGGCACCCGCATCAACGAGGACTACGGCAAACTCTTCTTCACCATCATGGACTTCAAGCGGGCCACCGCCTTGTTTGCGGACCAGGAGTTCGATGGGGACCCGGTGCAAATCTACGAACCAGGCGCTGACGACCCGCCCGTTCCGCCCGACGAGCCGACCGAGGACGCAAACGGAGTGGAGCATCCCCCCGGCGGCATCACGGTCATTCCCGGACCGCCTGGACCGGGCCAGACGAAGTATTACGTGGACAAGGTCGAGGTCCGCGTCGCCACCGAGCGCGTCCAGTACCTCGATGCCAACGGCAAGCTCATTACCGAGTCGCTCAAGGACTACTCCCGCAAGACCGTCCGCAAGGCCTACGCCTCCCTGGATGCTTTCCTCACGGTCTGGAACGACGCAGAGAAGAAACAGGCCATCCTGGAAGAACTGGCCACCCAGGGCGTCTTCCTCGAAGAGCTCGCCGAACAGGTAGGACGGCAATACGACGCCTTCGATCTCGTCTGCCACGTCGCCTTCGATGCCCCGCCCCTCACGCGCAAGGAACGCGCCGCTCGGGTGAAGAAGCGCAACGTGTTCGGCAAGTACGGCGACAAAGCCCGCGCCGTCCTCAATGCTCTGCTTCAGAAATACGCCGACAGCGGCATCGCCAGCGTCGAATCGCTGGAGATTCTCAAGGTGGACCCGCTCACCGCCCACGGCACCCCCGTGGAAATCGTCAAACTCTTCGGCGGACGCGACGGCTACCTCGCCGCCATCCGCGAACTTGAAGCCGCCCTTTACCAGAAAGCTGCCTGATGACCAACGCCAGAGAGAGAAGCTGGGAGGAAATGGAGCTTGCAGCCGCCAAGATGTTTAGCGTCTGGGTTGGTGGCTTCGAACTGGAGTGGGCCAAGGAAGCCTGGGGTCATCTGTATGCCGCCGGGTTAGTCGGCGGAGAAACCATTCTCGAAGCCACGGCGGGTCGCCTGCGCCTCGTCACGCTCGCCAGGATATACCAGGAGTTTTGTGGCCTGGCGTGGGATGAGCATCCAGAAACGCCACTGGATTACCTTGCTGAGAATCTCGAAATCGACCCCCTCGCCTTGGGTATCCTCGCGGCTGCGGGCCAAGCCGATAAGTTCGATGATGCCATGAACGAATACGAACTGCGCGAAGCGGCTTTGAGCGCTGTCACAGACGGACAGCGGTCTGAGATTTTCCAATGTCTCAAAGCGGCCTACGGAAACGATGTTCAGATCTACACCCGCCTTTGGCACACCCGTTGCGCAGTCGCCGAAAAAGACAGCCAGGACGAAGAATTTGCAGTCACCTCCGCAAATGGCGCTGCGCTCGACTACGTCATACACGGCTTTCACAAAGACTGATTCCCATGCCCAACGTCTCCAACCTCGTCAAAACCATCCAGGACATCATGCGCAAGGACGCTGGCACCTACGGCGACGCGCAACGCCTTGAGCAGCTCGGCTGGATGTTCTTCCTCAAAATCTTCGACGACCGGGAAAAGGAGATGGAAGTTCTCCGCGACAACTACCGCTCCCCACTGCCGAAGCCCCTCCGCTGGTCCTCCTGGGCCACCGATGACGAAGGCATTACCGGCGACGCCCTCCTCGACTTCATCAACAACACCCTCCTGCCCAAGCTCAAGGCGCTCACCGGCGGCGGTGACAAGATCGCCGGCCTCATCCGCATGGCCTTCGAGGATGCCAACAACTACATGAAGAACGGCACGTTGATGCGCCAGGTCATCAACAAGGTGAACGAAATCGACTTCAACGCCTCCGATGACCGCCACATGTTCGGCGACATCTACGAAAAGCTCCTCAAGGACCTCCAGTCCGCCGGCAACGCCGGCGAGTTCTACACCCCGCGTGCCGTCACCGAATTTGTGGTGGACCGGGTGAATCCCCGCCTTGGCGAGAGCATGCTCGACCCGGCGGCCGGTACCGGCGGTTTCATCACCTCGCTCATCCGGCACCTGCGCAAGCAGGCCAAAACCGAAGCCGACGAGCGCACCATCCAGGAATGCTTTGCCGGCATCGAAAAAAAGCACCTGCCCCACATCCTCTGCCTCACCAATCTCCTCCTGCACGGCATCGACGTGCCGTCGAATGTCCGCCACGGCAACACCCTTGCCAAGCCCCTACGCGACTGGGGTCCGAAGGAGCGCGTGGACGTCGTCGTCACCAACCCGCCCTTCGGCGGCATGGAGGAAGACGGCATCGAGTCCAACTACCCCGCCGAGTTCCGCACTCGGGAAACGGCCGACCTCTTCCTGGTGCTCCTCATGAGAATCCTAAAACCCGGTGGTCGCGCCGGTCTCGTGCTGCCGGATGGCACCCTCTTCGGCGAAGGCGTCAAGACCCGCATCAAGGAAGCCCTCCTCACCGAGTGCAACCTCCACACCATCGTCCGCCTGCCCAACGGCGTCTTCAATCCCTACACCGGCATCCGCACCAACCTCCTCTTCTTCACCAAGGGCGCGCCCACCACCCACGTCTGGTATTACGAGCACCCCTATCCGCCCGGCGCCAAGAGCTACAACAAAGGCAAGCCCATCCGCATCGAGGAATTCGAGGGCGAGCGCGCCTGGTGGGGCGAGGAAAAAGACGGCTTCAAATCCCGCGTGGAAAACGAGCAGGCCTGGCGCGTCTCCATCGACACCATCAAGGCCGGCAACTTCAACCTCGACCTCAAGAACCCGCACAACCCCGACACCGGCCCCGGCGACGTGGACCACCTCCTGCCCGAATACGAAAAGCTCCTCGCTCAGATCGCCGCCACCCGCGCCGCGCTGAAACAGGAACTCCACCACGCCCTCACCGCCACCGCCGGGACTGCTGAATGAAGCTGGAAACGTTTTTCGAGAAGTTCGACCAGTTCGCCGACGCGCCCGATGCGGTGGCGAAGATGCGCGAACTGGTGCGACACTTGGCGGTGACCGGCAAGCTTGTCGACCAAGACCCGAGCGACGAGTCGGGCGAACAACTTCTCAAAAAGATCAACGCAGAACGATTGGCCGCTGTGAAGGCACGGCAAATCAGCCCGATGAAGCCTTTGCCAGCAGTCGGCGAAGACGAGCTGTTGTTCGAGCTTCAACCCGGCTGGGCAGCCGCACGCCTCATCGAACTCGTGATGGAAATCCAAACCGGCCCGTTTGGAAGCTCGTTGCACAAGAGTGACTATCAGCTTGGCGGAACTCCCGTCATCAATCCCGCTTCGCTAAAGGACGGGAAGATCGTTCCCATTGATGAGATGGCCATCGGCCATGCGACACTCAAGCGCCTTGAAGTTTTTAAGCTCAACGCGGGTGACATTGTGATGGCGCGACGAGGCGAGATGGGGCGCTGTGCCATTGTAACAGAGAATGAGGCTGGCTGGCTTTGCGGGACAGGCAGTCTCGTCCTGCGGATGCCTCGCTCATTGTTCGCACCTTACTTGGCGATGCTGATCGGCGCTCCAATGGCTCGAACGTATCTCGGAGGCGCATCGGTAGGGACGACGATGCAGAATCTCAATCAGTCGATTCTGGCGAAGATGCCAGTCGGAGTTCCACCCCTCGCCGAGCAGAAGCGGATCGTGGCGAAGGTGGATGAGTTGATGGCGTTGTGTGATCGGCTGGAGGCGCAGCAGCAGGAACGGGAGACGCGGCACGCCGCGCTCGCCCGCGCGTCGCTGGCCCGCTTTGCCGACGCGCCCACCCCGGCCAACCTCCCGTTCCTCTTCCACCCGTCCTACGCCATCCCCCCCGCCGACCTCCGCAAATCCATCCTCACCCTCGCCGTCCAAGGCAAACTCGTCTCCCAAGACCCCAACGACGAACCGGCGGAGGCGTTATTGGCGCGAAGCCTTGCCGAGCGAAGGAGGCTCAAGCGCACCGATGCGGCGGAAGTGCAGCCACTCGCCGCTGAAGATGCGTTAGGCTACGACATCCCAGAATCTTGGCGGTGGCAGCGGCTCGATGACCTTTTGGTTTTTGGACCAACGAACGGATTCTCACCCAAAGCCGTGGACTACGAGACGCCTGTTCGCTCGCTCACTTTGAGCGCCACGACCTCAGGGCGTTTTAAGGGTCAGCATTCCAAGTTCATCACCACGGAAGTTCCGGCTGACTCGGACCTCTGGCTGCGTGATGGCGACATTCTCGTTCAGCGCGGCAACACAATTGAGTATGTAGGCGTGGCAGCGGTCTATCGCGGCGAACCGAACTGGTTCGTCTATCCCGATCTGATGATGAAGCTGCGCGTGTCCGCTGCTTTCGATGTCGGATACGTCCACCTCGCGATGAGCCACGATGCCTCCCGCGACTTCCTCCGTGCCCGAGCATCAGGCACATCCGGGAGCATGCCGAAGATCAATCAGACAACGCTCAAGAGTCTGCCGCTCCCCATCCCACCCCTCGCCGAACAACGTCGGATCGTGGCCAAAGTGGAGCAACTGATGGCCTTGGTGGACGCGTTGGAAACGCAGCTCGCCGCCTCCCGCGCCACCGCCGCAAACCTCCTCTCCGCCCTCGTCGCCGAACTCACGACTCAGGGTTGAACGCCGGGGCGAGCACTTCCACGCACAGCCCGACTCCTGCCGCCGTCCATCCATCCGTCCACTCTCCCTAGAGCAGCCGGACGGATGGACGGACGGCTTCCCGCTCAGTCCTCGCTGTCCGGTTCCGCTCCCTTGATGGAAATGCAGTGCGTCTCCGGGTCGCGGATCAGCATCGCTGAGAACCGGCCCCCGATCACCTTGAGGGCATCGTAAGCCGCGCTGCGCCCCACCCCCGCCAGGCTTTGCAGCCGTTCCGCCGCCTGCCGGGCAGTAAGCCAACTCCGCCCTTCGGCGAAGAGTTCGCGGAGATGTTCCTCCCGAACCTTCGCTTCGCGCTTTGTGCCGCCGCCCGAGTCGTATTCCTCAAAATTGAAATCCCGCACCGGCTCAAACGTGCCACCGCATCGTTCCCACGCGCTCCGTGCCCCGAGCTGCCCATCATTATTTTTTGCACACGTCATCACCACGCGCGCGTCTTCGGTGTCGTCCGTGGCCGGCTGCATCACCAGGACGGAGCGCGCCACACTGACCAGCACGTAGGAGCCGGAGAGCAGGTTCTGCAAATTGCGTCCCTTGTGGCGATCCTCGGACTTCGGTTTGCGCAGATGATGCAGGATCAAGCAGGCCGGTTCGCCCGGCGCTTCCGCCAGCACCTCACGCAGACGCGCGAAGCCTTCCTGAAAATCTTTCTCCATCGCGTCCCGCACGCAGGCGTTCCACGGGTCCACGATAAACAGGTTGGGGGCGAAGTCCCGCACCTCCGCCTTCAACTCGCAGCGGAAGTCTGCGCTGTTCAAGGCCAACCCCGCCGCCGGTGGCGCACTGATGCGCAACCAATCATCCAGCCCCTCAAGCGAAGGGAGCTGCTCCACGTCGCGGTGCAGACGGGCCAGCCCGTTCTCGTTCTGCAATATGAGCGTGCGGAACTGGCAGCGGACATCCAGGCCGAACCAGTTCCCCACCCCGCGTGCGCCCAGGATTCCCAGCCACAACGCCGCCCGGCTCTTACCGCACCCCGGCGGCCCGGCGAGGACGCTGGGGGCGCCACGTTGCAGATGGTAGTCGCCCACCATGTTCTGATTGGGCGGCGGCTCGTACGCCTTCAACTGGCTGGGTGTGTAGAACCGCACCAGTCGCGGCGGAGTGGTCACGCTGGTCGCTGATGCTGCGGTGGTCGTGACTGTCGGGGATTTGGTTTCATCCGCCAGCGGGTCGAACTCCCCGGCCCTCGGCAGATATTCGGCAACGTCGCTCACGGCATCACCTCCTGCCATTTCGCCTCGCACTCGAAGCTCTCGGCGCTGAGAAAGGCCACGTCGGCCAGGTCTTTGCCGGTCGTGCCGTCCACCTTCATCAAGCCGGACAGATCGAACGCCGTGACCCGCCCGGCCCCGGCGTCCTTCAACTGCCGTGCCCAGATACGGGCGGCTTGGCGGCCTGCGTCGTCGGCGTGTGGATACAGGCAAACGGCCTTGCCCTTGAACTGCGCCAACGCCTCCGGGGCCAGCGCCCGGTTGCTGGCACCCAGGATGCCCACCGGGGCGACCGTCTCCAGTTTGCGTTCGACCCGCAGGTAGTGAAACGCCGCCAGCAGGTCCGGCGCTCCCTCAACCCAGGCGATCTTACCGAACGGCGTGCTTTCCAACGTGCCGATTGGCCACTCCTTCCCGTGGCCCAGGCAATGGCACTTGCGCGCCGGCAGCCGGCCATAAGCTAGCCACTTCTCGCAATCCACCCGGCGGAATTCATGGAGCTGCCGTCGCTGATCCGTAATGCACCAAGCCGGATGTCCCCACAGTTCGCTGAAGAACAGAAATCCCCGCTCCTGTGCCAGCGTGAGCGCCTCGATGCAGAACCCGCGGCGCTCGGAGAGCTGGCGCAGCTCCGCGTCCGTCCCCGCTCGCAAAGTCGGCAGCACGGGGGCGGGTCTTGGTCGTGGCGGCTCCGGCCTCCGCTGCTCGCGCACGATCCCAAGCCGTTCGCGCACGAAGGCGATGGCCTCCGCCGTGTTGCACCCACGCGCCCTCGCCACGAAGTCGAACACGTCCCCGGACTCGGCTGTGGCGAAGTCATGGAACCGCTCGCCATCATCCCCAGCGAACACCGAGAAACTCGGTGAGCGATCCTCCCGGAACGGTGAACACACGCACTTACCCGGCTGCCCCGGTAAACCGAGATCGCGCCACGCGAGGGCGATGGGGTAGCGGACCTTGAGATCACGAATTTCCATGATGGCCTCCGAATGTTTGAACCGCCGCGTCTGCCGCCCGTCGGGAGCCAAGCTCAAGCAGCTCGCCCAGCTTCTCACCCAGCCAGTGCGCCTCCGCCCGCGTCAACTGGATGGAGCCGTTCCCGGTGTGAACTGCCAGCTTGTTGTCGGCTACCAGCACCACCGCCACCGCACCAACCCGGCAAAAACGGACGGCCTGAAAATCAGATGAGTTCATAGTACCACCGCCTTCCCGCCATCGATGGCAGCCGCATCCGTTGGTGTCGTTACCTGCTTGGCCAGTTCACCCCGCAGAAGCGCTAGCAGGCTCGGCACGTAGATGAAGCACGCGCCCCGCACCCGACCCGGCTGGCGGACGCGCACGATCTTGATGCGCCCCAACCGCTCCTGGTCGAGCAACCAAGAACGTGAAGCCCCTGAGATCACGCACCGTTCTCGGGGCGAAGGAAGTTTTGAAAACTCCGGCGTCGTACCCGGCTGGGCCGGCGCAAAGCGCCGCTCCAGGCCAGGCGGCGGCAGGCCGTGAAGTGTCGGCAGGCCAGTGAGGGGCGCTGCCGACGTGGTGTTGAGGGTTGCGGTTGGCGAGTCTTCCGATGTGCGCGCCGGACTCGTTTGCTGCGGCGCTCTGTGTTTCGACGTAGTCATAATCTACGCCGAAGAGCTTGGATGGATTAGCCACTCCAACTAACCGCGCGCCTTCGAGGCCGAAGGTGTCCCACCATTTTTGGCACGCTGCTTGAATGTCAGCCCGTTCTCCGGCTCGTCGCCGAACGGGAACCAACACATGAATCGCTCCCGCGCTCGCTTGGCAGCACGATACAATTCTTTGTCCGGTGACTTTTCCCAGCTTACTCGGCGCATGGCGGCCAGTTCCTTCAACGGAGTCAGGAATTCGCTATGCTGGTTATGGCCCTGAGACGCTGGCTCAGGACATTTCTTTGGCCTGATGCTGCTGGCCAGCCGCGCGAATGACTCACCGAGCGCTCGGTTATCGAAGTCCTCCCAGTTCACTTTCAAAACTAGCACTTCCACGCCGTCCTGAGCAAAAGAGCGCGCCCGTTCCGGCAGACCGTCAGGCTTTGGCCCTTGCGACAATTTAACCGCTTCCCAAACCATCGCGTTTTGCCGCTCCGCCTCAAATGCCAGCCCAACAGGCGGGACTGGGATTGAGTAACCTTCCGGCAATGTTGTGACCCGCAGCATCCGCGTTGTCCCAGTCTTTGATTTCGGGAACCACCAAAGCGCCCTTTCCACGCGCTCGCGTTGGTCGCGCCAAAGCTCATTGAAAGAGGTGTTCGCTGTGAGTTCAGCTGCAAACTCTCTCAAGAAACAGAACCAACCGCCGAGAGCCTTGTCCGCCACAACCTCGTCGAGCCCGTCGAAGACGGGAGATTGGTTGGGCTTGCGCTGGGTCACGCATCGCGCGCTGACGAAGAGCAACCCTCGAAGCTTCCGACTCTCCCGCGCATACTCATACAGCGTCGCAGCAAGGAGCAATTCACGGGTTTGCTTCTCTTGGTCCGCACCGTCCACATCGGCGCGGAGAAAGGAACAATCTGCTGCTTTGTGGAATGAAGCATCTTCGATGCGACACCCGCTCCATCGCATCAACTTCGACTTGGCTTCGGCTTCCAAATCCATTTGCGCTCGCGCGAAGCGTTGTTCTTCCCGCCGTCCGAAAACGTGCCAGAAGCCCTGCGAGCGCGCTTCCCACTGTCGCTGGAGGATCGGCCACGCGAGGAATTCCACTCCCAGCCTCCCTCTCGCAAACTTGTACGCCGGACTGTCCACGTCCAGAGTCTTCGACGGTGACGATTTTTCCAAGTGGCGCTTCCGCTGGTCGAATTCGGCATCGCTCAGTGCCTTGGCTTCGCGCTCGGCAATCACCTGGCAAGAGCCAAGCGCGCGGGCCTGCTCCATGAACTCATCAAGCGTGCACACTACGCCGCGTGCTTCCTTCGCCGCCCAGGTCTCCAGTTGGGCAGCGAATTTCCGGTTAAACGCCTTGGCTTGCGCCTGGCTCCATCCCTCGGCCTGCACCATCCCCACGCCGGGCCAAAGTTCAGCGAGCCACTTCCGCAGTTGCCTACTTTCTTCCGGCGTGAGCGCTGCGCTCGTGTCGAGCTTCGTCTGGTAACAACCTGAAACCTCGCGCCAGCGGGCTTCGAGCTTGGTCAGGCGTTCTTCAATGCTGGGTGACGTACTGCACTTCATCGGTTGGTTTCACTTGCACCGTCCGGGTCCGCGTGGAAGGCCGGATGGACGGCGCGGTAAGCGCGAAACCGGCCCGCCGCAAAGGAGGAAGTCGCTCATGGCTGGGATCGCCGGCATCGTCCGCACCTTCTTAATCTATTGGCGTCACCGGCAAAAAGCAGGGGTAAATCGTGCGACCAAGTCTGCTGCGCCCGATCACGGCGCGTCTGCGTTCGATAGCCGGCTGGCCGGGCTGTCCTTGCTCCCGCCCGCCGTGGCGATTGGAGCGCGCCATCTGGCCCAGCGGCACCAACAGAGGCGTGCGCCCTGTTCGACGCCTTCCCGGCCCGCTGGCGCTTCGCCCAGGGGCCATTACCGCGTCCCTCCCATCAAAGTGCTTTGTCGAAAATTGTATAGCGAGCCGACTGGTGGT
>RFSE01000350.1 GCA_009924135.1 Pseudomonadota bacterium | reverse complement strand
CGAAAGAACTCAGGCGAAGATCGACTTCACCGGCTGCGCGCCCGACACGTCGGTCAGGCGGAAATCACGGCCACCGGAGCGGAACGTAAGCTTCTCAGAGTCGAAGCCCAACGCGTGCAGGATGGTCGAGTGGAATTCATGCACGTGGACCTTGTTTTCCACGGCGGCGCTGCCGAGCTCGTCGGTGCTGCCGTAGGCCTGACCACCCTTGACGCCGCCACCGGCGAGCCAGGAGGCAAACGCCTTGGCGTTGTGCGTACGTCCACCCGGACCGTCTTCGGTCGAGCTGCGGCCGAATTCGGTGCTGGAGGCCACGAGCGTGTCCTTGAGGAGACCGCGTTGCTTGAGGTCCTGCAGAAACCCAGCGATCGGCTTGTCAATCGCAGCTGCGCGGGTTTTGCCTGCGGTGGCGATACCGGCGTGCATGTCCCAACCGCCGTTCCAGCACTGGACGAACTTGACGCCCCGTTCCAGAAGACGTCGGGCGATGATGAACTGCCGGGCCTGCGTGGCCTGGGCACGATCCATGGAGTCGGCACCGTAGAGCTTCAGGACGTGCTCCGGTTCCTTGCTCAGGTCAAACGCCTCGGTGGCATCGGTCTGCATGCGGTACGCCAGTTCAAAGGACTGGATGCGGGCGTCGAGCTGACCGTCAGCCTGCCGCTTCTGCTTGTGAATCTCGTTGATCTTGCTCAGGAGGTCGAGCTGCTGGCGCTGCTCGGCGCTGCTGCCAATGAACTGGCCCTTGATGTTCTCGATGATCTGCTCGATACGGGTGTTCGTGGGATCCACGTAGGTGCCCTGGAACGCACCGGGCATGAACGCGGACTGCCAGTTAACGTTGCCGGCGCTGGGGAAGCCACCGGGGTTCATCGCGACGAAGGCGGGGAGGTTCTGGTTATCTGAGCCGAGACCGTAGGTGACCCACGCGCCGATGGAGGGCTTGGGCAGGCGGAAATCGCCCGTAGTCATGATCTTCGTGGCCTCTTCGTGGGCCGGCACATCGGTCCACATGGAGCGGATGACGCAGAGGTCGTCGGCGCACTTGCTGGCCAGTTCCGGCCAGATTTCAGACATTTCCAAACCGCTCTTACCGGACTTGGTGAATTCGAACTGGGTAGGCAGGAGCTTGCCGCGGCCGGTGGACTTGCCTTCGGCCTTGTTCAGCTCGGGCTTCGGATCCCACGTATCGATATGGGGTTGCGCACCGCTCTGGTAAATGTGACACACGCGCTTGGCCGTGCCGGGATAATGGGGCTGCTTGGGGGCGAGGAGGCCGCCGGAGGCCTGGCCCTGAGCCTGATCGGCGAAGAGGGAGGCCAGTGCGAGAGCACCGAAACCCGTACCCACACGATTCAGGAAGTCGCGCCGGGTGGCGTAAAGATTCGGGTTTAATTCCTGACCAGGATGATTGCCACAGTTCCAGAACATATGCGTGCTTAGGTTTTTGTTACTTCGTACTAGCGATCAGACGGTGGCTTGGTGAGCCATGTTCACTGCCCGTCTCACCATTTTTTTGCCACGCCATGACAATTCTAACAAACTTTTTTCAGCAATGACTCGTTCGGGACTTGTCTTTTGGGTTTTACGATGAAAACTGGCCTTGCCACGATGAAATCCGCCCTGTTGATTGATGATGACCCCATCGTTCGCAAGGTGCTTTCCAAAGCGCTCTCTGCGGCGGGGTGGATCATTCACGAGGCCAAGGACGGCGAGGAGGGCATCCAAGCTGCCCTGAAACACCACCCCCAAGCCGTCATCTGCGACCTGCTGATGCCGCGCTGTAACGGTTTCCAGGTCTGCCGCGCCCTCAAGGGAAAAATGGCCGAACTGCCCGGCCTCACCATCATTGTCACCACCAACCGGGGTTTTGCCACCGACCGGCTTAATGCTTTTGAGTCCGGAGCCGACCATTATCTGGTGAAACCGGTTCTGGCAGAAGACATTCTGAAGATTTTGGAAGGTTCCCCCTTGGACCCTGCCAAGGCGAAGAGCCCGCCAAGCAATCCGAGCCCGGTCGCCGAACTGCCGGCCGGGAACCTCCTCCGGTTCTGGGGGGTGCGCGGCTCCATCCCTACCCCGGGCCCAAACACGGTCTTTTATGGGGGTAATACCACCTGCATCGAACTCCGCGCCGACAACCAGCTCATCATCCTGGATTCCGGCTCCGGCATCCGGCTGCTCGGCCAGCAGTTGGTCGAGGAATTCAAGCAACGTTCCTTGGCGTTGACACTGCTTCTAACCCACACGCATTGGGATCATATCCAAGGGTTTCCGTTTTTCGCGCCGGCTTACATCGCCAACAATCAAGTCCACATCATCGGCTACGAAGGTTACCGCAAAGGATTGGAAAACACCCTGGCCGTCCAGATGGAAAGCAGCTACTTCCCGATCGGCCTGCGCCAGTTGCCCAGCAACATCACCTTTTCCGAACAGCGCGACATGGACTTTCACGTCGGCCCGGTCCGGGTGCGCACCATCTTTGCCAACCATCCCAGTGTTTGTGTGGGCTACCGGCTGGATACCAGCACCGGTTCGGTCGCTTTCCTGCCTGACCACGAATCCTACGCCCGGATGCGGCTCCACGCCCGCGCCGGCGGAGAGAAGGCCCCGGAAACCCTCGACTACTGCCGGGGCGAAGATCAGAAACTGGTCGAATTCCTCCGCGACGTGGACATGCTCATTCTTGACTCCCAGTATGACGCAGCGGAATACCAAAGCCACATCGGCTGGGGCCATAGTTGCTACGAAGACACGGTCGCAACGGCCTTGGCGGCCGGAGCGAAGCGGCTTTTCCTCTTCCACCACGACCCCAGCCATGACGATGCCCGCATCTCGCGCATGGTCGGTCACGCCCGTGAACTGGTCGCCAGTCACGGGAGCAACATGGAGGTTGAGGCCGCGCGCGAAGGATTGTCGGTGCCGCTGTTGAAGCCAGCGCGCGGCTGAGTCGCCTGGAGGATTAATTCGGTTGAGAATCAATCCCGTTACGTGTACGTTTTTCCCCGTACCCGAGTTCAAATGAACCCAGTTTTGCATCGCAGAGCAGCGGCCTTCACACTGATTGAATTGCTGGTCGTCATCGCGATCATCGCGATTCTGGCGGGCATGTTGTTACCGGCGCTCTCCAAGGCCAAGGCCAAGGCACACCAGACCAAGTGCCTGAACAACATGAAGCAAGTCGCCTTGTCCTACACACTATACACGGGGGACTACGACCAAAAAAGCCCCACTGGAAATGACGGAATCATCGACTACGCCACCTCCACGGGGCCGGCTTCCTTGAACTTTCTCAGCGCTTTGCAACCCTACCTTTCTACTAACTCACCGACTTTCACCTGTCCTGCGTCCCGGCCCAATGCCGGTGTAAACCTGCTTCTGTAATTTGTCTTTCTTCCCTCCAGCTTCACCCCTTTGGGGTGAGGCGGAGCGAAGGCGAGCGTAGCGAGCCGAGCGCAG
>RFSE01000349.1 GCA_009924135.1 Pseudomonadota bacterium | reverse complement strand
GGGAGCGCGAAGGGGGCGCTGAGCACCGCCGTAAAGGAGGGAATGCCACCTTTCTGGGCGGTTTTCACGAAAACCTTCTGGTCGGGCGTGGTGACCAGGCGGTAGTCAAATGCCTTCAAACGCAGGATGGCTTGGAGTCGGCGTTGTTCGTTCACGCCGGCCGCCTTGGCGTTGCCGCGCGCGAATTGCTTCACCGTGCCGGCGAGGTCGATCTGCCATTTGCCGATCATCGGTTCCGTGGAGTATTTCTTGGAAACGCCTTCCTTGAGGAAAGCGGTCAAGTCGTCCATATCCAGCTCATTGAGCACGCGCTGGATTTCCGGATGAGCCAGGAGCTGGTCCGTGGTGGGATCCTTCAGGATGAGGGTGGCATTGGTCTGCGCCGGCAGCAACACGGCGAACGATTCGTTGGTCACGAGGGTCATCACATCCGCCGCCTCGGTCAGCGACACGAACAGGGGGTAATCCTGCAGGCGGCCCTGCAACTCCTTGTTGTGGTAAAGGAGCCCGATCAAGTCCGCCGTCTGGTAAAGCTTCGGCGAGGGCGTGGTCACGGCGGCCGCCACCCGGTCAAATGAGGTGCTCGTCAGATCTTCGCGCATTTTGTTCACCAGCTTCAACCAGATCGGATTGTCGCTCGGTGATTCGATTTGCTTTGTGACGTAGCCCAGATGATAGACATAGGCGGAACCGGCAATGAGATAGACCACCGCCGACAGCAGCCCGATGCACATGCCAAGCTGGCCTTCCACGCGTTCGAAACGCATGCGCACGTCGTCCGGCGCGCGATGTTTGTAGTAGCTGCCGATCTTCAAGTAGGCCGTGACCGCGATGCTGTTAAAGATGAGCGTCACTCCGAGAAAGGCCAGCGGGGCCGCCAGCATCCAGACGGTGACCGGGTCCTTGAAGCCGACCGCCCCGAGTACGGTGCGGACGTGCGGAGCGAGCGGGCCGGCCACGAAGAGCGCCACGACGGCACCGAGGAACGAGATGCCCATCCGGATGCCGGCCACCTGCCGGCCCAGCGCGCCCATTATCCCGAATAAGATCACAGCCAGAATCCAGATTGTCATGACGGGGGATTATTCGGGCTGGTCCTAAAAAGGCACGCAAATTTTCCGGCCTTTGCAATGCGCTTGCCAAAGCCCGGAGGCTGGCGAACCTTGTCCGTGTGAAAAAGGTATTCTGGCTGCTGCCGGTCTTGGCCCTCGGCTTCGCTTTGGTCGTCGCGCAGGCGGCGCCGCCCGCCGCCGCCCCGTCCAAACCCGCCGCCAAGCCCGCGCCCGGCATGGAGATAGCCCAGACCATTACCACGGTCACCGGCGTGGCCATCTCGCCCCTGCTGGGTACCAGCGCCTATGGTGCCTGGAAGTGGTTCCGTACCGACTCGGCCCAGCGTGACAAGCTGCCGTGGTTCGCCCAGGTATGGTTTTGGCTCCCGGCTCTGGTGGTGGTGGGGATCGTCGCCCTGAAGGACACCGGCGGCGTGGTGGTGCCCACGGCACTCAAGAAGCCGCTGGATGTCGCCGAAGCCGTGGAGAACAAGGTCAGCGGGCTCATCGCTGCCGGGGCGTTTGTGCCCATTGTGGCGAGCGTGTTCGGTTCGGACGCCGTAAAGGAAGCCGTGGCGGGTAATGCGATGTTCGCATCGCTCGGAGTGTCCGGCCTCTTTAACGTGCTCATGGTGCCCTTCGCCCTCGTTGCTTTTGCGGTGGTGTGGCTGGCGGCCCATGCGATCAACATGCTCATCCTGATCAGCCCGTTCGCCACCGTGGACGCCGGGCTCAAGGCCTTCCGCACGTTCCTGCTGTCCACGGTCACCATCAGCGGTTTCGCCGATCCCACGGCCGGTGCGGCCTGGTCCCTCCTCATCATCGTTGCCAGTTACTTCGTGGCTGGCTGGGCGTTCCGCCTCACGGTCTGTGGCACGCAGTTCATCTGGGATTTCGTCACCTTTGGCCGTGCCCGTTTCCAGCCGGACCCGCGGGGCAACGCCATGTTTCTGGCGCAGGAGCTGAACCAGGTTCCGATCCGCACCTACGGCACGCTGGCCCGCAATGACGCGGGCGAACTCGTCTTCACCTACCGTCCGTGGCTGGTGCTCGCGCCGCGTCAGCTCGTGCTGCCAAAGGCGAACTACGCGGTGGGCGAAGGCATCTTCCACAGCGAAATCGTGATGGTGAACGGGGACGAACAAACTGCTGTCTTCACGCTGCCGCCGCGTTACAACTCCCACGAGACCGCACTCTCGCAGGTGTACGGCTGGGGCGCGACCACCTCCGTCGGCCTCGTTGCCGGGCTGAAGGCCATCGGCCGGTTCATGGGCCAGTTGTGCGGCTTTGCCTCCCGTCCCATACCCTCGGTGTGAACCCCTCGCTCATGCGTCATTCCTGTCTGCTCCTGCTGCTCGTCAGCCTCCTTACCAGTTGCAAGCCGGGCGACCGGGAGCCGTTGCTCTTCAAGTCCGACGAACGCTACCTGCCGATGGTCGGCAAGCCCTCGCCGCCCTTTAAATTCACCGCCATTGACGGTCGCGAAGTGGACCTGGAAAAACTGCGGGGCAAGGTGGTGCTGTTGGATTTCTGGGCCACCTGGTGCCCTCCCTGCTTGGAGGAAATCCCCAATGTCCGCCGGGCCTACGAGCAGTTCAGCCGCGATGACTTCGAAATCGTCGGCATCAGCTTCGACGTGGACCGCGCACGGCTTGAGGAAGTCGTAAAGCGTGAACAGATGCCCTGGCCGCAATACTTCGACGGCGGCGGGCGCGACGCCGCGCCGGGCAAGACCTTCGGAATCCGCCACTGGCCTTCCATGTGGCTGTTGGATCGCAACGGCGTCATCCGCTACATCAGCGCCGGTTCGGGAATGGAGGACAAAATCGCCACCCTGATCAAACGCAACGCCAACCCGGTCACCTCGGCGCGGGGGGTCTTCGAGAAGAAGGCCGCCCTTGATCAAAGCGGTGAGGAGTCCGCCAAACCCCGCGTGGCCGCCCCGGCCGGCGGCCCCATTTCTCCGCCCGGGGCGCCGCAGGACCCCGCGTACCTCCAATGGCTGGGCAAACCGTTTCCGGCGCTCAAATTCACCGCCATCGACGGCCGTTCGGTGGACACCGACAAGCTGCGGGGCCGGGTGCTGTTGATTGATTTCTGGGCGACCTGGTGCCCTCCGTGCATGGCGGAAATCCCCCATGTGAAGGCGGCTTACGACCGTTTCAACAAACAGGGATTCGAGGTAATCGGTGTGAGTGCTGACGAATCCCGCAGCGATCTGGAACGGGTTGTCCGCCAGAAGGAAATGCCCTGGCCACAGCTTTTTGAGGGGCGCAGCGGCGAGACGCCCAATCTTCGTCGCTATGGCATCCAGCACTTCCCCACCATGTGGCTGGTGGACCGGCAGGGTAACATCCGCGATGTCACCGGGGCGGTGATGCTGGAGGAGAAAGTTGGGAAATTACTGGCCGAAGGCGGCTCCGTTGCG
>RFSE01000348.1 GCA_009924135.1 Pseudomonadota bacterium | reverse complement strand
GAACGAAGAACCAAGAACCAAGAACCAAGAACCGAAAAAAACATGAAAAACACCACCCTCATCGCCATCCTCTGCCTGGTCCTGGCTTCGCTCGCCGCCGCGATCCCGAAGCGCTATCTGTTCAGCACCACCAGCATCGACTCGGTGGCCCCGACCACCCTGGGCACCAACCTCCTCGCCCAAGGCACACCGACCGCTGCCCGCAGCGTCCTCCTCATCACCAACGCCACCGGCCTGGAAGCCACCGCCGCCAACCTCACCACCGTAAGCAACGCGCAGGCGACCACGGCCGCAAACCTGACAACCGTCTCCACCACCGTCACGAACCATAGCAACACTCTGGCCACCAACACGGCGTTGCTGAACGGGACGAATACTTTCGTGGGCTCCAATGTTTTCACCAATATCGTCAACCTTGCCGGACCAATTTTTGTCCGTGGCCTTACCAACCTTCCCGCACAGATTGCTCTTGTTACAAATGGTGTGGGCTTAATTTCGCAGGTTGCCTGCGACACCGACATCATTACTCACTGTGCAGTAAGCAATGGATTTCGGCTTACCAACCCAATCCTCGATTGCAGACTCCCCGCGATGGGGCCGAACCAGAGACTCACCGTTACCTTCTACCAAGTCGTTACGAATTCAAACATAGGCTCCACAGACTTCTTTGCCTATGGCGGAGAGGGTACAAACTACCTATCTGGGACAACTGGTCCGGGCAATACCGGTACACTGGGCTCAAATGGTTACTACGTTCTTACTACTGGCGCGATAATTCCTTTTATCACATGGGGATCACCGACTAATCAATATGGGCAGGGTCCTTATCCCTTTTCTACCAGCGCGCAACCGGGCAATCGGGTTGACACATCAACAAACGGCTGGCGTTTGATGGTTGGAATTGCGTGTCAAAACAACCCGGTGAATTTGAACACCTACACCAACTATACGTGCCTCAAAGTAGTGGTGACCTACTCAGATCTATTCTAGCGTGGAATCCGCTTCATTTCAGTGAGGCCAAGAGCAATGCAGCTTCGGTAGAACTTCGCCCCACCTGCCAGCTAAGCATTGAATTCGATCTCCCCAGCAACACCCCCACGGCTCGAGCCGTGGGTTTTTCATTGGCCAGGGCAAGCACGCCCGGCCGGGCAATGCTCGGTACCGGTTCAAGGGCAGAAATTGCTGCGTTGAGATTGGCTGGCGTTTCCCACCGCCTCCGCTAAAATCCGCCCACAAAAAACAATGAAAGCACTGGTCACCGGCGGGGCAGGATTCATCGGCTCACACATCTGCGAGGCGCTCTGCCGACGCGGCGCGAAAGTCGTCGTGCTCGACAACCTGAGCACGGGCAAACTCCACAACCTCGATTTCAAACGGCCGGGCGATGAAATCGAGTTCGTCCAGGGCGAGGTCGCGGACGAGGCGCTCGTTAAGAAGCTCGTTGCCGGCTGCGACTGGGTCTTTCACGAGGCCGCCCAGCCCTCCGTGCCGCTCTCCGTCGCGCAGCCCGTGCAGACCAACCGTGACAACCTCGACGCCTCGCTCGGCCTGCTCGTCGCCGCGCGCGATGCGGGCGTGAAGCGCTTCATGTTCGCCTCGTCCTCCGCCGTGTACGGTGACTCCGAGGCCCCGTTGAAGCACGAGTCGCACGGCGTCTGCCCCATCTCGCCCTACGGCCTGCAGAAGTACGCCGCCGAGCGTTACGGCCAGCTCTTCCACCAGCTCTATGGCTTCGAGGCCATCAGCTTCCGCTACTTCAACGTCTTCGGCCCGCGCCAGTCCTTTGACTCGCCCTACTCCGGCGTCATCGCCAAGTTCTGCACCCTCATGCTACAGGGCCAGGCTCCGAAGATCTTCGGTGATGGCCTCCAGACCCGCGACTACGTGTATGTACAGAACGTGGTGAATGCGAACCTCCTCGCCGCCGAGGGCGACGCGGCGAAGGTCGCCGGCAAGGTCTTCAACGTCGGGTGCGGCGAGAGCATTGACCTGCTCCAGCTCACCGCCGAGCTGAACCGGCAGACCGGCCAAAACCTCGCCCCCATCCACATGCCCCCGCGCACGGGTGACATCAAACACTCCGCCGCCGACATCTCCGCCGCCCGCGCTGGCCTGAACTACGCACCCGAAGTGACCTGGCAGAAGGGCCTCGAACACACGTTGGACTTTTACCGGGCGGGGAATAAGTGACCGGATGAAACCATCCATGCATACCAGTGGACGCGAATATCATGCCTTCTCCGGCTTCTGCCGGATGGAATGGACAATCCACCCGTCCCGGTCCGGAACAAAGCCCCGCGCTACCCCCGCCTCGGGGAAGAGCACTCCCAAGGTGGCTGATATTCCGTCAGGCGACTTCGCAGCATCAAGAAACCAACCATGAACCTGAGGGATTATCTCTCAAGAAAGGGCAAGGCACCCAAAGGCAAGCCGAAGGGGTGGTTGTATTTCTGCCATTTGGACGTTTCGACCGGGACGTTGTGGGCTGGTGATCCAAACATTGCAGATGCAACCGATGGCTGCGTTGTCGAAGTGCCATCGGGCAAATATGTCGTGGAAGGAATCGGTAAGACGTTTAACGCCGCCCGCCTGGTGTCGAAGCTCCGAGCTCGCTTGGAATGCATAGAGAACCCGGTAGTTGGCGACGCGGTCGGTGACACTGGCACAGACTCCGCCATGATTGGCATCTGCGACATCAAGGCTTTCGAAGCCGCTTGCGGTCCAGATTCAGGAGAAGAGGTTCAAGAGGCCATTGAGTCGCAGACTGGAACTGGTTTCGGCATCGTGACCATCGAGAAGTTCCCAGGCGCGGTGATGCCCTTCGTCCCAACCGGCAGTGACGGGAGTGGTCCCGTGTTTGCGCTGATTTCAGACGGAAAGTGCGTTGGCATCGAGTTATCCTTCATGGAAGAAGACGACGGCGCGGACACTTCAACCCTCTTCGGGCACGTGATGGAAAGTGAGGTTGCAGGGGGCGATCCATTGACAGACATCCTCCTGCGTAGGGTTAAGGTTTTTGGGGCAGAGACGGACAACTTGATTCGGAAGATTAAGGATTTGTGCTGCCATAGTGAGTTGCAGGAATGGTGGACGCAGGAGATAGGTGCTTCTAAGGACCGGGCACTAGTGCTTCGTAAGGCGCGAACAAAATATGATGAACTAGTAAAAAGAGCGCGAGCGAATGGATGGGAGATTCGATGACATATGCCTGACGCCACCCAGATCATCCGCCGCCACCCGGGAACACCGGGGCTTTTGGACTGCGGTGGCAGAGCGCAACGGCGACACCGCTTTGCTCCTTCTCCCTTCGCGGAGCGAGGGGAGAAGGTGGCCGCAGGCCGGATGAGGGGTGGCGTAAGGCAAAAGGCAAAAGGTAAAAGGCAAAAGTGCCGAGCCGCGTCGGCCGCCCTTTTGCCTTCTCCCTTTTGCCTTTTGCCTTCTCTAAACCCCTCACCCCGGCCCTCTCCCCTTGCTCCGCAAAGGGAGAGGGAGAAG
>RFSE01000347.1 GCA_009924135.1 Pseudomonadota bacterium | reverse complement strand
TGGCGCTCGCCGCTCTTTTTGGGGATAAAAATTCCAATTTCCAGATTTTCCCTGGTATGTTAGCACCCTTATGCGTATTTAATCGTCACGCTGCCGATACCGCTGTTAGCCGCCGATGAGATGAAGTTGACCGCCGGGTTGACAAACGATGCGCCCCCGCTCCCGAGGTATCCTTGAAATCCCCCGTTGTAAGACGCCCCGCCTCCGTAAAATCCGCTGCCGCCGCCGGTGCGGCGGTAAATCAGGGGCGTTTCGGTAAACATTGCGGGCACCCCCTGAAATTGCGAAGCGCCGCTGCCTGGGCTGCCGGTGCCGTTGCTGTTGGCGACGCCCCCGGCTCCGCCGGCGCCCACCGATGAATTAAAGTACGCTCCGGACCACAGGCCGGCGGCGCCTCCCGGGAAGTTGTAACCGTCGAACGTGAACCCGCCGCCCCCGCCTGCCGCCAATATCACACTGCCTCCGATAACGTTTTGAGTGGGGGCCCCGTTGGCATTCACGTTAGCGCTGGCCCGGAATATGCCAGAATACCCGCCGCCGCCCCCTACGGGTCTAGCAAAAGTGTCATATACAGTAACGCTGCCACCTGCGTACGTGCTCACGTCGCCGCAGACGATTGTGTATATTTCTCCCCCTGTTATGGGAAAGGCTCCCGTAATTGAGGCGCCGGCCCCCCCGAAGACGGCGCCCGGCGAGCCTGATATGATAGCGGTAGCGTTTGTTGCGCCGGGCGGCACCACAAATATCTGATTTTCGCCCGTAGCGCTGAAGGTCTGCGAGCCCGTTTGGTAGGTCACGCTCGCGTGTGTCGTACTCTCCCCGTTCGCGTTAGTTACGAATATGTTAACGACGCTTCCTGCCGTATTCGGTATGGCAGTTATCGTAATATGACTGTCATCGACGACGGCGTAACTAAATAGGAAGTCGTTATCGATTCGGACTTTGGTCGCTCCGGTGAAGTTTGCGCCCACGATTGTTATCTGGTCGCCTGGCGCCACGATGGGCGCCAGTGCCTGAAGCACTGTAGGAATCTCTGTTGATGTATAAGTATAAACAACAGTCGAGTTCGTGCTGGTGCCGACTGCCGTTACTTGTGGAAATACATCAGTAAGACCGCCACCGGAAGCAGCTGCTGTTACTGCGGAGATTTGTGTATCGCTCAGTACAGTAAAAGATGCCGCCGCGCTGCCGAAGGAAACTGACGTCGCGCCCAAGAAGTACATGCCTGTGAGCGTGACAGTAGTGCCGCCGGCGGGATCGCCAACCGCCGGCGATATGCTTGTAATTACCGGCGGCGGTTGTGTATAACTAAACAGCGCGTTGGCGGCGTTCGAGCCGTTGGTAGTGGTTACCACCACGCTGGCGGCCGGGTTCGGCGCGGGGGCGACCCCGGCTGTCCCCGTAATTGTGCTGTCGTTGGCGCAGACCATATTTTGGACTAGGATCCCCCCTATGGTCACCGACTGGATCGCGCCGCTCTTGAAACACGAGCCGGTAATAGTCACGACAGGCATGCTCGCCAGGTTCCCCGAGCTCGGCGAGATCGCGAGCACCGTTGGCGGCGCCGAGGCCGCATACGTGTACGAGCCGCCGGTTGCTGTTGCGCCGCCGGGATTGGTCACTGTTATACTGTACGTGCCGGCCGAGGCGGCGCCCGTCACGACCGACAGCGTATTCGAGTTAACGTATGTGACGGCCGCAGCGACGCCCCCGATTGTGACTGTTGCGCCGCTCGCGAACCCGGTGCCGGTGATTGTCACGATAGTGGTGCCGGCGACGTCGCCGGTGTTCGGCGACACCGCGGCGACCGCCAAAGGCGGCGGCGCCGGGCCCAGCGCGTACCAGCGCGATTGGTCGCTCGCGAACGGACTCGATGCGCCGGGCGGCAGCGTCACAGAGGCGCCGGTGGTCGATCCCCAGGAGACGACCCCGCCCGGCGCCGTAACGGTCCCGGTCGCCGACGACTCGTTCTTTAGCCACAGGCCCGCCCCGCCCGCTGGCGCCGGCAGTGTCAGCTCCCAGGGGGTGCTCCCTGTCACGGCATAACTCTTTGTTAGGCGCGGTGGCAGCGTCATCGCCGCCGCGCCGGTAAGCTGGGTAATCGAACCCCAGTAGGGGGCCGCCCCCCCGCCAGACATCAGCGGCGCGCCTGCGGCCCCCGCCTCGCCACTAGCCGTAATCGCGGCGGCGCCCGCTATGGCGAACCCGGCGGCGCCCGCGCGCACCCCCCCGGCTGCAGTGCTGCTTGCGAAGTACACGGTCTCGGCGCTGGTGCCGATACTAATTTGGTTACCTTTGGTCGTATCCGGTAGCTGTGCGTTTGCGCCCAATAATATGTTATAGCTCAACATGGCTGCCAAAAGACAGTATATGGGTAGAAAAAAATAAGTATCACTACGATATTGCATCGCTACCCCAGCGTGGCGAACACAGTGTTCGCCGACAGCACGACCCAGCGGGCGCCGTCGCTCTGGAAGACGCCGCTGTCGCCCTGCTGGAGCACGACGGCGTTGTGCGCGGCGGTCCCGCCGAGGGTCACAACCGTCGGCGTGACCGCCGTCGTCACCGTCCCGCTCGCGGTCGCCGCGCTCTTCAGCCACACCGCCTGCCCCAGCGCGCCCGCCGGCGCCGGCAGCGTCAGCGCCCAGTTCGCGTTCGGCGCCGTCGGGCCGCTCAGCGGGCCCGACACCGTGTACAGGCTCGCCAGCGGGGCCGGCGGCGCGAACGGGTTCGCCTGGCCCGCGTACGTCTGCAGCACCACCGGCAGCGCGGGGCCCCAGTAGGGCGCCGCGCCGGCGCCGCCCGACAGCAGCGCCTGGCCCGCGGCGCCCGCCGAGTCGCGGACCGTCAGCGTGGCGACGCCCGAGAGCGTCACCCCGCTCGCGGAGATAATCACGCCGCCCGCCGACGCCACGCCGGCCCCGCCCAAGTAGACGGTCTCGCCGCTGGTGCCGATCACGATCTGGTGGTCGTCGGCCGGTCTCGGCAGCCGCGACCCGGTGCCGAGGAGCACGTTGTAGTTGCCCGCGATCGACATCTTATAACTATGATTATGGAAAGGATCGCGGGAAACCAAAATGTGCTGTTGGCCGCGGGCGCGCGCGAAAGCGCGCCCAGTGAACTTGAACCTGAACCTGAACTTGAACCCATGCGCCGCGACTAATAACGTTATTGATAAATGGATTACGAGTGCTTCTACCCCCCGAAGGATAAGCGGTACGGTCCGCTCGAGCCCAGCAAGCCAGTCGCGCCCGCTAGCGCCGCCTCGCTCTACTCGCCCGCGATCGCGACTGGCTTGCTGGGCTCGCGCGGGCCGCCCCTGGTCGGCCGCATCGACGAGAGGCGCAACGCCGGGCTGCCGGCGGCCCGCGTCAGTGCCGCGCCCTCGTTCACTTTCACTTTCTCTTCGAACCCGACCACTTCTTCGAAGAAGTAGTCGGGTTCGACCACTTCTTCGAAGAAGTAGTCGGGTTCGACCACTTCTTCGAAGAAGTAGTCGGGTTCGACCACTTCTTCGAAGAAGT
>RFSE01000346.1 GCA_009924135.1 Pseudomonadota bacterium | reverse complement strand
CACTCTCGTTGGTCGGTAGTCGTAGTTCCCTTATGGAGAATAAATCGCGTCAGCTAGTCCAGCCTCGCAACTGGCCAAGTCTGGCGGTTGAACGATGAGGTCACCTGCCACATCGGGGAAGTTGGCAAGCGGCTGGTTCACTACAAGATGTTCAAAGGGAAACCGGTCCGCGTTCCATCCACCCTCGGCAACTTGGAAGCATTGGCGAAGCATCTGAAGTCGAAAAAGGCCGTGTTGGTGCAGGGATAGAAGATTGCAGGAACGTGGAGTCGGCGATGGGAACACTTTCGGGCGGGCAGCTTCGAGTTTTACCTTCGGATGGTAGTGGGCATCTCCTGCCCTGGCTCGAAGCCTGCCCGCCCATGCACCGACAAGGCACCGTATTCTGCATCTTGACCGAGTTCACCGCTCTATGACTCGGTAGAATTGGCGTGCTCTGCCGACGGTATCCGAGTCCACCAACTCCACCTTGCCGTTGACCACGCTCCGGGTGGTGTTGGTGAGGTCAAACCATTGAGCGAAATTGGTGGACCACTGGATGACGAATCTGGGCTTGTCCACCTCAGCCAGCGCGCCGCCATCTGCGTCGCTAAAGCGCAACTTGAAGTTACCGCCAGCCAGTTTTTCTAGAATGTCCAACCTCTGTGGCACACGCAGTAAATGGCCCCTCGCAATTGCCTCGCTGAACCGGTTGTTGGCTGAAATGGCCACTGCATTGGTCAGACTCGGGGGAACGTTGAGCTGTCCTTGGTCATTGCGGCCCCACGCCAATAGACTTCCATCAGCTCGCAGTGCCAGGCTGTGGTCCACTCCGCAGGCGATAGCCTGAACATTCGTTGCCGCTGTCGGAATGGCGGTCTGTCCCTCGGCGTTGTTGCCCCAGCCAATCACCGTCCCGTCGCGCCGTAGTGCCAGACAGAAATTGCCCCCGGCGGACACAGACACGATGTTCGTCAAACTTGCCGGAACCGTTGCTTGCGCCATGTCGTTGGCTCCCCACGCAACCACAGTGCCATCACTGCGTAACGCCACGGCATGCCGGTCACCCGCCGCCACGGCTGCCACATTTACCAAACCGGCTGGAACATTCGTCTGCCCGAAGTCATTGCGGCCCCACGCCACCACTTCACCCGAGACATTCAAGCCCACGGCAAACGAATCGCCGACCGCGAGCTGCACCGTGTTCAGGAGCGTGAGCGGCAAGTTCAACTGACCGAAATTGTTCCGGCCCCACGCATAAACGCGCCCGAGGCGGTCTGCGGCGAGGCTGAAGTCGCTGCCCGCCGCCACTGCCACCACGCCTGACAGTCCGCTTGGAACCACGAGCTTGCCCTCGGCTGCGTCACCCCACGCCACCACCGCACCCTGCGGGTCAATCGCCAGACTGTGTGTGGTGCCTGCGGCCACCACGCTGGCATTCGTCAGCCTGCTCGGCACTGCCAACTGGCCAATGTTATTCAGGCCCCAAGCCGACACGGAGCTGGGAGCATAGACCCGCATCGCCGCGCCGGCACTCGTGACACTCGTGGCCCCACTGGTCACGACGACATCATAGACCGAGCTGACGAAGCCCGGCTTAGTGCGGACGGCCAGCACCACCCCCGTCTCACCCGGAAGTGACTGCCCATTCTTGCGCCACTGGTATGCCAGCGTTCCCGGCCCTGTGGCTCCCACCGAGAAAATGGCCGTGGCTCCCACCACCACGTCACGAGCTGCGGGTTCGTGGACGATGCGAATGTCCGGCTCGAAGACGGCCTGAACCGACATGTTCGCCGTGAGGGTGAGATTCAGCGGATTGCTGGTCGCCGAGATGTCCCCCTGCCAACGCACAAAGCGGTGCTGCGCGGAGGGCACGGCGGTAAGCGTGACAGCACTGCCCGTGAGATACTGACCTTGCAACGGATTCTGCGCCACTTCCCCACTGCCAACCACGTCTGCCACTAGGGACACGTAGCCGTTCAACAAGGGGGAAAACACCGCCGAGTTCGTAATGCCGGCGTTGGTCACCGTGACCGTAATCGGATTTTGCACGGTCGCCAGCGGCTGCCAGCGGAAGAGGTAGCTGCCGGTCTGCGGGCGAGCCAACAGCTTTACCTCCGTGCCATAGGGATAAAGCGGGAGCAGCGGCGATGCTTCAATCGTTCCGCTTCCCGTCCCGCCGCCTACCGTTGTGAGCACCGTTCCGAAGACCGCTTCTAGCCGGGTGGCACCCGTAGCGCGGACGGCGATGTTCGTGCCCGTTGCAGTCGAACCGTTCCAATTCAGCAGCGACCAGCCGTTGCTCGCAGTGGCAGTGGCGCTCACCAGCGTGTTGCTCACGTAAAGCTTGCCGCTGTAAGCCGGCGTGCCGAGCACGGCAGCTCCACCCCCTTTGGAAAACGCCTCCACCGGATAGAGCGGGCGGATTTCCACAGCCACCGTTGGTGCGGCCACTTGGCTCACGAAGAGCTGGTCCACCGCTACCGCACGAACGGTGCAGGAGTCATACAGGTAAAACGGACCGAGGTATTCCCGCGCGTTGCCGCCCACGACCGGCTCGCTCCCATCCAACGTGTAGAAGACGCCGCCACCGGGGAAGGCCGTGCTCATAGACACCCTCGTGATGCCGCCGCGCAGGATGCGCCCGGCCACCGGGTCAATGCCGTCGAAAGTGACGACCGGTCCATTGGCTGGCCTCGCGACCAGCGAGGGAATCGTGTTGGTCTGTGCGGCCAGGATGGCCCGCACCTCGGGGCTGGTGACGCTGCCCACCGCGTTGTAAACCCGCACGGAATACTTGGCTCCGTTCGAGGCAGTGAATGCGTCCACCACCAGTTCCGGCCCGACGGCTCCAGTGATGGCCGAGCCATTCTTGAGCCACTCGTAGGTCAGCGGACTGCCAGTAGCACCGACGGTCAACTTCGCCTCAACGCCCTCCACCCAGACCGACGGCAACGGCGACTGGATGATTTGTGGCGGCACCTGAACGTCCAGCACCGCTGGGTTGCTAGTTACACTGCCAAACGCATTCGTGATAACAAGGGTGTAGGTGGCCGAAAAATTCGTTTGGGTGTTTGCGAGTATGACCGTGCCGTTCGTAGCATTTGCGATGGGCATGCTGTTGGAGCGCCACTGGAAGCTGAATGGCATACTGCCCGCAGCTACCACACTTAGAGTCACATTGCTGCCCGCCATAACTGTCTGACCTGAAGGCTGTGTGAGAATGAACGGTGGCCCCGTGCCACCACCCACAACCGCCACGGAGTGTCCGCCGCCCGCGGCGACCCCGGTGACTCCGCTCAACCCGGCAGGCACAGTCCGCTGCCCATTGTCATTCGAGCCCCAAACTACAACAGTTCCATCGTTCTTGAGGGCTATCGTGTGATAGGTGCCCGCCGCAATCGCGATTACTCCGCTCAAACCGACTGGAACCGCCGCATAGAAACTGCTACCCCATGCCACCACCGTGCCATCGTTCTTGAGCGCCACCGTGTGTTCGCGGCCAGCCGCGATTGCAGTTACTCCGCTCAATGCTGCTGGCACTGTCGTCTGGCCTTGG
>RFSE01000345.1 GCA_009924135.1 Pseudomonadota bacterium | reverse complement strand
CCACCTCGCCCGTGCGCGGGTCATAGTGCCGCTCCCAGGTGATGCCGGTGTGCTGGCTCTGTTCACCGGTCCGTGAGTTTGGCACCTGCATTTCGTTCTTCGTGAGCTTGATGTCGAAGACCGAGTGAAAGATTGGATGATCCATTTCCAGCTCCACCGGTTCGCGCTCGGGGAAGACGCGTTTCATCTGGCGGTAAAAGCCCTCGTATTGCGCCTCCCCCCAAAAGTCATCCACCATGAGGAAGCCGCCGTTGAGCAGGTACTTGCGCAGGATGGGCACCTCTTCGTCGCGCAGCTCCAGGCTGCCCACCTCGACCATGTAGATCCACGGGTAGTTGAACAGGTCGGGATTGGTCAGGCGGATCGTGCGGCCGAGCGGGCTGGTCTTGATGGACGTCATCTGCTGCACGCGATACGAGAGGTTCAGATCACTGTCTGGAAAGTCCGTGATCCAACTGCCGCCACCCCAGGCGGAGGAGCGGTCGCGGATGATGCGTACGAAGGTGAACACGTCCTTCTCAAAGCCGGGGGCGTTGGTCCAGTTCGGCGTGCCCGTGCTGTGCGAGGCGATCTCGCGCGCGGTCTGGACTAAGTTCTCATCCACCGGCACGCCGCCTTCGGTGTAGTGGATGGGACCGCCGCGATTGCGTCGTCCGCCGCCGAATTGGGCGAAGCCGGCCGCGCCGACGAGCAGTAGCACGGCGAGCAGCAGAAGTTTGGAGCGGGTGGTCATAGGAAGAGAGAGTCTGGCCCGCGAAGCACGCTAACGGCTGCGCATGGAAACACCGAAGAGGCGCAAAGCCCCTTCCCATTCGCGCTGATTGGCGTGATTCGCGGGCAAAATTTCCGGCTGCAATAATCTCGTGGCGTTGTCGAGTTGCTCACGGTTTTGCCTCCTTGGCCGGTGCCGGCGTTTCAGGTGGTGAAAGTTTCAATAACAACTCATGCGCCTCGCGGAAGCGTGGAGCCTCTTCAAGGGCGAGCAAGACATGCTGCCGGGCTGACTTTGGGTCCGTGGCAGTCAGCAGCCGCGCGAGGCGGAAGTGCATGTCCGCGGGATCGGGCGGATCGAGCAGCAGGACGGTCTGGTAGGCGGCGATGGCCTCCGCCGGGCGCTTCAGTTCCTCGCTGGCGCGGGCGAGCCAGCGGTGCGGCTGCGGCACGAGCGGGTTCACGGCGAGATAACGGCGGGCGTTCTCGGCGACGACCGGCCAGTCCTTCGTGTCAGCTGCGAGTTCCGTCAGGCGCTGGTAGGCATCCACGGAATCGCCATCGAGCGCGGCGAGCTTGGTGAGAACCGCCCGCTCTTCCTTCGTCTCCTTGAGTTCGCGATGCACCTGGGCGAGCAACCACAGCGCAGATTCGCCACCGGTCTGCGTGGGATAGTTTTCGACGAGCTTCAGCAATGGGGCCTTGGCCTCGGTGAACTTCTTCTCGGCCATCAATCGCCTCGCCTGTTGACTAAGGATGTAGAAGTTCTTCGGGTGCAATTTGAGCGGGTCCACGGGCGGCTTTGCGTTTGGTGGGAGAAGCACCGTGCCGTTGGAAAGGGGCGTCGTGCCTTCGGGGGGCGCTCCAGGCGCCGCCGCCAACTCCTTCGGCTTCTCAAACTCCAGCCCCGGCGCGAGGTTCTTCGCCAAGTCCTGCGCATACTTCTCAAAGTCCTCCTCCAGCTTCTCCATCGGCTCGGTATGGCTCGCGAGGGTCGCGTTGATCTCCTTGCCCGTGGCCAGGTCGCCGAGGATGGCGCGCAGCTTGGCCACCCCGAACTTCTCGACGATGAACTGAACCACCAGCGACGATTCATAGTAGGCGAATTGCAGATGCAGCCCGCTCTTGGGCGTGAGGAACGCACCGCTCAGATCGCCCACCGCCGTCAGTTCGTCGCCCAGGATCATCTCGCGATAGCGCGGGTTCATCACCTGGCCCCACGAAGGGCTGGCTTGCCGCTCCTCATAGACCGAGATGCCCTCGCTCAACCAGCGCGGCATCTTGTTCTTGGTCAGGGTGAGGGTGATCACATGGCAGAACTCATGCCACAGCGTCGCCTCCCAGTTCGAGTGCCCATGAGAACTGGCCGGGCTGTTCGCCGTAATGAGCCGGCCGAAACACACGCCCAGAAAACCCGGATTGTCCGGCATGCCGAACGTGCGCACGCCAAAATCCTTCTGCTCGGTGAAAATCTCCACGATGGTCGGCTGCTCCAGCTTGATGCCGTACTTCTGCGTGAGCGTGTCGTGAGCCCGCGTGAGCAGGGCCAGCACGCGTGGCCCGTAAACCTTCGCCTCGCGTGTCTCCATGCGGAGGATGAAATGGGCGTTTGTCAGCGCGACGAACTTCTCGGTCGTGTCCCGCAGCGTGACGAGGTTGTAGGCGTTGACGTCGTATCCGTCAGCCTCATACACGTCGTTGACAAGCTTCCAACCTTCCTCCTCCTGGCCCAGCCGGAGCAGATCCTGCGCGAGCTGGAACTTCGCCGGGAGATAGTCCGCGTCGAACTTCAATGCCCGCCGCTGATAAGCCGCGCCCTCGGCAAACCGGTACTTCTGCGAAAGCTTGCGGCCGATGAGCTGGTCCACCGCCGGGTTGTTCGTGTAGTGCCGCAACGCATCCGTGCGGTACTGGGTCTCCTTTGCCGGCTCATTTCGCAGATGTGCCATGACGGCACGATACGCCCAGGCCTCCGGTTGCGCCACGTTCACAGCGAGCGTTTGCTTCAGGAGCGTCTCCGCCTCCTCATACTCCTCCGCGTCCACCAGGTGATCCACCAGCAGCAGCTTGGCGGCGATGTGGTTGGTGTTGAGTTCAAGCGCGGTCTCCAAAGCTTGCAGGGCCTGCTTGCGCGAGCCGCTCATCAGCGAACGGGCCAGGCCAAACTGAAAATCCGGATCGCCCTTAAACCGTTTCAGCGCGCCCTGATAGATCTTCGCCGCGAGTGGAAAGTCCCCCTTGTCCAACGCGAGCTGGCCCGTGGCGAGATGGATGTCGCGCAAGTCGGGGGCAGCCTTCTTGACCGGGTCGAAGAGTTTATCGAGCACCATCTTCGGGTCCGCACCCAGCAGCAGGGCTGCGCGGCCGAGCACGGTGAGGTTGGCTGGGTCGCGGTAGGCCCATGAGCGCGAGCCGGCGAGGCGGTTGATTTCTTCGAGCAGTTCCTTGGCTTCGTCGGGCCGGCCGTTGAAGAGCTTCACATCTCGACCGAGGAAGCGCAGCCGGATGCTGGACGAGTGCGGATAACGGGAGAGGGCGTTGGTCAGGGCCGTGTGGGCCTGCGGATACTGGCCCACGGCCATGTGCGCCTGCACCAGCAGGATGCGCCAGTCTTCGCTGCCTTCTTCTTCCTTGGCCCCCTTTTCGGCGGCGGCGACGGCGGCGGAGTACTGGCCGGTAAGGAGAAGTTTGCGGGCGTCGTCGAGGTCATCGGCCCGGGCCGGGCAGGCGAGGCAGAGGAGCAGGGCAACGAACACGAGAACGGGCACGCGTCCTCTGACGGCGGACGTGGCTCGGCGCTTCAGGTTTTGGCCGGCGGACAACACGTTAAGTGTCTTTCGGACGCAAGCTTAC
>RFSE01000344.1 GCA_009924135.1 Pseudomonadota bacterium | reverse complement strand
CGGGAGGCCGGGCGTTTCGCGCAGTCCACGATTGACGCCCTTTCCGCCCTTGTCTGCGTCGTGGATGCCGTGGGCACCATCCTGGCCACCAACGCGGCCTGGCGGCACTTTGCTGAGACCAATCCCCCCGTCAGGGATTCGGTGCAGGTGGGGGCGAATTATCTCGCCGTGTGTGAGGCGGCACACGGCCTTTCGGCAGATGGGGCGGCGGTGTTTGCGTCCGGCCTACGGGGTGTCATCGGCGGTGAGCAGGCCCTGTTCACCATGGAATACCCTTGCCACGCGCCGACGGAACAGCGCTGGTTCGAGGGGCGAGTGACCCGCTTTCCCGGTGACGGGCCGGTGCGGGTGGTGGTGGCTCATGAGAACATCACCCAGCGAAAACAGGCGGAGACCAAGCTGAAAGGTTCCGAGGCGCAATACCGCCGGCTGTTCGAGGCGGCGAAGGATGGCATTCTCATCCTCAACGCCGAGACGGGGAGGATTGAGGACGTGAATCCCTTTTTGATCACGTTGCTGGGTTTCTCGCGGGAACGGTTGCTGCACAGGGAGGTCTGGGACCTGGGCTTCTTCACGAACCTGGTCGCCAACCGGGAGAAGTTCGAAGAGTTAAAGCGGGTCGGGTATGTCCGTTATGAAGACCTGCCGCTGGAGACCGCAGCGGGCCTTAAAGTGGATGTGGAGTTTGTCAGCAATGTCTATGAGGTGAACGGCGCGAAGGTGGTCCAGTGCAACATCCGCAATATCACGGAGCGCAAGCGGGTGGAGCAGGCATTGCGGGAGAAAGAACACCTGCTCTCGGAATCACAACGCCTCGGCCATGTCGGCAGCTGGTTCTACGATGGGCAGGCGACGATGGCCTGGTCGGAGGAAATGCATCACATATTCGGTGTGGATCCCACTGCGTTTACCCCGGGAGTTGCGCCCATGCTCGGTCTGATTCTGCCGGAAGACCGGGCGTCCATGCAGGCTTGGATAGCCGCCTGTGCGGCGGGACAAAAGCCGGCGGAATTGGAATTCCGCATCACCTGGCCGGATGGCTCGGTCCATTTCATTCTGGGGCGTGGCGAAGCCGTCCATGATGCGGCGAGCAACTTCCTTCACATGGCTGGCACGGCCCTGGACATCACCGAGCGCAGGTGGGGGGAAGCAGCATTGCGAACCAGCGAAGAGGAATTTCGGAGTCTGGCTGAGTCGATGCCGCAGATCGTCTGGATCACCCGGCCCGATGGAGGGAACATCTATTTCAATCGGCAATGGGTGGATTACACCGGGTTGACGCTGGAGCAAAGTTACGGTGACGGATGGCATACTCCCTTTCATCCGGAGGACAAGCAGCGCGCTTGGGAGGCGTGGCAGAATGCGATTCAACACAATACCACCTACGCGCTGGAGTGCCGGCTGCGGCGTGCGGATGGCGCTTACCGCTGGTGGCTTGTCCGGGGGGTGCCGCTGCGTGGCGCGAGCGGCGAAATTCTCAAGTGGTTTGGCACTTGTACGGACATTGATGATTTGAAGCGGGGGGAGCGAAGCTTGCGGCTCCAAGCCGCGGCGCTGACGGCGGCGGCGAACCAGATCGTCATCACCACCCGCGACGGGAACATCCACTGGGTCAACCCGGCCTTCACGAAGACGACCGGCTACACCCTCGCTGAAGTTGTCGGTCGCAACCCGCGGATACTCAAATCCGGCAAACAGGACAAGGCGTTTTACCAGCAGCTCTGGGACACCATCCTGCGCGGTGAAGTGTGGCACGGGGAGCTGGTGAACCGGCGGAAGGATCAGAGTTTGTACACCGAGGAGTCAACGATCACCCCGGTGAAGGACGGGCAGGGCGAGATCACTCATTTTGTCGCCATCAAGCAGGACATCACGGCGCGGAAGCAGTTGGAGGCGGAATTCCTGCGCAGCCAGCGTATGGAGGGCATCGGTGCGCTGGCCGGCGGCATTGCCCACGACTTGAACAACGCCCTGGCTCCCATCCTCATGAGCGCCGAGTTCCTGAAGATGGCCAACAAGGATCCCGACCAGTGCCGCGTGCTGGACACCATCTATGACTGCGCCCAGCGCGGGGCGAACATGGTCAAGCAAATCGTCACCTTCGCCCGGGGCAGCGAGGGCCTGCGGGGCGTGGTCCAGCCCCGGCATCTCGTGCAGGAGATGATTGACTTGACCCGGCATACGTTCCCGGCCGCTATCCAAATCCGCACCGCCGTCGCGGCGAACATCTGGACGCTCCCAGGCAACCCCACGCAACTGCATCAGATTCTCTTGAACCTCTGCGTCAATGCTCGCGACGCCATGCCCACGGGGGGCACGCTCACCCTGGCCGGCGACAACGTCCGCCTGAGTGCTGCGGATGCCGAATTGTCTCCGGACGCGAAACCCGGTCCGTATGTGGTGCTGACCGTGAGAGACACCGGCACCGGCATGACTCCCGAGGTGCGCGCCCGGCTTTTCGAGGCGTTCTTCACCACCAAGGAGCCGGGCAAGGGCACCGGCCTCGGGCTGGCCACGGTTCACAACATCGCCAAGGACCATGGTGGCTTCATCACTGTCGATAGCGCGATCGGCCGGGGCACCACCTTCAAAGTCTATCTGCCAGCCCAGCCCGATTCGGTCGCGGTCGCGGCTGCCGTGGAGCAACCCGCGCTGCCCATGGGGCAGGGGGAACTTATTCTCGTCGTGGATGACGAGGCCGTCATCCGCAACATTGCCACGCAAACGCTGGAAGCCTTCGGCTACCGCGTTGTAACCGCTTCTGACGGTGCCCAGGCGGTAGTGGTTTGTGCCCAGCATCTGGCCGGACTGCAACTGCTCATCACGGACATGTCCATGCCCATCATGGATGGCAAGATGACCATCCGCGCGATCCACATTCTCCTGCCCCGGCTGCCGGTCATTGTCGCCAGCGGTTCGGAGTCCGCAGCCGATTCACCGCTGCTGAAGGAACTCGACGTGCAGGCCTTCCTCGCCAAGCCGTACAGCGCAGACAATCTGATCCGCACAGTGCACGAAGTGTTGCATCGTGTGGTTCAACCGTGAGACTGGGGCCATGCCAAAAATCCTGCTGGTGGATGATGACGATTCCTTTGCCTGGGTGGTGGCGGACGCTCTCATCCGCTTTGGTTATTCGGTGGTGCGGGCGTGCAACGGCACGGAGGCGTTGCAACTCTACGATCCAACGACAATCCAACTCGTGGTGACCGATTTGTTCATGCCGGACATGGATGGCATGGAACTGATCTTGGAATTGGAACAGCTCAACCCCGGCGTGCGGATCATCGCCATGTCCGGCGGCGGGACGGGCCAACCGGGCGTCCACCTGCCGATGGCGGAGCGGCTCGGGGCGGTCAAGACGCTGTTCAAACCCTTCCCGTTGGAGACACTGCGCCTGGCCGTGCAGGAATGCCTGGACACAACTTGACGCGGAGATGGTGTGCAAGTTGATGCCGCGCCATATTATACCAATTATTGAAATACTCTGGTCGGATTTCCGATTTGAACCAACGAACGTTTTCTCCCTCCCCATGAACCGGCGGTCAAGGAGCGCGGACGCCCACGTCCGCA
>RFSE01000343.1 GCA_009924135.1 Pseudomonadota bacterium | reverse complement strand
CGTTCGTTGGTTCAAATCCGGGATTCGACCAGAGTATTCCAGTAATTGGTATAACCTGCACTGATAAATCAGCAGATCTGGATGAACACCGCCGAAGTGCAGAAGAACGAGCTCAGGGTAGCGCAGGTGAGTGGTTTACGAACGCTCAGCACCAACTGATCTGCGGTTGCTAACGTTATCGCCCGTTGGTTCTTGGTCACACCTCCTCATCCTCTCATTCTCCTGCCCCCAATTCCCTTGCCACATTTCCCCTTCCCTGCGTTTCCCGTCAGGGATGCCCCGATAGGCCCCTCAGGGATGAACAGCCCTATCAAAAATTGACTTGGCACCCTTTCCGCTCTATCAAGTTGGGCGAACAGATCGCCACCGATTGCCGTGAAACTGACGTTCCATGACCCAAGCCTGACCCCTCGAAACTGGCGCAGCCAGACCGCCTTCACCCTGGCGGAAGTGTGCGTCGCCATGGCCGTTGCCACCATGACCGTGGCGGGGATCATCCAAGGTTACACCCAGGCGGCCAAGCGCGCGGAATGGTCCGCCTATTCGCTGGCCGCCCAGGCCTGTGCCGTCCAGCGCCTGGAGCAAACCCGGGCCTGCCGTTGGGATACGGAAACCGGGGTGGACCAGCTGGTGGCCACCAATTTCCCTTCACAGACCGTACTGCTCGACCTGCCGGTGATTGGCACCAACGCGTTTTATGGCACCAATGTCACCACCATCACGGTTATTTCAGCCAGCCAGCCCCAGTTGCGAATGATCCGCGTGGACTGCACCTGGAAGTTCCCCACCACCGGGCGGGTATTTACCAATACCGTGGCCACCTACCGCTCACCTGACGCCTGAGATGAACCTCTCCGCCCCCAACTGCCAAGCCACGCGCCGCCATCTCTTGGCGCTGACGCTGATCGAATTGATGATCGCGATGTCCCTCACGATTCTGGTGGTGGGCGGGGTGGTTTACAGCCACCTCATGGGCGGACGGCTCATGCAATTGACCGCCGCCAAGCTCGGGGCCTCTGATTCCTCCCGCAAGGCCTTTGGCCGGCTCCAGGATGAGATCCGGGCCGCCACCACCATCCAGATCGGGAATGGGACCGTGTCGAGTTTCACGGCCATCTCCAATGGCACCACCATGCAGGGCCGGGCCATCCAAATCTACCCGACAACCAACAACTGGTGGATCCGCTATTTCTACGACACGAACAGCAGTGAATTACGCCGGGTCACCTCCAGCAACAGCACGCCGCAGTTGATCGCCTCCTACGTGACCAACGCGGTCCTGTTTTCCAAGGAGGACTACCTCGGCAACACCCTCAGTTCGGACACCGGCAACTCCACAGTCAACATCCGGCTCCAGTTTTATCAGCTCAACTACCCGATGACCCTGGTGGGCACCAACCAGTATTACGAATATTTCCAGCTCCAGACGCGGATCACGCGGCGCATCCTCCAATAGACGATTATGAACCTTCCCAACCTCTCCTCCTCCCGTTGCGGAGCGCGCGACGGCTACGCGCTGTTGATGGTGATGGTTTTCTCCGCCATCGGCCTCCTCGTGCTCGCCGGCACGATGGACTGGGCCTCCCAGACCTCGATGATGAACGAGCGGAGCAACCAGGGGTCCACCACGACGTATGCAGCGGAGGCCTCCACCGAACGGATCGTCTCCCGGCTCATGTCGGATTACAAGGCCAGCGGCGAGAGCACCGTGTACAACAACTTGAACTCCTACCGGACGAATGTGCCGGCCTCCGGGGAGAATGCCTACTGGGGCAATTTTCAATTCTCCAACGCCTCCGGCACCACCAACCAAAACTATGTCGACCGCACGCAAACCCAGATTTTCACCAATCTCAGCGGCCCCTACACTGGCCTGCGTGGCTTTGTCTCCAACTACCGCGTGATCTCGAATGCCCGGCAGTCCTCGGGCCGGTTTGTCATGACGAACGCCGTCCAGCAGGACATCCAACTGGCCTCCATCCCGGTGTTTCAATTCGCCATTTTCTTCAACAGCCTGCTGGAGTTCACCATGGCCGCTCCGTTGACCGTGCGCGGTCGCATCCATGCCAACAGCAACATATTTCTCGGCTCCTCCTCGGACCTCACCCTGCAGGAGAACGTCACTGCCACCGGCTCCATCAACAAGCAGGCCTGGTTTGGCTACGCCTTGTCCTCCTTCACGGGTGGCATCACCTACGGCGGGACCGTCACCAGCAATACCAGTGCCCTCACCCTGCCCATCGGCACCAACAATTCGGCCGCCGCCGTGCGCGAGGTGATCAACATCCCGCCGGTAGGGGAATCCATGAGTTCGCCCATGGGCCAGCAGCGTTTCTACAACAAGGCCGAAATGCTCATCCTCGTCAGCAACGCCACCGTCGTGGTGAAGGTGAAAACCCCGTTCGATGCCTCCCCCACCACCATCAACTGGAGCAACGCGAACTACTTCGTGACCACCAACACCACCTTCACGGACCAGCGTGAAGGCAAGACCATCCTGACCACGGAACTGGACATTGCCAAGTTCAACACCTGGGCGGCGACCAACTCCCAGGTCAACGCCAAGCTGGGATCCGGTAATGTGCCCAACATCATCTATGTGGCTGACGACCGCACCGCAACCGCCAGCCAGAAGACCGCCGTGCGCGTCATCAACGGCCTGACCCTGTCCAACCGCGGACTGACGCTCGCCACCGTCAACCCGCTCTACGTCAAGGGCAATTTCAACTGCACCAACGCCGCCCACCTGGGCACCACCAACACGACCTCCGCCGGCGCTGCCTCCCTCATCGCGGATGCCCTCACCATCCAGTCAGGAGCCTGGAGCGACGCCCTCAGCGCCTCCACCTACACCTCCCGCGTGCCGACGGACACCACCGTCAACGCCGCCTTGCTGGCGGGCATGGTCTATTCCTCGGCGGACGGCAACACTGTCAAAAGCGGCGGGGTGGTGAACTTCCCGCGCCTGCTGGAGGCTTGGAGCGGGCATACCCTCACGCTCAATGGCTCGCTGGTGAACATGTTTGACAGCGCCCGTGCCACCGCCCCCTTCCTGTGGCCCGGCACCTACTACTCCGCCCCCAACCGGAACTTCAATTTCGACCCGGACTTCCTTGATTCCACCAAAATGCCGCCGGGCTCGCCGGAACTCCGCGTCATGATCCGCGGAGCCTGGGCGGCGGTTCCGCCGAATCGAACCAACTATGTCGTCAGCTTCTAAACCGCTCGTCTGCCTGCTCGGGCTGCTCCTCTGGCTGGGCGGATCACCGCCTGCCGTTCAGGCGCAATCCGCCCCGCCCACGAACACCCCGGCCTTCAAGCTCACGACCACCCGTCATGAACTGGAGGGCTTGGGCTACTACTTCCGGGCGGTCGCCACGGAGGGTACCAACCAGCTCGCCTTCATAGTGCCCAAAGGTTATTTCATCCGGGCGGACGAGGCGAATCGCCAGTTGCGTGCCATCGAACGTGACGACAAGTGCTCCATCACCGTACGCCTCTTCACCGCGCCGACGAACGCGGTGGACCAGGCCACGGGCACTGTGGGAGCCGCCCTGACGACGTCGTACTTCTACAACCGACGGGGCAACGTCGTGATGACGATCGCGCCGAATGGCCCGGTGACGCAGAGCCGCTACGACGG
>RFSE01000342.1 GCA_009924135.1 Pseudomonadota bacterium | reverse complement strand
CTCCGTTGGCCGGTTGCGGGCGGGTTGGCGGCACGGATGGGGGTTGGTTCGGTGACACTGGCAGGGCTGCGGAAGGAGCCTTGAGCTGTTTGGCATACTCGTACTCCAAAACCGGCGAGCCGGCGGGGTTCAGGTATGACGCCCAGTCAACTCCTGCCACTGCCCCTACTGTACTGGCCATGACATTGACCTCCAAGCGACCATACTGCCCTTGGGCCGTCTTGTAGAAAAGGACCGCGTTGGTTTCGCGCCGCCATGCCGGATCGTCGGCATTGTAACCGAAACTGGCTTTCGCGCCATACCCGTCGGCGGGGGCGAGAAACGGCATGTTGGTCTGGGTAAGTTGCACGCCACCGCCGGGCACCTCCACAGTGAACATCCAGTCAAACTTGGCTTGACTCTGTTTTGGCACGACATCCGGGTTTCGTTGCAAAGAAAAACGCACAGTAGGATTAGCGCTCTGCTCCACCTTGGCACCGGTCTTCAAATCGTAAGTCACCGGAGTTCCCGTTGGTGAAATGCGTTGCCAACCCTGATTCTTGCGCACCAGAAGCGGCTCCGCCCCGTGCCTTTTCCAGAAATAAAGAACGAATGGTTCATTTGCCGACGGCACGAATGTTCGTTTACCCCAGAAATCTACTGAAGCAGAACCTTTCTTAACCCAATCATAACCTTCTTTCTGAGCGGCATCGACTCCGGCAACGTCTCCATTGACACCCGAAAGCTCAAACCGACCATCCTTGTCGCTGACCCGGTCAAAAGCCAATTCGATGCCCTGTAAGTCCAAACGGCTGACTCCACGCCATTGCCGCACGCCCATTTTGATTTGGACTCCTGGTATCGGTTGGCCATCCTGATCCAAACACAGGCCGAAAAACTTGATGGGCACATTCTCATCATTGAACACGGCGGCGAACCGGATTGCTTGCTCGGCTTGCCCCAGGCCGGTCTGAACCCACCATGCCAGGGCGAAGGCGGCAAACCTCATCAGCCAGCGTTGCGGGTTCATGGTCCTCACCATAGCCAGATCGCGCGCGGATGCCAAGCCTGCCGGGCGGCTGCCTCCGCCGGTCCTACCCCGTCCACATCCGCATTGCCTTCAGCCCGGCTGCCGACATACTTCTCCGCATGAAGCAACTCCTGGCCTTGGCCGCCCTTTTGCTCGCAAGCGCCCCGACGACGCCTGCCGCCACCGACTACCAGCTCGGCCCTGATTCGCAGCCGCAGCCCGGCACACCCACCGGCACGGTTGAGAAGTTCACCTTCAAGACTTCAAAAATCTACCCCGGCACGGAACGCGATTACTGGGTTTACGTGCCCAAGCAGTACGACGCGGCCAAGCCCGCCGCGCTCATGGTCTTCCAGGACGGCGGAGGCTATCAGGGCAACAACGGTTCCTTCCGTGCGCCCGTGGTGATGGACAATCTCATCCACAAGAAGGAAATGCCTGTGACCATCGGAGTCTTCATCAATCCCGGCTCCGTGCCGCCTGCCGAACCGGGCCAGAAGGGCCGCAGCAACCGCAGTTACGAATACGACTCGATGGGCGATGCGTACGCCCGTTTCCTGCTTGAAGAACTGCTCCCCGAGGTCGAGGCCAAGTGGAAGATCACGCACGACCCCGCCGGGCGTTGCACGGTGGGCATCAGCTCCGGGGGCATCGCCGCCTTCACCGTGGCTTGGGAGCGGCCGGACTCCTTCGGCAAGGTCATCAGCCACATCGGCAGCTTTACCAACATCCGGGGTGGCCATGTGTACCCGGCCCTCATCCGCAAGCTCGTGAAGGAACCGGCCCCCACCGCCACCGAAGCCGAGAAGACCCGCCGGGCGCAACTGCTCAAACTACGGGTCTTCCTCCAGGATGGTTCCAGCGACCTTGACAACCTGCATGGCAACTGGCCCCTTTCGAACAAGGAAGTGTTCACCGCGCTCAAGTTTGTCAAGATCGACACCGACTTTATCCTCGGCGACGGCGGCCACAGCGGCAAACAGGGCGGCGCAATCCTGCCTGACACGATGCGCTGGATCTGGCGGGACTACGCCAAATAATGGCGCCCCCGGATGGTCGGGCAATGCTACCCAACAGAATCCGGCACGGCTGAACGAATTGGGCGGGTGTTTGTCCAATTGCCAGTGCGGCGGGCTTCGGATACGTTGCGTCCGCACCGGTTAACCGGCCCAAATACATGGCTCAAGTCTTCGAACTGATTTACGTGGTCTTCGCCGTCCTGCTGCTCTTCGGAGCGGCCATCGCCATCCATGAGTGGGGCCACTACTGGGTGGCGCTGAAGCGCGGACTGAAGGTCGAGGCGTTCGCCATCGGGTTTGGCCCGAAAATCTGGGGCTGGACCAAGGACGGCATCGAATACTCCATCCGCTGGATACCCGCCGGCGGCTACGTGAAACTCCCGCAGATGCTCACCTCCGAGGCGCTCGAAGGTGACCAGAAGGGCGACCCGCTTCCGCCCGTCTCGCCCATCTCGAAAATCCTCGTGGCTGTCGCGGGTCCGTTCATGAACCTCGTGCTCGCCTGTGCCATCGCAACGTTCATCTACTTCGTCGGCCTGCCGGTACCGGTGAATCCGTCCATCGTCGGCCATGTCGCCGCCGATTCAGCCGAGTACAAGTTCGGCATCCGCAATGGTGACCGCATCGTCACGGTGAACGGTCAGGCGGTGAAGTCCTGGTCGGAAGTGTTTGAGGCCACGATCCTTGCGCCCACCAACGTCATCGCCGTCGTCATCGAAAGCAAGGGTGAGCGCAAGACCTACCAGCTCACCGCCAGCTCGGACAATCCGCTCAAGCTCAAGATGCTCAACCTCGATTCCGAGGAGAAGGTCGTCGTGGGTGATACTTCACCAGGCAGTCCCGCTGCCGAGGCCAAGGTGTTGGGCGGCGATGTGATTATTGGCTTCGCGGGCGTGCCGGTCGTAGGCAAGGCCCAGTTGATCGACCTCGTTGGCAAGCGCGGCGGCCTGCCGACCGAGCTGATCGTGGAACGCGCCGGGAAACGGCTCACCCTCACCCTTACCCCGCGCGTGCTGGACGCCGGGGCCAAGAAGGCCCGCATCGGCATCATGTTCGCCAACACGCCGACGCGCTACGAAGTGATGAAGCCCGGCCCGCTGCCGTGGGTGCAGCTAGAGGAAGTCTGGGATCGCACCTGGCGCACGATGAACGCGCTGTTCCATTCCAAGGAAACCGGCGTGGGCATCGAAGACCTCAGCGGCCCGCCGGGCATCCTGGCGATGCTCGCCGCGAACGTTAAGACCGACTACCGCCTCGCCCTGAGCTTCATGGTCCTGCTGAACATCAACCTCGCCGTACTCAACCTGTTCCCCATCCCCGTGCTGGACGGAGGTCACATCATGATGGCCATCTACGAAAAGCTGCGCGGCAAGCCCGTCAGCGTGAAGCTTCAGGAATACGCCACCACGGCCTTCGCCGTAATGCTGCTCACCTTCATGGCCTACGTCTCGTTCAACGACCTGTGGAAGCGCTCCTCGCTCTTCAAGTCCATGTTCCAGCAAAGCAGCCAGATCGACCCGGCTCCCGCTCCGGCACCGGCCCCCGCACCTGCGAAGTAACGATGTGGAGAGGGAGTAAAAGTACGAGTATGAGCAAGAGCATCACCACGTCTCATCCTCATCCTCATACCC
>RFSE01000341.1 GCA_009924135.1 Pseudomonadota bacterium | reverse complement strand
GCGGGCACCTCCCACTCCTTCAGCATCTGGAACAGGAAGCCCACCAGGCTCGTCGCCGTGAAGCGCCGGAGGTAGTCCTCGCGCAGGTTCGTGTAGCTGCAGGCGGCGACGCGCTTGCGCTCGGGGGCCGGCGGCGGGCCGGCGATGCCGGCGTAGGGGTTGAGGCGCTTCTGCAGCTCGAGCACCTGCTCGGCGGTGAGGTCGGCGCCCAGCAGGCGCTCAGGGTTTTCGAGGATGTCGCCGACGAGCGCGTCAAAGTCGAAGTCGGCGTTGGCGTCGGGCTCGGCCATGGCTTATTTGCGGCGTCGACAGGGTCCAATTGCGCCGCGGCGCGGCCTCCGAAAAAAAGCCTCCTGCGCGCGCGGGCGTAAACCCTAAGGCAAGTACCGGGGGCGGACAGTTATCTCCACCGCGGCACCTACGATTGCGGTGCGGTACCACCCCAGGCGGCGAGCCAACACCACCTTTTGCAGACAGCTGAGTTTCGCGAAGAGCACTTCGAAATTTTTCTCGAAAGCGCTCTTGTCCGGCGAGAGGTGGGCCTGCGCGAGCCATTCGGCGGCCTGCCCCCACGTTTTGTCCTCCAAACAGGATGTGATCGCGCTTTGACTTTGCCTGGCCTGCGCCAGCTCTTCGCCGGCCTGTTCCCAGGCGCGCCGCGCGCAGTTGTCTGGGGTGCCAGAATTGGCAATTTCCCCCAATTTGTCTTCCCTTTTTGTCAAGTCATAGATTTTGGAGTCGAGCGCTTCGAGCTCCCGGATGCGGGCCGCCTGCGGGGCCTCGCAGACGATCTTGATGTCCCCGTCAACGAATATGATCGGCAGCGTGGGCATGGATGTGGGCTCAGCGGCCGGGCCCTTTTCGTCGTCGGATAGGGCAGCCATCGGTATCAGTATATGCCCCTAAATAATTTCAATTCTGCAAATGAGCCGGCTCGTCAACGATTATGATCGGCCGGACGGGTGCAGATGCAGCAGCTTCCGTGCATGGGCCATTCTCGTTGTTGAATAGAGCGGCTATTATTGCAATTTACTGTGGCGGGGCGTAAATGCAAAAATGATTTTTTTTTTTATAGGTACTGGATCCTGTAATGCAATCGCAGGACTGTTACGCCACCGCTGCCGCCAGAGGCAATACCGGTATAATTATAAGCGTTCACGACGTCGGTTACGTGACCGAGGAAATTAACAAAAAGGGGCGCGACGATCGCGTCGATCGCGAAGCTTGCAAACTCGAAAGACAGAAATACGGCTTATTGTGGAAGCTGCTACAGAGAAAAATTCTGAATCTCCTTGCTCTCACGTGTGAGTGCGCGCACCCGCCCGAGTTCGCACTCGCATCGTTGCCCGAGTGTCAATCGCAATGTGGACGCATACAAGTAACAAAAGGGGAGATCGCCACCAGTATCGGGGAAGCCGTGATGTGTGCCAAGAAAACTGTCGAGGATCTCAGTACCAAGATCGCGCGCCTTGAGGCGAAGCAGTCGCCCGCCCCCGCCGATGCTCAGGAGCTCGCTCAGGAGCTCGCGCGGGCCCGCGCCGCGCTCCTCCGCGCGGAGGAGATGACTGATCCTGGCTGCTACTATCAGGAGAAAGATAAAAAGCCTGTCTGGATTCAGCATCCTGAGTGCGTTAAACACGACCCCAAAATGCTGTGCGGCTGGCCGCTCCAGAAGTTTCCGAAGGGCGTGTTCGAAGAAGCTGCTGGGTTGCTCCAAGAATTAGACAAGTTGCCTGGTACCGACCGGGCCTTCGTGTCTACAAAGAAAGTTAATTCAACCGTCCTGCTGAGCACCTGTTTGCGCGCTTTAGCTGAAGCTGGAGCTGGAGTTGACGGCGCGGCTGTTGCAGCTGGCAAGTATGAGCTGAAGTTGGAAAAGGGGATTGTCACCAAGCTGCGCAGGATGTTGGCCGATCGCCCGATCCGGGGAGATCCCGGGTCAGATGTGTTTAACTTATTTACACAGCAATTTGAGTTCCAAATTGATCGGTTGAAACAAATTGTGCCAGTTCGAGCGTTTATCCCGGAACTCTTGGATCGCCTGTCCAAATGCGACCCGAACTACGGCATTGACGACCCCGAAAGTGTGTTTAGCCCTGTGGAAATTGCTGGCGTGCCGCACCCGATCCCGGACTCTCTGCTGGAAATTCTCAAGGGCGCGCGCAGAGGTGACCTCCAGCAAATCATCGATTGGGGGCTTGGCTACGAAGAGATCGCGAGTCTGATTCCGCAAATGTTGGCAGCGGCGGAAGCAAATGGAGATGCGGCGCGTCCGCATCCAGCACGCACCGTGCTGGAGAATATTGTTGCGACAGTCCTACCCATCTGGCCGCACAGGTTATTGCCCAAGAACTTGATCGAAGGACTAAGAACGCTAGCCAAACAAGCCAGCATAGAGTTGCACCTAGTTGAGTATTCCGCGATCGTTAAATGGCACCGCCCAAGAGTGTTTCATCCTACCGAGATGGATCACGCTGCGGCGCAATTGGCAGCGCGAGCGTCGAGCGAGGTGGTGAAATTACACAGTTCTGATCTCTATGCAGGTTTCTTTAAAATACCGGAATTCTGGCCAAAGTGCACATACCGCCAGATATTGCAATATGCCGATATTAGATACCAAGATGACTATAATGAGGCTGAAAAGGTTCTGACAACTCAAAACTTGGCACAGCTGTTCGGGCTCGGGCTCACGTTCGACTGCGCTAAACTTGCGGCGCTTACTTGGTCTCGGATCGTCGCAATGATCACCGATGCCGATAAGTGTTGGGGGCCGAGTACATATCCACCCAGTTGGGCCATTACTGAGTGTATAACTGGTTGGCATCTGCAGCTTGAAATGGAGGTTACCAATGCTTGGCGGCAGTTCGTCTACTATGTGTCGCGTGTCGATAATAAGATGGGTTTGCTGACTGAACTGCAAGTGCTGAACAAAAGATCATTAGCATGCAGGAGGGTTATTGCTACCCACGATTACTGTGTTGAGATGATACTGCAGCCCCTCATTGATGTGGTGAAAGGCTTGCTTCCTGTGAAGCCCCCTCCCCTGCATTTAAATATCGGGGATCTCAAGTGGTAGGCGAGCGGCAACTTTAAAGAAACTGAGATAGCATTTTTTTATGCCCGCCTATAATATATTATGGAGACCGCCGCGCGTCAGCTGCAGTCAAAGTTCGAGGCGGCGCGCGCGCTGCTGGAGCGCGGGGCGGCGGCCGAGCGCGACTGCGGCGCGGCCGGCGCCGGCGCGTGTGGCGTGTGCGCACACGCCGCAAGCCGGTTCGCCTCGTGCGGCGCCGGCGCGTGCGGCGCCGGCGCGTGCGGCGCCGGCGCGTGCGGCGCAGGCGACTCCCGCGCGAGCCACTGTGGCGGCGCCCTCGCCGCCCTCGGCGCGCTGGAGGTGCGCCTCGCGCTGGCGACCGGCCCCATTTTCGTCGCGGCCGCCGGCGGGGCGGCGGCGGCGCGGGCGGCGGCCGCGGCCGAGTACCTGCGGGTGGTCGCCGCCGGGGACTTCGCCGCGGCGGCCGACCGCGCCGTCGCCGCCGCCGAGGCCGCCCTGCGGGAGGGGGGCTTCCTCGATGCGCGCGTGAGCTCTAGCTCAAGCTCAAGCGCTGGCGGGCGCGCGCGCGCCCGGCGGGGCGCGCCCGAGCACGCGCGGGCGGCGGCT
>RFSE01000035.1 GCA_009924135.1 Pseudomonadota bacterium | reverse complement strand
GCCCCAAGGCCGAAGAACTCGACAAATGCTATGCCTCCGGCGTGACTAACTGCCACACCGTCGGCGGAGCGTGCCTGCTACTGCCGTTTTTAGGATAAAGAACCGGTTGCGCAAGCTCGCTGCCGGCATGGGATTGGTACCCCAATGCAGCGCTGAAAGCCTTTTCCATCCGTGCCATCCGCGAAATCTGCGGTTTCAATCTCGGAGATGGAATTGAACCCGAACTCATCGCCGCCGGAGCGCCGGAGACCGGCGTTCCGCCTATTCTTGCGGATACAGCAGGATGCGGTCGTGGACGAGGATGATGAGGTCGTTCTTGCCGTCACCGGTCACGTCGGCGATGACCGCCTCGCGCGGCTCGGGGCCGTCGCTGCGGCGGTTGCGGAAGGTGCGTTCCTCGAAGACCTGCCAGCGGTTGGCCGGGACGAGCTTGGAGCCTTTTTCGAAGGTTACGATGTCGAGGTGATTGCGGGCGGTTTCGAGGAAAACAAGGTCTTTGCGACCGTCCTGATTGAGATCGCCAGCCACCACGTCCGAGAGCCGGCCGTCCTTGATCGGCGTTTCGTAGCCATCAAGCTCGCGGATTTCCCAGACCTGGCCGGTGAAGGGCAGCCACGCGGCGGAGTTCAGGCCGAGGAAGGCCAGCGCGTTCGGTTCCTTCCCGCCGAGCGTCACGGACCGCAGGCCGGTGAAGTCAGCGACCGGCAACGGCAGGCTGCGGGCGATCTGCCACACGCCGGCGGCGTCACGCTCGGCCACGGAGAGCTGCTTGCGCTCGGCGTCCAGGAGGAAGAGGAACGGGGACTTGCCACCGTTCGCAAGCGAGGCCGCGCCGACGAGCCGGGAGTTGCTGGCCGCACCGTTGATCTGGTCTTTCACGACGAACGACGCCGTCGGCTTCGCGTCGCCGGGCTTGCCGTCGCGTTGCAGGGCGACCGCGCGGAGGAAATTCTTCTGCGGCAGGAGCAGCTCGGCCTTGCCGTCGCCGTCCACGTCCGCAAGGCTGAACCAAGGCTGTTCCATGGTGCCACCGGGCGGAGTCACGTCCACCTCGATGAAGTCCTTGTCCGGCACGCCGAGCAGCACCTTGATCTTTTCGTAGGGCGTGAGCACCACGAGGTCGGGCGTGCCATCCTGATCGGCGTCGTGGATGAAGAGCGCGCTGGGGTTGGACTTGAAGGTTTCGGCGAGCTTCTGCGTGCGGGCAGGCGCACCGGCCCGCTGCGTGACCAGCGAACGCTTGCCGTCCACGTCCACGATGACTGCGAGCGTCGGCTTTGCGCCGGACGCGCCGAGCGCACCGACGGTCATGGCCAGCGGGCGGCCTTCGAGCGGCAAGGCCTTGGGAAAGCCGATGCGCCCGTTGGGTTCGATCTTGCTGATGCCGAGCTGGCGTTCATCCGCGCTTAACACGAAAACGCTCGCTTGCCCGTCGCCCTCCCAGTCCGCGACTGCGAGTTCGGTGACGCCAGTGAGCGTGGGGAACTTCCGGGCCGGGCCGAGCGTGCCGTCCGGCTGCTGGAGATACACGCTGAGCTGCCCGCTGTCCGGTTCGGCGACGAGCAGGTCCGTGAGGCCGTCGCCGTTCACATCCGCCCAGACGGTGCCGCGCCGGGTCTTGTCCGAACGGTTCAACGGCAGGACCTGCAACTGGCCCTGCTTGAGCGCGCCAACGAACGGCTCGGCGGGCTTCTGAATGAAATTGGAAACCTGCGCGCGGCCGGATTGCAACGCGATGGTGAGCAACTCCATCTTGCGGTCGCCATCGAGGTCTTCCGCCCAGAAGGAGCGGATCTGCGGGAATGGGAAGTGGATTTCGGGGCCCAGCCGGCCGGCGGAATTTTGCAGCCGGATGCGGAACGGATTCTTGTCCTCCCAGTTCACGAGCAGCAGGTCGTCGCGCCCGTCACCGTCGATGTCGAGCACCTGCACGGCCTTCACGTTGCCGGTGAAGGGGATCTTCTCCGGCTCGGCAAACGTGTGGTCGGGCTTCTGGTAGAGCACCCAGACGTGCGTCTCGGCCAGGACGATGAGGTCGGTCAGCTTGTCGCCGTTGAGATCGCCGGTGACGAGCGCGTTCTGGGTGAGCTGCGCGTCATCGATCGCGATGCGGCGCGGCGCGGCCCACTGGCCCTTGCCGAGGTTGAGCTGGATGAGCAATTCCTTCGGCTCGCCGTAATAGGCGAGGTCCGGCCGGCCGTCGCCGTTCAGGTCCGCAACCGTCAGGGCGGTGATGCGTTTTTCGGAGGCGATGGAGTCGATGCGGAACCGGGCATCAGGCGGCAGCTCGTTCACGTCGCGCCGGGTGTTGAGCAGCGCGGACTTGGGTTCGGGCGGCTTGCCCGTGCGGTTGTAGAGGATCGTGATCTTCGACCGCGCGTTGTTGACGACCAGCAAGTCCTTCAAGCCGTCGCCATCGAAGTCCGCCGCGTGCAGATGCGTGATCTGGTAGTCCACCGGGAAGACCTCCGGCCCGACGAAGCCGAAGCGGCGGGCGGGGGAGTTGGTGGTCGCGGCGAAGGCGGTGCAGGCGGTCAAAACGCAGCCGGCGAGCAGGCGGAGAAAAGAAGGAGGCGTTTTCATCACGGGCGGGGAACAGCTTAATTGGTGCGGCCGGGGCGGCGAGCTTTATTGAGAGCTTCCCAGAACCACCGGGCGCATCTCGACACTGCGCCCGAGGGACGAAATCTTCCGGAGCGCGGCTGTGTCGCGGAGATCAGCCGCAGCGGGTGCGCCTGGCCGGAGGCGTTGCGGCATTCCGTCCCCGTTCGGCATTCTGACGTTGCTGCGGCTGATCCCGCGCCGAGCGGGACACAGCCGCGCTCCGGGAGCAGTGGCAAGCTGCTGCCCAAAACCAGTCCGCGACAGAATAATTCACTTTTTCAAATCAGCAGTTGACGTGCCGGGGGCAGTTTTCTACTTTGTCGCCCCCCTTAGCGGGGGCGTAGCTCAATTGGTTAGAGCGCTGCCCTGTCACGGCAGAGGTTGCGGGTTCGAGCCCCGTCGCTCCCGCCAGTCTTTACTGGCAAATGCAGGCACTGTGCTGCCTTGGTGCCAACCCGTGCTCCAACCGGTATGCGGTGACGTTCCCGGCTTTCACTCCGTTGAACCCGAACTCCGGAGTTGAAACCGCGGATTTCGCAGATGACGCGGATGGGAAGGGCTTTCCAGAACTCCGATGAGATACCAATCCAATCGGTAGCGAGCTTGCGCAACCGATTCTTGATCCGCGCCATCCGCGTCATCTGCGGTTTTCCCTTGGGAATTTGGGTTGAAGGTGGGCAATATGTGTGAAAAGTTGGCCCTGTAAAACCATGTAACAACCTGCGATCAAGCTAATTGCATCAGAAATTGATGCCCGACCCCTCAACAACGCAGCAGTCCGCTTCGTGGACCGCTATTAAAAAACGAAACGGCCTCATCGTTTAATAAGTCCGGGCGTTGTTAAGCTTGGTTTAATAGCCGGCGCAATTCCGGCTTCAACGCGGGAACCCGGACTGCCGGCTGACTTTCCCGAGCTGTTTCTCCCAGGTGCCTTTGTGCGCCAGCGGGTCGGCATCGGTGCCCCAGAGCTTCTTGACCATCTCGCGCTGCGGTACGAACGGGCACTTCGCCTTGGGCTGCTTGTGCGAGTCGTCCAGTTGGCGCAGGGCCAGTTGCGCGCCGGTCATCAGGGCGGGCTTGTCCGGCTGGCCGAACTGCGAGTTGAGCCGGTGCGCGACCTCGTCCAACGCGCCCCAACGCTCGGCGTGCGTGGTGCCCCAGAGGGTGGGCTGCGTGTCCAGCCGGGCGAGATTCCAGAAGGCGAGGCGGATCTGCCGCACCGGCTTCCATTCGCGGCTCATCAGGTCGCGGAACAGGTCCTCCACGACGCGGTTGATGACCGAGTTCTGAAACTGCGGATGCTGGAAGCGGTGGGTGCCGCCGGTCTCGGTGAAGTCGTTGAACCGGATCGTCAACCCCAGCTCGCGCGCCTGAAGCTGCTCGCGCCGGAGCTGGCCGACCAGCCGGGTTGCCTCGCTGAGCGTGAACATGAGCGCGGCGTCGTACTCCGTTTCATCGTAGGGCAGGGTGGTGCTGCTGGAGATCGTCGTGCGGTCCTTGACTTCGAGCAGGAGCGGTTCGTGCCACTGGCCATTGGCAAACAGCCAGAGCTGCTGGCCCCAGATGCCGAATTTTTGCTTGAGGAGCATGGACGGCAGGGCCGCCACATCGCCAAAAGTCTTTGCCCCCAGCGCGGAGAGGGCGTGCTCGCGGCGCTTGGCGATGCCCGACATCTCGCGCACGGGCCGGTTCCGGAGAAACTCCTTTTCCGTGCCGGGCGGGACTTCGAGGAAGCCGGGCTTGCCCGCGTCCGTGGCGAGCTTGGCGAGCTTGGCGGAGTTGGCCAGGCCGCCGGACACCGGGAGCTTCACCTCGCGCTGGATGCGTTCGCCGATGGCGCGCAGGTAAGCCAGCGGTGTCGTGTCGCGCCAGACGTGCTGGTCCATCGAGGTCAGATCGAGGAAGCCCTCGTCAATCGAGACCGGCACCAGCGTGGGCGAATACTGCTCCAGGATGTGGAACATCTCGCTGGAGAGCCGCCGGTATTCGTCGTAATGGGGCTTGCACAGCACGCCCTGGGGGCAGCGCCGCTTCGCCTCGAAGCACGCCATGCCCGTCTCGATGCCGAACTTCTTCGCCAGCCGGTTGGCCGCGATGACGATCCCATCCCCGCGCCGTCCGCCGCCCACCCAAACGGGCCGGCCCGCCAGTTTCGGCTCCAGTGCGATTTCGCAACTGGCGAAGAAACTGTCGCCGTCCACGTGCAGGATGCGGTTGAGCCGGTTCATCTGGCATCCGCCAGCGTAGCCCGGTGCGCCCGTGGACCAAGCGACAAAGTTGGGAAAAGTTATTCACCGGGACCGCCGATGTCCGGGGGAGTGTGCGGGGATTAACGACCTCCCCGACGCCAACCATGGCGCGCGTGGGGCCAACGATTTTAACACTGGGGCAGTTGTGCCGTCGGCAAGGCAAAAGGCAAAAGTAAAAGGGCAAAAACAAACCCGGCGCACCGCCGCCGGATGCGTTGTACCGCAGGCGTCCTCGCCTGCGAGTGACCGGGGCGTCCCGCCCCGAGTTCGTGCGCGCGCGAGACGCCGCTCGAACTCGCAGGCGAGGACGCCTGCGGTACATGGCCGGGCGGCGGCGGACGAGCTGGATTTAGGGCAGGAAGATTTGTCCTCCCAATTTTCCTGCCAAAACCTCGGTTCATGGGGAGCCACCACGGTCCGAAAACCGCGCATTGGAACCAGGAACCCGGCACCGGTTCATGGTGAGGGAGAAGTCGTTCCTTGGTTCACAGCGGGAATTCGATCAGAGCATTCCAGTAATTGGTATAACTGGCATCATTCGCCCTGCCCATCTGTGTCCATCCGTGGTTGAACTGCGGCTTTTAGGATGAATCGCCTGGCGGCGGTTGCCGCGTCACGCCAGCGCCCGCGCAATCACTTTTCCCGCCACGTCCGTGAGCCGCTCGTCGCGGCCGCCATGGCGGAACGTCAACCGCTCGTGGTCGAAGCCCATCAGATGCAGGATCGTCGCGTGGACGTCGTGCACGTGCGTCTTGTCCACGGCAGCCCGCAGGCCCACTTCGTCGGTCGCGCCAATGACCGTGCCGCCTTTCACGCCACCCCCGGCCAGCCACATCGCGAAACCGTGCGGGTTGTGATCTCGCCCGTCCGGACCCTCGCTCATGGGCATCCGGCCAAACTCACCGCCCCACACGACGAGCGTGTCATCGAGCATGCCCCGGGACTTCAAATCCTTGAGCAGGCCGGCGACGGGTCCGTCACTCTGCGCGCAGAGCCGTGAATGGTTCTCATCCATCTTCGAATGGCCGTCCCAGCCGTTTGTGTCGCCGCAATACACCTGCACGAAGCGCACGCCGCGCTCCGCCATGCGCCGCGCCAGCAGGCAGCGCAGCCCAAACTCCGCCGTCACGGGATGATCGAGCCCGTAGAGTTTCCGCGTGGCCGCGCTCTCACTGCTCACGTTCACGACTTCGTGCGCGTGGCTCTGCATGCGGAAGGCGAGTTCGTAACTCGCAATGCGTGCGGCCAGTTCCGAGTCCGGTTCGTTTGGCCCCAAGCCTTCGCGGTTCAACTGGTTGATGAGCCCGACAGTGGCCTGCTGCTGTCCGGCGCTGATGCCGTTCGGCGTGTTCAAGTGCAGGATCGGTGAGGCTCCGCCGCGCAGGACCGTGCCCTGATACGTGGCGGGCAAAAACCCGTTTCCCCACGCGGGAGCGCCGCCCTTCACCCAGCCGGCCGGATCAGGCATCACCACGAAGGCCGGCATGTTCTGGTTCTCCGTGCCGAGCCCATATGCCGCCCAGGCGCCGAGGCTCGGCTTGCCCATGAGAATGGAGCCGGTGTTCATCATGTACACCGATTCCGGGTGCGTGACGCTGTCGCCGTGGCAGCCGCGTAACAGGCAGAGGTCGTCCGCGCACGACGCGATCTGCGGCAGCCAGTCGGAAATCTCCATGCCGCACTGCCCGTGAGCGCGATAAGGCCGCAGCGAGGGCAGCAGTTTGTTCTTCGCCACGTTGCGGCGTGTCTTGAAGCTGCCGAACGATTCGGGAATCGGCTGCCCCGCCAGCCGTACCAGTTCCGGCTTGGGCTCGTACAAATCCACATGACTCGGCCCGCCGGACATGAACAGGAAAATGACCCGTTTGGCGCGCGGCGCGAAGTGCGTGGCCTGCGGGGCGAGGGGGTTCGTGGTCCGGGTTTCGTGTGGCGCAAGCTCATCCGCAAGCAAGTTGTCCGGCTTCAACAGCGAGGCCAGCGCGACCATTCCCAGGCCGCCGCCCGCGCGTTCGAGGAACCGGCGGCGCGACGTCAGTCGCGCGCCGGGCGCGTTGGGACCGGGGCAGGGCGTTGCCATGTCAGTAGGCATACACAAACTCGTTCAAGTTGAACAGCGCCCGGCACAACTCGGTCAGCGGCGATGGCGCGAGGAACTGCGCGGCCACCTCCTGCTCCCGTGCGGTCGGGTCCCGGCCCAGGATAAGCCGGTACGCCAGCGTCACGCGCTCCCGCGGCTCCTTCGCCTCGCGCTCCAGCCGGGCGGCGACGACGCGGCTGGCGGTCAGCACTTCCTCGGCGTTGAGCAGCGTGAGCGACTGCGGGGCCGTGGTGCTGCGTCCGCGCTCCGGACAGGTCAGATTGCTGTCCGGCGCGTCAAACACTTCGAGAAACGGGAAGCGCAGATTGCGTTTGGCGAAGATGTACAGGCTCCGCCGCTCGTGCTCACGCGGGTCGGCGGACACATTCCAGCCCTTCGCACCCTTGATGGCCTCGGCCGGCACCGGCGGAAAAACGCCCGGCCCGCCCGGCTTCGGATTCAACCGTCCGCTCACCGCCAGCAAGCTGTCGCGAATGACTTCGCCCTCGAGACGCAGGCGGTTCATGTGCCAGAGGAGCAGGTTCGCCGGGTCAGTGGCGATAGCTTTGGAGTATTCGGTGTTCAGTAGAGCAGACGGGGCCTTCGGTGACTGACCACTGACCACTGAATACCGAACACTGGAACTCTGCCGGTACGCCTCGCTCGTCACCATCAAGCGGTGCAGCTTTTTCAAACTCCAGCCGCCGGCGACGAACTCGCTCGCGAGCCAGTCCAGCAGCTCCGGGTGACTCGGCTTCGCGCCGTGCGTGCCAAACTCGCTCGGCGTCGCCACGAGGCCGCGACCGAAATGATGCTGCCACACGCGGTTGACCAGGACGCGCGCGGTGAGCGGGTTCTCCGCGCTGGCCACCCAGCCGGCGAGCCGTGCGCGCGGACTGGCCGCCGGGTCCGGCGTCAACTGGAAAGCCCCGATCACCTGTGGAAAACCGGCCGGCACCAGGTCGCGGGGCTGGTTGTAGTCGCCGCGATTCAGGATGTGCGCCGCCGCGGGCACCGCGTTGCTCGTGACCAGCGTCAACGCGGTCGGCAAGCCCGGCGGCGCGGCAAACTGCTTCGCGACCCCGGCCAGTTCCTTCCGCCGCTCGCGGTCGGCGCTGCTCAGGGCGGCGAGCACGTCCTTGTCCGCCACGGTCACGGCGGCGGCGGTCTCGAACGCCAGGTTTTCCTGCGCGGCGGTGCGTCGCTCCGGCGGGGTGTTGTGTGCTTCGCGGACTTCGGGCGGTTGCTTGGCGAGCTTCGCGGCCCGCAGCTTCTCGCGATACGGCGCTTCGAGCGCGACGAGTTCGCGCACGGCGGGCTGGGTCTGATACTCGGCCAGCGCCCGCTCCTGCGCGGCGCGTTCCTCGCGGGTCGGCACCGGCGTCTCGCGCTTGAAGGCCGCCGGCATGAAGAACGCCTGCAACGCGAAGTAATCACGTTGCGCCACCGGCTCGAACTTGTGGTCGTGACACCGCGCGCAGCCGAAGGTCTGCCCGAGGAAGACCGACGCCGTCGCGTCCGTCATGTCGTTGAGCGTGTTGAGCCGCCGCTGCATCTGGTCCGAGCTGTCCGTCATGTCCGGCCCGATGAGGTTGAAGCCCGTGGCGATGAGTGCGTCGGGATCGGCGGGCCAGAGTTCATCCCCGGCAATCTGCTCGCGCACGAAGCGGTCGTAGGGCTTGTCCGCGTTGAACGCGCGCACCACGTAGTCGCGGTAGCGCCAGGCGTTCGGCCGCGTCAGGTCATGCTCGAAGCCCTCCGTGTCCGCGTAGCGCGCGAGGTCCAGCCAATGCCGCCCCCAGCGCTCGCCGTAGTGCGGCGACGCGAGCAGCCGGTCTACGACCTTCGTCCAGGCGTCAGGCGAGGCATCGGCCAGGAACGCCTCCCGTTCGCCGGGCGAGGGCGGCAGGCCCGTCAAATCCAACGACACACGGCGCAACTGGGCCTCCTTCGTGGCGGGCGGAGAAAAGGCCAGCCCGGCGGCATTCAACTTCGCGAGCAGGAAGGCGTCGATGGGATTGCGAATTGTTGATCGCGGATTGCGAAGTTCCGGAACCGCCGGACGCTGCACCGGCTGAAACGCCCAGTGCGCCCGGTCGGCGGCGGTGATGGCAAACTCGCGCGCCGCCGGAGCCGCCGCCAGGCCCGTCGCGACGAGGCAAGCGAACAGCGCCAGCCGCACGGATGATCTGGGCGCAAGCAATAGCATGACTATGCGGGCAACCCTGCCACCGCCCGCCAGTTTTCGCCAGCGCGGGATGAAAGCGGCTCGGTGCGAACGGACCGCGACTGTGCTGCCAGCCAGCCGCAGCCCGGGCCGGTGACTTCGTCAGAAAAGTTTGGGATGCCGTAGCGCGGGCAGCCCTGCCCGCGCGATCCTGCGCCCCGCCGTGACCGCCACCCGCGGGCCAGGCTGCCTGCGCTACGAAGGCCGTGCCCCCCTGTAGCGGCGGTCTATGACCGCCGAGTTGCGCGTGCTGTCCTCCCAGCCCGTTCCAGTTTCCGGCTGGCCGATCAACTCGATGCTCAGACAGCACCGTTACCCCGGCCCGGACTTGTAACGCGTCCACCCCGGCCTATGCTCCCAGCCCATGACACCTTCACCCATTGCGAAGCGGCTTTCACCGCGATACAGCGTGATCGTGCAATGACTCCCCAACCTCTGAATCCATGAAAAAACGTGTTCTGTGCCTGCTGTTCCCCGGCTTTGAAGAAATCGAAACGGTGGCGCCCGTGGATTTGTTGCGGCGTGCGGGGGTGGAGGTCGTGCTGGCTTCGCTCACCGGTGAACCGCTCGTCACCGGCCGGTGCCAGATCACCGTGCAGGCGGACACCGCGCTGAACGACGTGGCGGCGCAGGCGTTTGATCTCCTGCTGATTCCCGGCGGTCCCGGCGTCAAGGCGGTGCGGGCCGACGGCCGGGCCGCCCGGCTCGCGCAGGCTTATGCGGCGGCGGGCAAACCCATCGCCGCCATCTGCGCCGCGCCCACGGTGCTCCTTGATGCCGGCCTGCTCGCCGGACAGCGGTACACCTCGCATGCCGGGGTGCTGGCGGAACTGCCGGACTCGCTGGTGCACGAGCGGGTGGTGGAGGACGGCCAGCTCATCACCTCGCGCGGCGCGGCGACCTCGGTGGAATTCGGCCTCGCCCTCGTGCGCCGCCTGGCCGGAGACGCCGCCGCCGCCGAAGTGGCCAAAGGCATCATGGCGTGAAGGCCTGTGTGGAAACTGAAAGGAGCCCCTCCCAAATTTCAGACAGTCTCAAAAGCATTGTCACAAATTAAAATTCTCTGACAGTCTGGGGGCCTTGACTTTTATGTATATAAACAATGCTGATTACAATTGCTGTGGAATCAGCGGGGAGCCGGATGATTTTAGCATATATAGTATTGACGCGAGCGTGATAGAGAAGCATTCCTTATCAGTTGGCTGCCGGGTGATGCTAAGTATGATAGATAGCGACCCGGAGAGTTTGGTGTGCGAGGCGGTTTTAGAAAAATACGGTGATCGATGGCGGGCAAATCCCGTGCCGGGGACATGGAGGACCGTACTCACCGCCGATCTGCCCAAAGCGTAACGAGGCGCACCCCCTGACGAGTCAGACCGAGGTATCAGCGATGTCGTAGCAGAGCTGCTATGAAGAATATGCTGCGAGCCGCTGGACTGGCCCGGAGGGATTGGCTCGTGCCAAGGAGCCGGGGTGATTTCCGGGAGTTGCCGTTAAGGAAGGTTCAAGGTTCAAGGATTAAGGTTCAAGGTCCAAGTCAGGGGCGCTTCATTCTCCATGCCTGCTTATCCTGGCTGCCGCAGTCCAGATGCACCGCGAACCACGCGAACCACGCGAACACCAAGGGACAAAATCAAATCGGCCCGCCGCAAAAAAGTTCACCCACACGGTGAAGCGTGAACTATTCCGAAACCTTTTCCGGTTCGCGTAGTTCGTGTATTTCGCGCTTTCAACACCGGGTTCCAGGCTTATCCATCTTCGGGTCACCTTTCCTTTTTCCGGACCTGAAGAGCGCTCGCTGGGCGAGCGTGGCTTTCGGCCACGAAGAGGCGCAAGAGGCGCAAAGAGGGAGGTTTGCGGCCGGTGGGGAAGGGCTGATTACGGGCCGGGGCTGGTGCCCGCGAGCAGTTCGACGAGGGAGCGCACTTGGTCTTCCGTCAGTGGTCCGCCGGCCTTGCCGGCAAAGGCGGGCATGAGGGTGTCGGGCTTGCCGTGGGTAATCCATCGCTCCCAATTTGCGCGATTGGGCGGGGGCCTCAGGGTCCTCAAATCCGGCACCATGGAGGCGCGGTGTTCGGCGGCATGGCAGATGCCGCAGGCGGCGGTGAAGAGTTCGCGGCCCAGTTTCCCTTTGGCGGGTTCGACATGGCACCGGGTGCAATCGCCCCGGAACACGGCCTGGCGGTCGGCCTTGGCGAGGGTCTGGTTCCGCGCGCGTTCCTCTGGCGTGGCGGGTTCCTGGATGTCTACCTGGTACGTGAGCACGCGGGTGCCGGTGCTGGCCTGGACGATGGCGGTCTTAACGAGTGACCCGCGCTTACCGCGCAGATCCGTCGTGATGGTGAGCTGGCCCTGCGCTCCCGGCGGCAAATTCCACGGTTGGGCCGGCAGACTCGCGACGCTGCATCCGCACGAGAGCGTCACGTCCCGGATCACGACCGGGGCAGGGGAGGTGTTGGTGACCGAGAAGTGGACCACCACATTCGTCTGGCCAAAGCGCACGGAAACTTGTTTGTGCAGGGCATCGAATGTGAGCGGGGCACCCGGCTGCTGTGCCAGGAGCGACACGCCAAGGCCCAGCCATGCTGCGAGGAGCCAAGCCATTTGTTTAATGGGGAACCACGGGCCGATAACCGAGCATTGGGGCGCTGAACTTGGCATGCGGAGCGCACCCCTCACCCCGTCCCTCTCCCCTCCTCCGAGGAAGGGAGAGGGTGCCCGCAGAGGCAGTGTGGGGCGTCCGGCTGACAGGTTCATCGATAGGTTCGCGGGCCAGCGCTCAACCCCACAACTGCCGGTCCATGGAGCGGTATTGGATCGCCTCGCTGACGTGCTCGGCGGTGAGGTTCTCGACCCCGGCGAGGTCGGCGATGGTGCGGGCCACTTTCAGAATGCGATCATGGGCGCGGGCGCTCAAGTTCATGTCGCTCATGGCGTACTTGAGCATTTCGTTGGCGGCTTCATCGAGGGTGCAGAAGGCTTTCAGTTCACGGGTGCCCATGCGGGCGTTGCAGGAGATTCGTTGACCGGCAAAGCGGCGTTGCTGGATGGCCCGCGCGGCGATGACGCGCGCGCGGATGGCTGCGGAAGGCTCGCCCGGCTTGGCCGCCTGCATGTCGCGGAACTTCACCTGGGGGACTTCGACGTGGAGATCTATGCGGTCGAGCAACGGTCCGGAAATGCGGCCGAGGTAATTCTGAATCTCGCGGGGAGAACTCTTGGATTCACCGGGCATTTTGCCGTCGGGCGTGGGGTTCATTGCGGCCACGAGCATGAATTGCGAGGGGAAGGTGACGGTGCCGGCGGCGCGGGAGATGGTCACGCGGCCTTCTTCGAGCGGCTGGCGCATGGTTTCGAGGACACTGCGTTTGAACTCGGGCAGTTCGTCGAGGAAAAGCACGCCATGGTGCGCGAGGGAGATTTCGCCGGGGGTGGGGTTGATGTTGCCGCCGAGCAAGCCGGCATCCGAGGCCGTGTGATGGGGCGCGCGGAACGGACGTTGGGTGATGAGGGCCTGACCAGCGGAGAGCAGGCCGACAATGCTGTGGATCTTGGTGGTTTCGAGTGCTTCCTCCAGCGTGAGGGACGGCAGGATGGACGGCAGGCGTTGGGCGAGCATGGACTTGCCCGTGCCCGGCGGACCGATGAGCAGCCTCTTGGATAGACTTTCACCCATGAATAATTCAGTGTGCCCGCCATGCGAGCCAGAAAGCGATTGGTGAAAGCCTATTCCTACGTCCGCTTCTCGTCAACGGAGCAAGCAAAGGGCGACAGCCTCAGACGTCAAATCGAGCAGACCGCCGCATTTTGTGCCGAAAATAACCTGACGCTTGACACAAGTATTTCCTTACGGGACCTCGGGCTGAGTGCGTTCAAGGGCGACAATGTATCGAGGGGTAACTTGGGACGGTTTTTGGAATTGATCGAAAAGGGAAAGGTCGAAAAGGGATCCGTGCTAATCATTGAGAATCTGGACCGACTTTCTCGTGCTCAGATTGGAGATGCGGTTCACTTGTTCATGTCGATCCTCCGCAGCGGTGTAGACATCGTCACCCTCACTGATCGACGTCGGTTCAACCGTGAGAGTCTCAACAACCCCATTGAGTTGATGCTCTCGATCATGACATTTTACCGCTCTCACGACGAATCTGCTCAGAAGTCCTACCGTGCGGCGAAAACGTGGGAACAGAAGCGCAGGCAAATCGCTGTGAAAGCATTGACTGCGCGATGTCCAGCTTGGCTGACGCTTGACGCCGCGACGGGCAAGTTCGTCATGATCCCCGCCGCCGTGGCTTCGGTCCGCGACATCTTCACACAAAGCTTGCAGGGTATGGGACACCACACCATCGCACGAACCTTCAACCAACGTCACATCTCACCAATTGGGCGAGCATCGATCTGGCACGGCAGCTACGTTGCGAAGATACTGAAGAGCCGTGCGGTTCTTGGCGAGTTCCAACCGTGTTCATCCAAGAGTGGATACAGGACCCCGGATGGTGCTTGCATACCAGACTATTTTCCCCAAGTCGTCGATCAGTCCACCTTCAATGCGGTCCAAACGAAGAAGAGCAACCGGGCGGGTAAGCTGGGTCGTCCGACCAAAGGCGGCGTGCATAACCTATTCACTGGGGTGGCGCGTTGTGGCTACTGCGGGGCGCGTATGCAGTACGTGAACAAAGGCGCGGACTCGCGGGCCTTGGTTTGTGCAAGCGCTATGCGGGGCCTCGGATGCAGATACGTCGGTTACCCGATCGCAGAGTTCGAGACGACTTTCCTCCGGTTTACCGAAGAACTGGACATTGCATCGATAGTGGAAGACGACGCGACAAGTAGCATGATCCTTGCGATTCAAGACAACGAAGGACGTTTGGCTGCCCTCAACCGGCAGTTACAGAACCTGACTGAGGCAATTGGGGTAGGAGCCACTACGACAGCTCCCGCAACTGTCGTTCGCCGAATTTCCGAGCTCGAATCCCAACGAGACGAGGAACTGAAGCGTTTGCGACAATTGAAGAGCGAGTTAAGTGGTAGGCAATCCACGTCAAGCCGCATGAAGGACCTCAAGGATTTACTGGGTGCTGTGAAAAATGCAGACCCGACTGTCGCAGAACAGATGCGCGTTCGTCTCGCCGAACTGATCCGCTCAGTAGTGGCCGAGGTCACAGTTTTTCCTGCTGGACGGTCCCGAGGTACCTTCAAGCCTCCGGCAAACCTCACTCGAAATGGACCGCACCTCAGCCGACACTATTTCGTCCACTTTAAGAATGATCCCGGACGCCGACTCGTCTTCAGTGCTGCGTTAAGGCCGGGTTTCCCTGCTTCTGCAAAGACCCCGGTCACAACCGACGTGTGGAAGCGCCTCCTGGAATCCAGAGCGAAAGTGACCGGAAGCCTGGAGCCCACGTTGGCTGGAAGTCAGCTACCCGACAGCCACATTCCCACCTGACAGGTAAGAAAAAGGCGTAGGGGTTCTGCTGCTGTCATCCTGTCGCTGTCCTTCCTGTTTAACACCCAGCTTCATTCTGACCCTATGGTGGACAATTCTTCGATCTCGTCCTGGTCAACATCATCATTGGCAGCATCAACCCTGGCGGAAATCCTGGGCATAAACGTCATCGTCCTAGCCATCATCCGTTCCTTGGTTTCAACTGCTCATCATCAACTTCCTCACCCTGACCCGAGAACGAGCTGCCATCCTCATCAACACCCGCCAACGGACAATTTTTGAAGCTGCCGTGGTGAAAACAGTGCCATTATCCTCCTTGCCCACCAACGTGCCGCCCGGCTCCGTGGAGGACATTTCGTTCTGGGTCCAGGCGGTGCGATATCACGTGCGGGTTGGCGTGGACAAGAACCGGGATGGAAGCATTGATCTGGATGGCACCAATGACCTGACCACAGCGGCTTCACCGTATGTGTTTTGGATCAACAATGACAATGACAAGCTCGGCAACCCGTTTTCAGGCGGATCTGAAATTGACTGGTTCGACGCCACCAGTTCTGGAGTTAGCGGTATTCCGAACGATTACGCTTGGAACATCATCCATACGGAGCGCGATCTTGAGGACTTCACTCGTGTGGACATCCGGCTGCCAGCAGTAGATTTCGGAACCAACTGGGAAGTGCATTTGACTTTTTCTGGACAGCTCAAATTCTTCGAGCTGCCATCTCCCTACACCGGGTTCGAGCACCTCACGGATCAGACGCTGGCCAACCTCCTGGTATATTCCAACTCAACCCAATGGTATGTCGGCGAGGCTAATGGCGGGATGATGGTGCTTCCCCAGCGCCTGTTTACGAATTCAGGTGGCGCGTGTCGCCTTCTGGTGGAAGGCGGAGCACCGTCGGCAGACGCATGCCGGGTGAACCGCCTGGCACCTGCTACTTCTTCTTCGCTCCTTCGGGCGGTCATGGAAGCATTCCAAACTTTTTTAAAGAAAGTTTTGACTTGCGCCTGCTTTCAAGGCAGAACGCGGGCACAACGCCATGAGATTCTCGGGGACATCAGCGACAAGAGTTGGCACTCTGCACGACAGCCGAAGCCTTCCTGACGGTAGCAGCCGAGGTGACGAGGCTCACTTCAACTTGGGAGATAGTCAGAGCCTCCTCACTACCACCATCCACCACAACAAACTCTCCTGTCCCCACTGGCTAACCCAATTCCCTATAACCCATTGCCGATTCTCCATCGCCCATCCGCCAGCCCCGCCCTTGGCATCACCGCCCTCTGGAAGTACGCGCAATCTACCTGCAAGGGGACCAAGTCTTCGGGCAATGGAGCGATCCCGTGAGCATCGCCGTGAATGCCTAATTTCGCTTTTCACTTTTCCAGTTCTACAATCTAAAACCAAATCAACATCTGATGCACCTCATGAAAACACTCCGACCTCTACTAATCCTCTTGTTCGCCGTCAACTGCCTTCACACCGCTCAAGCCCAGACCGACCCGCCTTTTGAGGGCCTCCGATTCAAGGACTTCAACGCCACCTTCACACGAGACTATTTCACACCCCTTGGCCTGACCAATGGCACCTATTTCTATCTCGCCTTTCAGTTGACCTGCGCGAACGTGATCGAAGGCGGCACCAACGCCTACCGGCACATCACCCTGAACGGCTATTGGGACCCACAAACCGGCGGGGCAGCAACCTCACCCCTGCCGTGGAGGTGACAAACACGTTCAACATCAGCTCCAACGGCGTCGTCGGAGCGCTCATCGACGACGGTCTGAAGACCTATCTCGACGGCTTGGATCTCACGTTCTACGGAGCTGCTAACCCGCCGAGCAGCGAATTTCAGCTCCCGTTTCTGCCCTTTCTCGGCAAAGGGTCTAATAATATCCCAAATGTAGGCACATTCACCGGCGTAAGTGGTGTCCAGGAGCTTGTTATCGAAGGCGATCCCGCCTTCACCAATGATGTGGTCGCTGTGTTCACCATCTCTGCCACTGATACGGATACGGGGGAACCCATTCCGGACGCTGACATCGTGATTGCCGTTGAAAATGTTACCAACGGAGTGGCTTACGCCTCCTTCATGGAACATTCCACCAACGCGGTTGGGGTAGATATCACGGGTCATGACAACTGGACGGCAATTCTTTCCGCAGCGATCATTCGGGCTGAGATTTGGGTGGATGAAGTGGCATGGTTCGGCGTCGACACAAATTCCAGCGGTTCTGGCGGATGTGCTGACCCTGAGACTGGGGGTACAATTCTTCTGGTCCAGGCACCCATGATCGACCTCAGTGACAAAACTAAGCCCTCGGTGGTGGGCAAGAACATGACCCTGCGAGCATTCCCACTCGCCGCGCAGTCCTACTCCTGGAGCATCGGTGGTTCTACGGTTTCGAATTTTGTTGTAGGTGCGACCAATGGGGGACCCGTGTTCGAATTTCCGACAAATAATCAAACGATCACGTTTGCTTGGTGGAAGCCGGGCACCAACACTATAACTCTCATTACGAATTTCAGAGGCAAAACAATGCAACGCAAGTGCAAGTTCGAGGTGGCTGATCCGCCTGTCAGCGTGTCAACCGATACCGGCACCATTGCCCTCGACTCAAATCACCCGGACTCGCTTGCGGATAGTCTTCATTTCGGCACTCCTTCAGGAAACCCTGGCGTTCGGTTCACTCATACTGGAACTCCTCAAATTGGAGCTTTTCAGTGGGTTCAAATTGCGAATAGCAGCGTCAGTAAGCTGAATAAGAGCGGAAACCATTGGAAGTTGACTGCCTCTGGCTTGGACTCTGGTTACCCCTACAGTCCAAACAATCCAGCGGATGACTCACCGCTTGTCGAAGGTTATAATGACGAAGCAGGCGGCTCGCGTGAACCTCTGGATGGAGCTTACAACGACGTGGAGGCAAACGATTCATTCACCATGTATCTGATGTACATGCCCGGTGGAAACGATGTCTGGGTGCCGATCCGACAAGTAGACTGGAGCTGGAGTGCTCGCGCAGTCAATGGGGAGGGTGGATGGAGTTTTCCAGTTGCACCGGCGAAGAATGTACCGGCTGCGATTCGTGCCACAGGCTGGCCTACTTGGAACCAAAATGTCGTCGATTCAAATTGGCAACCTGATTAAATAGGAATGATTCTAGCAATGCGACAACCCAGTGGAGCAGCCGTGCTTAGGCGCGTCTTAGTTGGTTTGGTGTTTATCACTACGATGGTTCTGATTAGCAGTACACGTTCCGACGCACTAGCGGTTTCCATCCACCCGGTGGTAGGCTGGGTCCCAACCGAACTGCTTGCCCGGCATGATGGTTTGCCAAAAGGAATCGAAAACTGGGGGTTGGAAACGGCCGGTTTCGACATGAGTATCACTCTTGAAAAAGAAACGTTCGTCCTCGGGGAAACACTTAAATTGTGGCTTGTCACTAGGAATGTTTCGGACCAGACACAGGCCACGGTTCATTTCTACGCCAGCGGGCTTCGGATGGACATCGAACTGACGGTGATAGACGCAAACGGAGAACCTGTTTTAGTCAGTCCTGTAGCAGAAGCCGAGCGGGTTTCGGGCCGAAGCGGTGGAAAAACCGAATGGTGCCGGGTGGGAATGGCCGTAGTCGAATCAATTAACATTGCCAATGTCCTTCAGTTCAAGCCGGGGCATTCTTACTATGTAAACGCAACAAAGCGGGTTGCGAGCCTGAAGACTGGGGAACGCAGCCAAGTAACGAGCGGTAACGCAATGTTTCGGATAACCACTGCGGATGGAACAGGCGGAGTTCAGACGCCAGAGAATACCGTTGCAATCGCAGCCGCAATTCCGGCAAATCCCAAACGAATGGGAATCACGCTGCCACTGCCAACGCCTTGGAAAACAAATCCCCACCCGGTCAGACCGTCAGCAGCCTTTGCCGGTGGGCCTTCAACTTCAAAGAGAACAGCGGCACAGGTACCTAATTTAAGTGATGCCGTCAGCGGAGGGCTAACGACACAAAGCAAGCTCATCACCCCGGCTCCTTCAGAGACTTCGCCAAGATTCTGGACGGGAGTATTTGCCTTCGCTTTGACGGGCCTGATAGTCGCGATTTTCGTGAACGCAGTCCGGCGGAAGCGGTTGACAGGTAATGGCCCGTGAGGGTCGTGATTTTCAAGTCTCGCTGCGTTTGGGCTGTATCGGTAAGAGAATCAAACGGCCACGTCAAAGAAACGACCCCGGTGTTGGACAAGAAAATGGCCCGGCTACCCGCCCGACTGACTTGCAGGAGGAAGCCGTGAAGACCATGCTCCGGCAGGCGAAATTGCTATGCGCGGAATGCATGTAGGGGACCTAAATTTGGATTATTTTCGCCATTTGGCAACAACCGATAGGTAAAGCAAAAGGGTCAACGTCAGCATCATCGAAAGCATTAACCCCACCCTCAACCTGCTCCTCAACCTCGTCCCTAAACCGCCATGGTCCAGGAACAGGTCAAGGAACAGGCCAAGGGTCAGGGTTAGCACCAATGAAAGGGTTAAGCACCAATGAAAGGGTTAAGCACCAAGAGAAAGCTTAACCTCAACGCCTACCACCACGCCTACAGCATCGCTTTTTACCAACGAGAAGCAGGGCAGCCATTAAAATCAGGACAAAGGGCAGTACGGAAAGGAGTTTGGGCAGGAGCAGGACAGCCAGGATGACGAGGAAAAGGTTCTGCGCCAGCTTCGAGTAGAATTTGAACATCAAGGGTAAGCGGCCAGGAGAGGATCGGACTCACTCTGGCATTGGATACGGGGATTGGGGTTTCGGTTTGGGGTTGGAGACAATACAAGGCGGACATCCCGGACTTCATGGTGTTCCTCGAATTTCCGAAGCGCTTTCCTGAAACCGGTGGGCTGCCGCCGCATTGGATTCCCTTCAAGCACTTCTGGTTCGCGGCGCTGATGGTCGTGCTGGTGCCGGCGGTCGTGGCCTACATCTTCGGCTGGCTGGCCTTCCGCTCGCGCATCAAGGGCGTCTATTTCTCGATCCTCAGCCAGGCGCTGACTTACGCGGCCACGCTCATGTTCTTCCGCAATGACTTCACGTTCGGCGGCAACAACGGCCTGACGGATTTCAAGTTCATCCTTGGCTTCGACGTGAACAACCCGGCCACGAAGCGCACGCTCTACATTGCATCCGGGGTTCTTCTTCTCCTCGTGTACCTGTTCTGCCGCTGGCTCAACACCACGAAATTTGGGCTGATCCAGCGGGCCATTCGCGACTCGGAAAACCGCGTGCTCTTCAGCGGCTATGCCACCGCCCATTTCAAGCTGTTTGTCTTCGTGGTCGCCGGCGTCATTGCGGCCCTGGGCGGCGCGCTCTTTGTGCCGCAGGTCGGCATCATCAACCCCAGCGAGATGGCCCCGGACAAGTCCCTCGAAGCAGTCGTCTGGTGCGCGGTGGGCGGCCGGCAGAGTCTCATTGGCCCGATCCTGGGCGCGATCAGCATCAACGCCCTCAAGAGCTATGCCACGCACGCCTTTGCCGAGCAGTGGCCTTACATCCTGGGCATCCTTTTCATTTTTGTGACGTTGTTCATGCCCAAGGGCATCGTGGGTATTCCTGAGCAATTCTGCGAATTGAAGGCCCGTCTTAACCGCAAGCCCAAGGACGAAACCACGACGGCACCCGTCCCCGTCGAACCCGCCAAGCCCAAAGTTTCCTGACCCGTGAGCGCCCACAAAGAATTCATCCTTACGCTCGAAGGCGTCACCAAGTCGTTCGACGGCTTCAAGGCCATCAACGACCTGAACTTCTACATGGACACCGGCGAACTCCGCGTGGTCATCGGCCCGAATGGCGCCGGCAAGAGCACCATGCTGGACCTGATCACCGGACGCACCGCCCCGGACGTGGGCAAGGTCGAGTTCGGCAAGGACACCGACCTCACCGAGCTGAACGAATACGAGATCAACCGGCTCGGCATCGGGCGCAAGTTCCAGACGCCGTCCGTCTATGTGGACAGCACGGTCTTCGAGAACATCTGGCTCTCACTCGAAGGCAGCCGCAGTCTCTGGTCCTGCCTCTTCTCACGCATCTCCTCCGAGCAGCGCGACCGCATTCACGAGGTTATGAAGACCATCGGCCTCGTGGACAAGGCGGACACGAAGGCCGGCCTCCTCTCGCACGGTCAGAAGCAATGGCTCGAGATCGGCATGTTGCTCGCCCAAAACCCGAAGCTCCTGCTCGTGGACGAACCCGCCGCCGGCATGACCGACGAGGAGACCCACAAGACCGGCGAGTTGCTGATGAGCCTCGAAGGCAAGCACAGCATCGTGGTGATCGAGCACGACATGACCTTCGTCCGCCAGATCGCCCGCAAGGTCACCGTCCTGCATCAGGGCCACGTGCTTTGTGAAGGCACCGTGGACCAGGTGCAGAACGACGAGCGCGTGATCGAGGTTTACCTCGGCAGAAAGAAGAAGGCGTGAACCCGATGAACCAGTATTCAGTGATCAGTGTTCAGTATTCAGTCGTGACCCCGACCGCCCATGCCCATCTGAACACTGAACACTGATTACTGAACACTTTCCCATGCTCTCCCTCTCCGACATCAACGTCTCCTACGATGGCTCCCGCATCCTGCGCGGCGTGAACATCGAGGTGCCGCCCCGCAGCCTTGTCTGCCTCATGGGCCGCAACGGCGTCGGCAAAACCACCACGCTCAAGAGCATCGTCGGCTTGGTGAAGACCGATTCCGGGGTCGTGAAACTCGACGGCAAGGATCTTACGACGTTCCGGCCGGACGAACGCGCCCGCAGCGGCGTAGGCTATGTCCCTCAGGGCCGCGACATCTTTCCGCACCTCACGGTCTGGGAGAACTTGAAGCTCAGCCTGGTCGTCCACGGCGCGAAGGCCAATGGCCAAGTGGACCGGGTGCTCGAGCTGTTCCCCATTTTGAAGGAGTTTCTCCAGCGCAAGGGCGGCGTGCTCAGCGGCGGTCAGCAACAGCAGCTCGCCATCGCCCGCGCGCTCCTGACGGATCCCAAGGTGCTCATTCTCGACGAGCCAACCGAGGGCATCCAGCCCAACATTATCGACCTCATCGGCGACACCCTGGTGAAGATCAAGAAGGAGGGAAAAATCAGCATCCTGCTGGTTGAGCAATATCTGGACTTCTGCCTCGCGGTCGGGGACAACTTCTACATCATGGATCGCGGCTCCATTGTCGCCTCCGGTCCAATTGCACAACTCAACGACGACCTCGTCAAATTGCATCTGACTGTATGAACCAGCCTGTCACCCGTCTCTTCGCGTCCGTCGCCACCTTCGCCGTCGCGCTCTCCGCTCAAGCCCATCCTGGCCATGACTTGCTGGATGCCTCGGCCGGGCACCTGTTCACCAGTGCGGACCATCTCGCGGTGCTGGCCCTCGCGGGTGCGGCGCTGTGGTTCGGGGCGCGCTCCGTGCAGGACCGCCTGCCGCGCCGGGTGCTGCAGGGCGTTGGCGTGCTGGCCATGGCCGTCGCTGGCCTGGTCTGGGGACTGCGTGCCTGATGGTCGCTGCGATTCATGACCCGGCCACTCGTTGTTCCGGCCACGCCCGCTTGCAATGCGAGCGCATCGCCGGGAAGTCCGCTGTCACCTCGGCTTTTGCCACTTCGCCGCTGAAACTGCTCACGCCCCGGTCGCGGGGGGAGAGCATTTGGGCTTACCTCAGCAGTTTCGGCGGTGGCATGGTGGCCGGGGATGAAACCCGGCTCGACCTTCACGCCGGTCCCGGCACCCGCTGCTTCGTCGGGACCCAGGCTTCCACCAAAATTTACCGCAACCCGTCGCATCGCCCCTGTTCGCACCGGGTTCACGCCGAGGCTGGTGAAGACAGCCTGCTCGTGCTCGCGCCCGATCCCGTGCAGTCCTTCGCGGATTCCAGTTTCAGCCAGCGCCAGGAAATCTTCCTGCACCCGACGGCGGGTCTGGTGTTGCTGGACTGGTGCTGCTCCGGGCGCGTTGCGCGCGGCGAACGCTGGGCCTTCAACTCCTACGCCAGCTGCATCGAAGTCTTCGCCACCGAAGCTCCTGCGTACCCCTCGACCCTCGACCTTCGACCCTCGACTCTCGACCTTCGCCCTGCACGCCGCCTGTTTCTCGACTCGCTGCTCCTTTCCCCCGCTGACGGCCCGCTGGATGCCCCGATGCGCCTCGGCCGGTTCAACTGCCTCGCGCTCCTGCTGCTCCTCGGTCCTCCGGTGGCTTCTGCTGCGCAGCAACTGCTCGCCGACCTGGCGGCTCGTCCGGTCGAGCGTCGCGCCCCGCTGGTCGTCAGCGCCAGTGCCCTCGGTGATGGGGCGTTGCTCCGCATCGCCGGAGAACGCTTCGAAGACGTGGCCCGCGAACTCCACTCGCACCTCGCCTTCCTCCCGTCCCACCTCGGCGACGACCCTTTCGCCCGCAAATGGTGATGACCCTCGCTCCCAACTTCTGACTTCCATCTCCTCCCTTTCGCCATGCACCTCAGCCCCCGCGAACTCGACAAACTCACCCTCCACGCCGCCGGCTCGCTGGCACAGAAGCGCCTCGCGCGCGGCTTGCGTCTGAACCACCCCGAGGCCGTCGCCCTCATCGCCACCGTGCTGCTGGAGTTCATCCGCGACGGCAAGAGCGTGGCGGAGTTGATGAACCTTGGCCGCCAGCTCCTCGGGCGTAACCAGGTCATGCCCGGCGTGCCGGAGATGATTTACGACGTGCAGGTAGAAGGCACTTTTCCCGACGGCTCCAAGCTCGTCACCGTGCACCACCCGATTGCCAGCGAGCACGGCAATCTTGCGCTCGCCCTTCACGGCAGCTTCCTGCCGGTGCCGGACGTGGCCATTTTCTCACTCCCTCGGCCCCTTGGGGGAGAGGGCCGGGGAGAGGGGGCTTCGGATGTTCCCGGAGCCTGCGAAATCAAGGACGGCGAAATCCAACTCAACGTCGGTCGCGCCACCGCCGAGCTGCCGGTCACGAATCTCGGCGACCGTCCCATCCAGGTCGGCAGTCACTACCACTTCATCGAAACCAACGCCTCGCTCCAGTTCGACCGAGCGAAAGCCTACGGCCTCCGCCTCGACATTCCCGCTGGCACCGCCGTCCGTTTCGAACCGGGCGAGACCAAGACCGTGAAACTCGTCGCCATCGCCGGGAAGCAGGTCATCCGCGGCGGCAACAACCTTGCAAACGGCAAAGTCTCCGCCGAAGGGAAGAAGACCGCGATGAAACGCGTGAAAGCCCTGAAGTTTGCCCATGCCGCTTCCTGAAAAGTATTCAGTGTCCAGTGTTCAGACACGGACAGACGGCGACTGAACACTGAACACTGATTACTGAATACTTTCCCCAAACCATGCACACCATGAAACGCGCCCACTACGCCGACATGTTCGGCCCCACCACCGGCGACAAGGTCCGGCTCGGTGACACATCGCTCTGGCTCGAAGTCGAGCGCGACCACACGGTTTATGGCGACGAATGCAAATTCGGCGGCGGCAAGGTCATCCGTGAAGGCATGGGCCAGGCCGCTGGGGTCGGTGCGGCGGGTGCACTGGACTGCGTCATCACCAACGCGCTCGTGGTGGACTACACCGGCATTTACAAGGCCGACATCGGCATCAAGGCCGGGCTGATCGCGGGCATTGGCAAGGCGGGTAATCCCGACGTGATGGCGGGCGTGACCAAGGGCATGGTCGTGGGCGTCACCACCGAAGTCATCGCGGGCGAAGGTCTCATTCTCACCGCCGGTGGGCTCGATACGCACATCCACTTCATCTGTCCCCAACAGGCCCACGAGGCCATCGCCGCCGGGTTGACCACGATGGTCGGTGGCGGCACTGGGCCGGCCGTGGGCACCTGCGCGACGACTTGCACGCCCGCTCCTTTTTACTTCGAGGCGATGCTCCGGGCCGTCGATAGTCTGCCGCTCAACTTTGGTTTCACGGGCAAAGGTAATACCGCTATGCCCGCCGGCCTCGCTGACCAGATCAAGGCGGGTGCGATCGGGCTCAAACTTCACGAGGACTGGGGTACGACCCCGGCCGCGATTGACTGTTGCCTCGGTATCGCCGATGAGCACGACGTGCAGGTGACGATTCACACGGACACGTTGAACGAATCCACCTTCGTCGAGGGCACCATTGCCGCGTTTAAGGGCCGGACGATTCACACCTACCACAGCGAGGGTGCAGGCGGCGGGCACGCACCGGACATCATCCGCATCTGCGGCGAGCCAAACGTCCTGCCCAGCTCCACCAATCCCACCCGGCCTTACACGGTGAACACGATTGATGAGCACCTCGACATGCTCATGGTCTGTCATCACCTGGACCCGAACCTGCCGGAGGACGTGGCCTTCGCCGAGAGCCGCATCCGGGGCGAGACCATCGCAGCGGAGGACATTCTCCACGACCTCGGAGCCATCAGCATGATGAGCAGCGATTCGCAGGCGATGGGTCGCATCGGCGAAGTCATCACGCGCACCTGGCAGACCGCCGACAAGATGAAGCAGCAGCGCGGGCGGCTGCCCGGTGAGACCGGTGGCAACGACAACCTGCGCATCAAACGCTACCTTTCCAAGTACACCATCAATCCCGCGCTCGCCCACGGCATGGCGCACATGATCGGTTCCATCGAAGTCGGCAAGCTCGCGGACCTCGTGCTGTGGAAGCCGTCGCTTTTCGGGGCGAAGCCCGAGATGGTCATCAAGGGCGGCGTCATCGCGTGGGCGCAGATGGGCGATCCGAACGCGAGCATCCCGACGCCACAACCGGTTTTCATGCGCCCGATGTTCGGTGCGTTCGGTCGCGCGGTGGGTGGCACGTCCATCGCGTTTGTGAGCAAACTGTGCAAGACCAAAGGCGTCGCGAAAGGCTACGGCCTGACCAAGCGCATCGAAGCCGTGAAAGGCTGCCGCAAGGTGACCAAGCGAGATCTCAAGTGGAACGACGCCCTGCCCAAGATCACCGTGGACCCCGAGACCTACGAGGTCCGCGCCGACGGCGAACTGCTCACCTGCGAACCCGCCAAGGTGTTGCCACTGGCGCAACGGTATTTCCTGTTCTGAGATGCAGGACGGCACAACGAAGCGGAACGGTCGTCCGCGCAATCAGCGTTCGGTCACCGCACCCACTGAAGTGGCGTTGAAGGACGCAGCCGCCGTTCTCCCTCACCTCGGCCCTCTCCCGCTGGGAGAGGGGGAATCCACGGCTGCCTTAAAGCAATCGCCGCCCCTTGCCAACCACGACGGGCTCAATGGCTCCCTCTCCCAGCGGGAGAGGGCCGGGGTGAGGGAGAGCGGCCCCGCACTTGCCGAAGACGGACGAATTAACGACTGGCTCATCTGGCAGCTCGCTGATTCCGCGTTTCCCACCGGTGGTTTTGGTCATTCCGGCGGACTCGAAGCCGCGTGGCAGCATGGCGAGGTGACCCGCACCATTCTGCCCGGCTTTCTCGAAACCAGCCTGCGCCAGTGCGCCCGGGCCGCACTTCCGTTTGTCGCCGCAGCTCATGCTGGGGCCGGGCGTTTGCCGGAGCTGGACACCCACTGCGACGCTTTCCTGTCCAACCACGTCGCCAATCGTGCCAGCCGCCTGCAAGGGCGTGCCTTCTGGACCGCAGCCACGCGCGCCTTCCTGCCCGACCTCACCGAGCCTCCCGAACTGTGCCATCTGGCACCGGTCTTTGGCGTGCTCACTTGTCAGTTGGGCATCGCGACCCTTCCGGCGGCACGGCTGTTTTTGTTTCTCCACTTCCGCGGGCTGGTTTCTTCGGCGGTGCGGCTGGGCATCGTGGGACCGCTCGAAGCCCAGTCCATGCAGCACCAGCTCGGTCCCATCGCTGAAGCCGTCGCCACCCACGCCGCGACTCTCACGCTGGATGATCTCGCGCAGACCGCGCCCTTGCTCGATCTCTGGCAGGGCGCACAAGACCGGCTCTACTCACGGCTCTTCCAGAGCTGATGAGCCGGGCATCGGGTTTAGGTGCCGAACAAAGCCTCCGAAAAGACTATGGGCAGTGCAGCACTCGGGTTGATCCGCGCTCAGGAGTAGTCAGGCTGGCTTTTTTTTGTCACTCCAATGCCAAAATAGAGCCACCCAAGGACAAGGCCTTGGGTTCCGTGCCAAAAAATATGCGCCAGGTGGTAAGAGGTCCGGGCTAATGCCCGTCATAATCTGGCCGATCTGCCGGGCGATTTCTTCTGGCACCAATCCCTTTCATGGCCTGCGGGATTTCTTTGCAGTCAGTCCGTTGACACGGAGGCATGGCCTACGCTTGCGCGTATAAGTGTTGATATGTAGTTGCTTAACGACTCCGAAAAACCCTGCTGATGCGTTGCTAAATCCTACCTGCCTATGAACCCCTCGTTGAAAAAGCCGTTCGTTTCGTTCCTGCGCCGCACCTTGTGCGCCTCCATGTTGACCGCGTTGCTGCCGGCCGTGAGCCCCACCCTTCCGGCGGAAGAAGCTGCCCAATCACGGGTGAATGCCCTGGTGAAGTTCGAGTTCTCGGACAGTTATCTCACTCCGCGTGGCATGATTGTTCAAAACGAGGGGCTCGTGTTCATGCCGCTCGTGCTGGGCTTCGCCAATGTTTACAAGAGTGACGACATTTTGAGCGACGTGACGGTCGTCGGCGGCGTGTGGAATTGTTTTGGGTCAGCACGCATTAACGCCAGCGGCGCGCCGGGGAAAACCAGCTGGTATGAAATCGATCCGATCGCGGGCCTGTCCTTTGGACTCGGCAAGAAGTTCAAGCTGGACGTGACGTACACGGCGTTCGACATGCAGATCCTTAACATCCCCTTTTCGCACCATCTGGAGACGAAACTGAGCTTCGATGACACCGAGTATCTTAAGGAGTTTGCCCTGCACCCGCAGTTGATCTACTGGCAGGAGCTCGACGGCAAGGCCACCAACGCACGGCTGCCCTACTCGATCCCCGGCCTGGTGCAGACCGGCCCCGGCTCGGTGCCCAACTCCAGTTACTACTTCGATTTCGCCATTGATCCCGGTTACACGTTCGACAGCACCAAGGTGAAGCTGGAGGCTCCGTGCCGCATCCTCCTGCCGTCGAAGGATTTTTACGGCGAATTCTACAAGTCCGCCTCCACGGTGGGGCTTTATGAAGTGGGCGTGAAAGCCAGCATGCCGATGAATTTCATGCCCAAAGGATACGGCAACTGGAGCTGCTATGCCGGCTTCCGTTACATGGGCTTCGTGGACAAGAACCTCCAGCAATTGAACGCCTTCAACGCGACCGGCAAGCCCGAAACGGGGGCCACGCAGGTGTACCTCGGGGTCTCGAGCTTCTTCTGAACCCTGCCGTCGGCACCCAACCTTGCCACCACCCCGGCTTATGCACGATACCCTGCCTTACGTTGATTTCCGGCGCTTCTTCGTGACGCGCCAGAATGCGGATCTCGTGACGATGACGCGGTGGCGGCAGGCGGTGGCGCGGGTCTTCAACGCTGAACTGGCTTCCGACCGAAACGTCCGCCGCCGCGCTTCCAAACTCAACCCTCCCGCCTGCTCCTGATGCAACGTTTCGTTCCAGCTGATCCCTATCCGTGGCCTTTCGATGGCGATTTGCGCCCGGAGAACACCGTGTTCCTCGTCATCGACATGCAGACGGACTTTTGCGGGCCGGGTGGTTACGTGGACAAGATGGGTTATGACCTGTCGTTGACCCGGGCACCTATCGGGCCGATCCAGCAAGTCTTTGCCGCCATCCGTCCGCTGGGATTTCATGTCTTCCACACCCGCGAAGGCCACCGGCCCGATTTGTCCGATCTCCCTGAGAACAAGCGCTGGCGCAGCCAGCGCATCGGGGCAGGCATCGGTGACGCCGGCCCGTGCGGACGCATCCTGACGCGGGGCGAGCCCGGTTGGGACTTGATTCCGGAACTCGCTCCCGCGCCGGGCGAACCGGCCATCGACAAGCCCGGCAAGGGGTCGTTCTACGCCACCGACCTCGACATGCTGCTGCGCCGCCGGGGCATCCGAAACATCGTGCTGGCCGGCATCACCACCGATGTGTGCGTCCACACGACGATGCGCGAGGCCAATGACCGGGGCTACGAGTGCCTGCTGCTCTCCGACTGCACCGGGGCCACGGACTACGGCAACTACCTCGCCGCGCTCAAGATGATCAAGATGCAGGGTGGCGTCTTCGGTGCGGTGGCCACGTCCGCGCAGTTCATCGAGGCCGTAAAAGCAGCCGCCGTGTAACCCATGACCATGCCAGCGAGCGCCACTCTTTCCGTCGCCGCCGAACCTTACCCGTTTGAGTTCGCCCCGGCCACTTGCGCACTGCTCATTATCGACATGCAGCGGGATTTTTTGGAGCCGGGCGGTTTTGGCGAAATGCTTGGGAATGACGTTTCGCAACTGCGTCGTACCATTGAGCCGAACCGCAAGCTGCTCGCCGCCTGGAGGGCTAAAGGGCTCGCGGTCCTGCATACGCGCGAAGGCCACCGGCCTGATCTCACCGACCTGCCGCCGGCCAAGAAAGTGCGCGGACGCAGCAAGACGTGCATCGGCGATGCCGGGCCGATGGGCCGCATTCTGGTGCGCGGCGAAGCAGGTCACGACATCATCCCGGAACTCTATCCGCTGCCGACCGAGCCGGTGATCGACAAGCCCGGCAAGGGCGCGTTCTTCGCCACCGACCTCCACGCGATTCTTCAAAACCTCGGCATCAAGCAACTCGTCGTTACTGGCGTGACCACGGAAGTGTGCGTGAACACGACCGTCCGCGAGGCGAACGACCGGGGTTATGACTGTCTCGTGCCCGAGGACTGCGTCGGCTCCTACTTTCCCGAATTTCAGATGATGGGCCTCAAGATGATCAAGGCCCAGGGCGGCATCTTTGGCTGGGTGTCAGACTCGGGCAAAATAATCGCCGCCCTCGGTTAACTCCGCCAACCCGTGTCCGCAGCCTAAACCCAAGCCACCCAACCAGGAGAACCCGACCATGAGCACCACCCCAAGCCTGTCCGCAGCCGCGAATCCCAAAGTCTGGGTGCCCGGCGATTGGAACGCCTTCTTCGGCTTCGGCACCAACATCCTCGTGAACCTGCTCACGCTCACCGCGTTGCTGCGGTTCGTGTTGAAGATGCCGGATGAACTGGTCTTCGGCCGCATCTTGCCGGCGACGGGACTGATGCTCTGCCTCTCCACGCTCTACTACGCGTGGCTCGCCTACAAACTTGCGAAGGAAACCGGACGCACGGATGTCTGCGCGCTGCCTTCGGGCACAAGCGTGCCGCACATGTTTGTGGTCACGTTCGTCATCATGCTGCCCATCACGCTCAAGACCGGCGACCCGGTGAAAGGCTGGGAGGCCGGGCTGACGTGGGTTTTCATCCAGAGTTTCGTCCTGATGATCGGCGGGTTCATCGCGCCGGTCATCCGCAAGATCACTCCGCGCGCCGCCCTGCTGGGCACGTTGGCCGGCGTATCCATCACGTTCATCTCCATGCGGCCCGCGTTGGAAATGTTCATGACCCCGGTGATCGGCATGACCTGCTTTGCGATCATCCTGCTGAGCTGGTTTGGCGGCGTGAAGTATCGCGGCATCCCGGCGGGACTCGTGGCGATCGCGGTGGGCACCGTCATTGCGTGGGGTTCGACCGCCATCGGTTTGAACTACGGCGGCATGAGCCTCAAGGGGCTGACGGATTCCGTTTCGAGCTTTGGCTTCTACGTCCCGCTGCCGGCGTTCGGACATGTATTCGCAGGCTTTCAATTCCTCGGCATCCTGCTGGTCACGGCCATCCCGTTCGGCATCTACGATTTGGTCGAGGCGATTGACAACGTGGAAAGCGCCGCTGTCGCCGGGGACAATTTCCCGACCACGCGCGTGCTGACCGCCGACGGCATCGTGAGCCTCATCGGCTGCATGATGGGTAATCCGTTCATCAACGCCGTGTACATCGGTCATCCCGGCTGGAAGGCGATGGGCGGGCGTATCGGTTACTCCGCCGGCACGGGCATCCTGGTCATCTTGCTCTGCTGGTTTGGCACGATTTCAGTGATGCTGGCCCTGATTCCAGCAGTGGCGATCCTGCCGATCCTCCTGTACATCGCCATGCTCATCGGTTCGCAGGCCTTTCAGGAGACGCCGCGCAGCCACGCTCCCGCGATCATCCTGTCCTTGGTGCCGCACCTCGCCGCCTGGGCCACCACGCTCATCAACGGTGCGCTGGCCGCCGCCGGCACCATCATTCCCGCACTGACTGCCGAGCAAATGGCCGCACTGACCAGCAAGATGCGCAACGAAGGCGTGCTCTATCACGGCCTGCAAATCCTCGGCGGCGGCTCGATCCTCAGCGGGCTGATTCTCGGTGCGGTCGCGGTCTTCGTCATCGAGCGCCAGTTCAAAAAGGCCTCCGGTTTTGCCCTGGCCGGCGCGTTGCTTACGTACTTCGGCTTCATGCATGGTGAGCGCATTGGCGTGGGGGAATCCCCCGTCGTTGCCCTCAGCTATCTGATCATGGCCGGCATCATGTTCAGTTGCGCGAAGTTCGCGGTCGTGGCTCCCAAGGTGGAGGAAATGGAACCGTCCCACGGAGCCATGCCAGTGCCAGCCGAGTGACCGCGCAATCCAGCTTGTCCTTTCAGTCATCAACCCCATCGAACCAGCACCCATGAAATCACTGATCCTCTCGTTACTCACCGCCACCCTGGCCACGTCGGCACTTGCTGCCGACAAGGTCGGCGTAGGATTCATCTATGTCGGTCCCAAGGATGATTACGGCTACAATCAGGCGCACGCCGAAGGCTGTGCCGGGGTGCAGCAGTTGTCGTGGGTCAAGGGCGTGGAAGAAGCCAGCGTGCCGGAGACGACGGCCGTGCAGGAGACCATGCGCAACATGATCAACCTCGACGGTGCGTTGATCGTGTTCCCCACGTCGTTCGGTTACTTCGATCCGCACATCCTCAAGGTCGCCAAGCAATATCCCAAGGTGCAGTTCCTGCATTGCGGCGGCATGTACACGGAAGGCAAACACCCCGCCAACGTGGGCAGCTACTTCGGCTACATCGACGAGGCCGTTTACATCTCGGGCATCGTGGCCGGGCACGCGACCAAGTCGTCGAAGCTCGGCTTCATTGCCGCCAAGCCCATTCCGCAAGTATTGCGCAACATCAACGCCTTCGCCCTCGGAGCCCGCAGCGTGAATCCCAAGGCCACGGTGCAGGTGATTTTCACCGGTGAGTGGTCCATGCCCGTCAAGGAGGCCGAAGCCGCCACCTCGCTCATCAACCAGGGCGTGGACGTGCTCACCTGCCATGTGGACAGCCCCAAGGTCATCCTCGAAACCGCCGAGCGTCGCGGCATCTACGTCACCGGCTACCATGCCAACGGCATCAAGCTCGCCCCCAAAGGTTACCTCACCGGGGCCGAATGGAACTGGTCCAAGGTCTATACGGATTATGCCGAAGCCGTGAAGGCCGGCAAATCGCTGGCCGCCGGCACGATTCCGCATCTCGTTCGCGGCGGGCTCAAGGAAGGTTTCGTGAAGGTGTCCGCCTACGGTCCCGCCGCCAGCGAGGCCGCCAAGAAGGATGCGGATGCGGCGAAGGCGAAGTTCATGGACGGCTCCATGGTGATCTTCAAAGGCCCGTTGAAGGACAACACCGGCAAGGAGATCCTGCCGGCGGGCAAGGAACTCAAGCAGCAGGCCCTCGAATTGGAAGCCATGGGCTGGCTGGTGGAAGGCGTCGTCGGCAGCACCAAAAACTGATCCGCCGTGATGCTGTCCCCGGCAATTTTCCGCAGCGGGTCGTTTAGCGGACCTTCCGCTTGCGATGTTGAGGGTGTGCCTCAGGCCATCTGCGAAATTTGCCCGGGCCGGTTCGTGTGAACCCAGAGACGTTCGGCCAACCGAACTGAAACCAGTGACCCAAAGCCCAACCACCGCGCCGCCGGCCGCTGCACCGTTTCCTGTAATCCGGGGTTGGCGACCGGCCCTCGAGGCGGTGGCGATTCCCACGGGCGCGGTGGTGGTTGCGTTGGCGCTCTTCGGTCTCTTCTGTGCCTTCCAAGGCAAAAACCCGTTCGCCGTTTTTGCCGCCATCAACAAGGCCGCGTTTGGCAGTTGGTACTCATTTCAAAACACGCTTGTCCGGGCCGCACCGCTCATGCTGACGGCCCTGTGTACGGCGCTGCCCGCGCGACTGGGGTTGGTCATCATTGGCAACGAAGGGGCACTGGTCGTGGGCGGGCTGTCGGCCACGGCCGCCGGTCTGGCTTGTGCGACGGCACCGGTCGCCGTGGTAATCTCGGTCATGACGCTCGCCGGCATGGTGGGTGGCGGTCTGTGGATCACCGTCTGCGGCGCGCTCTACTACCAACGCGGCGTCAACGAAACCATCAGCAGCCTGTTGATGAACTACATCGCCATCGCCGTGTTGAACCACCTCGTCAACGGCCCGATGCGTGATCCCAGCAGCTTGAACAAGCCGTCGAGCTTCCCCATCCCGGACGACAAGATGCTGCCTGCGATGGGCGACTCGAATGTTCATTACGGCCTGGTTTTCGGCCTGGTCGCCTGCGTCATCGCCTGGGCGCTGATGGAACATGCCACCTTCGGTTTCAAAGTGCGGATGATCGGCGGCAACATCCGCGCCGCACGGATGAGCGGCCTGCCCGTGGCGCGGCTCGGCTTGATCACCTGCTTTCTGGCCGGAGCCGCCGCCGGCATCGCGGGAATGATCGAGGTGGCGGCCGTTCACGGGCGGGCGAACGAATCGCTGGCTGCGGGTTACGGTTACGCCGGAATTCTGGTGGCGTTCGTGGCCCGCTATCGGGGGCTGCCGATCATTCTCGTGGCCACCTTGCTGGGCGGCATCCTCGCCAGTGGCGGCATCTTGCAGCGGCAGTTCAAACTGCCCGATGCGACGATCCTGGTTTTCCAAGGGCTGGTCTTTCTCGTGATCCTGTTCAGCGATTCGCTCTACGGGAAATTTAAATTCTTCAAGGAGCGCGAAGCATGACCTCCGAATCCATCGGTTGGTGGGGCGTGGTCCTTGGCATCCTCGCCGGGGCGGTGCGCGGTGGCACGCCGTTTCTGCTCGTGAGTCTCGGGGAATGCCTCACGGAAAAAAGCGGCAAGATCAACCTCGGTCTTGAAGGCACGCTCCTGATGGGGGCGATGAGCGCTTACGCCGTCTCCTACAAGACTGGTAGTCCTTGGGCAGGCGTCGCCGCTGCCGGAGCGACCGGTGCGCTCATGGGCGCGCTCCACGCCCTGCTGGTCTCCCGGCCCAAGGTCAACGACATCGCCGCCGGCATCGCCATGCTCATTTTCGGCACCGGGTGCGCGTTCTTTCTGAGCAAGCCCTACATCCAGCCGAGCGCGCCGCAATTGCCGGCGGTGGCACTTGGTGGGTGGAGCCAAGTGGCCCAAGTGCAAGCTGCGCTCCGCATCAGCCCGTTGTTCTTTCTCGGCGTGGCTGTTGCCTTCGCCCTGCAATGGTTCTTCCGGGCCACGCGCTGGGGCATGCATGTTCGGGCCGTGGGTGATTCCCCCGCCGCAGCGCGCGCGATGGGCATTTCGGTGGGGCGCACCCGCTTCCTCGCCATCATGGCCGGCAGCGCGCTGGGCGGCATCGGTGGCGCGCATCTGACGCTGTTCTATCCCGGTGCTTGGACCGAGGCGATTTCCAGCGGCCAGGGCCTGATGGCCGTGGCGTTGGTTATCTTTGCCCGCTGGAATCCCGTGCAATGTCTCTGGGCTTCGCTGCTCTTCGGCGGGGCGCAGGCGGTCGGTCCGTCGCTTCAAGCCGTCGGCATCAGCACGGGATACTATTTGTGGAACGCTTCGCCCTACATCCTGACGTTGCTCGTCATGGTCCTTACCTGCTCCCGCAAGCGCACGCTCGTCGGTGCCCCGGGAGCGTTGGGCAGCCCTTCCTGATGCTACGACCATGATGACCATCCCTCCCGTCGTGCGTCCGGCCAAGCCCTTTGATCTTGAACTGGTCAAGGTCACGAAGCGCTTCGGCTCCTTCGTCGCGAACGATCAGATTTCGTTGAAAGTTCCGGCGGGCACCTTCCACGCGCTGCTTGGGGAAAACGGCGCAGGCAAGAGCACTTTGGTCAAGTGCATCATGGGCTTCCACCAGGCCGAGGAAGGCGACATCCTCGTGCACGGCCATTCGCGCGAAATCAACAGCCCTTACGATGCCTACCAGTTTGGCATCGGGATGGTTTACCAGCATTTCACCCTCGTGCCCGCCATGACCGTGGCGGAAAATTTGGTTCTCAGCCGGCCCGATACGCCGGGCATCATCAACTGGAAGGACGAGATGGCGCGCCTGCGTGAGTTCATGCAGACCGCACCGTTCAAGATGGATCTCGATACGCCGGCGTCGGAACTGGCCGCCGGCCAGAAGCAGAAGGTCGAAATCCTCAAGCAGCTCTACTTGGACAGCAAATTCCTGATCCTCGACGAACCGACTTCGGTGCTCACGCCGTCCGAGGCTGACGAAGTGCTCGGCCTGATCCGTGACAAGGTCAAGGCCGGTGACCTGAGCGTGCTGCTCATCACCCACAAGTTCCGCGAGGTCTTCGGTTTCTGCGACGAGATCACCGTGCTACGGCGCGGTCAGTTCGCCGGGCACGGTTTGGTGAAGGACCTTACCGCCGATGACATGGCGGCCATGATGATGGGCGGTCAGCGGGAGACGAAAATCGTCCCCAAGGCCGTCCGCGAGCGGGGACCGGCCGGCCTGGAAATCAAGGGCCTGTGCGCCAACAAGGACAACGGCGTGCCAGCACTCACCAACCTGAACCTGACCGTACATGAAGGCGAAGTGGTGGGCATCGCCGGCGTCTCCGGCAACGGCCAGCGTGAGCTGGTCGAAGTACTCGCGGGGCAACGGCCCGCCACCGGTGGGGAACTGGTGGTGCATGGGGCTTCGTACCACGGCACGCGGGCCGAGACGGCGGAGCACGGTTTCTTTCTGCTGCCCGAGGAGCCGTTGCGCAATGCGTGCGTGCCGCAGATGAGCGTGGCCGAGAACATCGCGTTCCGCAGCTTCGACCGCCCGCCGATGACGCGGGCCGGTTGCCTCGTCAGCCGGGCGGCCATCCGTTCCTTTGCGCAAGACCTGATCACGCGTTTCTCGGTGAAGACCCGTTCACCCGAGACCCCGATTGGCGACCTCTCCGGTGGCAACGTCCAGCGTGCCGTGCTGGCGCGGGAGCTTGGCCCGGGCACCGCCCGCGTGTTGATCGCCGCCAACCCGTGCTTCGGCCTCGACTTTGCGGCCGTGGAATCCATCCACGGGCAGATCACCGAGGCGCGCAATCGTGGCGTGGCCGTGCTGCTGGTCAGTGAAGACCTCGACGAACTGCTGGCCCTGGCCGACCGGTTGCTCGTCATCTCGCACGGCGAATTCGTCTATGAAACGACGCCGGCGCAGGCGGACATCAAGACCATCGGCCATCACATGGCAGGACATTGATCATGAATTACCCCCGGCTGAGTTTGTTGTCTGCGCGGAGTTCGTATTAAAATCGATGCCATGGAAAATGCAGCGGCGCGGGTGCTCAAACTCAACGATCTGTTTCAAATTACGGGCTGGCAGCACCAGCTGCCGTGGCAGCCGTTCCAGACGGGCGTGGAAATCTACCGGCTCTACGGGGACGGGAAGACCGGTCCGACCGCTGCGCTGCTGCGCTTCCGTCCTGGCGGGCGGGTGCCGCTCCACGAGCACACCGGCTACGAGCACATCTTCATGCTTGCGGGTTCACAGGTGGATGAAAACAGCCGCGCGGAAACCGGTTCGCTCATCATCAATCCGCCGGGCACCTCGCACAGCATCCTCAGCGAGACCGGTTGCATCGTCCTGGCGATTTACGAGAAACCCGTGAAGTTCCTGTCTCCTCCCAACCCATGAATGATTCCCTCGTCCTGCTCGCCGTCAACGGCACGTTGATGCGCGGCCTTGAACTCAACCCCAACATGCTTGCCGTCGGTGCTTCGTTTGTGCGCGAGTCCGCCACGGTGCCGGCTTATCGCCTGTGGACGATCGGTGACCGGCATCCGGCGATGGTACGGCAGACGGTGGGCGGCGTGTCCGTGGCGGTGGAAGTCTGGGCCGTGCCGCCCGCAGGGCTGGCCTCCATCCTGTTGAAAGAACCGCCTGGTCTGAGCATTGGGAAGGTGAAGCTCACCGACGGTTCCGAAGTGCTCGGCGTGCTCGGCGAGCCGGCGTTGTGTGAAGGCCAGCGCGAGATCACCAGCTTCGGCGGCTGGCGCGCTTACACCGCCTCGTTGAAGCCTGCTTGATCCCGTTGTCAAGGCCGCCGGACCACGCTAGCGTTCCGGCGGTCGCGCGCCCGACTCCAACGCATGAACAACCTGCTACTCCATCCCCACTCGCACAGTCACGGTCCCGGCGGTCACACGCACGAGCCCATGGACCACCCCGGCCATTTCGAGGAACGTGACCGGCCGCTGCATCGGGATTACACGCGCCGTGCGTTCACCGTCGGCGTGGGCGGTCCGGTGGGCAGCGGCAAGACGGCGTTGATGCTCCAGCTCTGCCGCAAACTGCGCGAGACGATGAACATCGCCGCCGTCACCAACGACATTTTCACCAAGGAGGACGGCGAGTTCCTCGTGCGCAACGACGCGCTCGCCGCTGACCGCATCAAGGCCGTCGAAACCGGCGGCTGCCCGCACGCCGCGATCCGTGAGGACATTACGGCGAACCTGCTCGCGCTCGAAGACCTGCACCGGAAGTTCAAACCCCAGCTCCTGCTCATCGAGTCCGGCGGCGACAACCTGGCTGCGTGCTACAGCCGCGAACTCGCCGACTACACCATCCAAGTCATTGACGTCGCGGGCGGCGACAAGATCCCGCGCAAGGGTGGACCGGGCATCACGCAGAGCGACTTGCTCGTGATCAACAAGACCGACCTGGCCGCACTGATCGGGGCGGACTTGGGCGTGATGGAGCGCGATTCGAAAAAGATGCGCGGCAAAGGTCCCTTTGTCTTTGCGCAGGTGAAGAACGGCGTGGGCGTGGACGAAATCATCGATCACATCCTGCACGCCTGGCAGCACGCCATGGGCGTGGAGCACTCGCACGCGTAGCGCGTTCGGCGAAGCCGGTCCGCAGTCTCACTGCGTAGCGCGGACAGCGTTGTCCGCGCGGTCGCATTTCAGAGGGGAGCGTTCACACGGGCACGGCTGCCCGCGCTACGGGTCGCTTACGGCTTCTTCTTAAACATGTCGGTGAGCCCCTTGGTGACGCCTTTGGCCGCGTCAGTAGCGGCCCCACCCACGCCCTTGGCAGCGTCGCCCACGCCCTTGCCGATGGACCCCAGCGCGCCGGACACGGCCGTGGTGGTCTTGGCCATGACTTCCTTCATGACGACCTTGATCACCTCGGCCGGCGTGACGCCTTCCGCGCCCTGACCGAGGTTGGTGAGCTTGATTTCGGGCAGCGGGACGGTGGCGGACTTGCCCCCGAGCATCGTCAAGCTGAGGTTGATCTTGGCGTTGGAGATCACGAGTTCATCCACCTGCAGTTTCTTGCCGGGGGCGCTTTGTTTATCCTTCGATGCGCCGAGCAGGGCGGCGACATAGGCGTCCACGTTTTCCTGAATCTTGCCGAGGTTGCTGCCGCTCAGGCTGCCCTCGAAGGTGATTTCCGCGCCGTCTGCTTTGACGGACTGCACGACGATCTTGTCGCCGAGGAGGGACATGGGTTTTACCTGCAGGCTGGCGGTGCCGAGCTTCACGGCGGCGGGTGTCTTAAAACCTTCGGGGTTGCCGATGACCAGCCCCTTGATCTCGCCGCCACCCGACAGCGCGGAGATGCTCACGCCGTCGAGGTTGATTGGTGCCTTGATAACCTCCGGGCCGAAGGAGGTGACCCCCTTCTTGACGATGGAGTCCAGCGACAAGACGAGGACGACGAGTCCAACGACCGCAACGACGGCCAGGGCGACAAGGATTTTGACGAGTTTGCTTTTCATGGTTGAGTGCGGGCAGGAAATTTGCCCTTAACGCGGGAGGATTCTAGACGAGGATTGCCCGCTGGCAACCGCAGACTGACGGTCAGAGCCGGGCTTCGCCACGGGCCCTGAGGAGCTGTGGGTGCCGGGGCAGGTGCGGATGGAGCGGGGCATGGAACTCGGATGGGGCGCAATCGCAGCAGAGGATTTGCGCGCCGATCAGCTCGACCTGCCGCAGGGAAAAACGCCGCCGGCAGCCATCGCACTGTTCCATCAGCTCGGGCCCCGTGGCACTGCGCACCAAATGATTCAGGGCGGACCGGAGGGTGGACTGGCTGCGCTGGGCACTCATGCGTTATGGCGTGGGTAACAAACCGGCCCCGCTCCGTCAATGCAAGGTTTCCAAAAAATGACCAAGCCTCGCCGGTCCCGGGATCCTGCGGTGACGGCCGTTGCATTCGACCCGGTCGGGAGCCGGTTTGAAGGGACGGGACCGCCATCAAATTCGCGCTTGCGTGGGCTAATGGGAAGATTAGTTTACCTCCATGCCCGCCCACTCTTTTTCCGCCCTGCGGACGAAGGCCGCCTTTACCCTGATCGAATTGCTCGTAGTCATCGCGATCATTGCGATTCTGGCGGGCATGTTGCTGCCGGCGCTGGCGAAGGCGAAGTCCAAGGCGGATGACGCGTATTGTCTCAACAACAACAAACAAATCGGCATCGCCATCATTCTCTACTCCGGAGATTACAACGAGCGGTATCCGGCTCCCATCAACTGGGGCCGCAATTGGGGCATGAGCTATCAGACCCCGGGTGCGACGATGTGGCTGCCGGAACTGTTACAACCCTACATCGGGACCAACAACGACATCGTCACCACGGCCGCCGCCTTGAAGAAGGGCACCTGGATCTGTCCGGCGGCCTTGCGGACCAAGGACCCCAACATGACTCCCACCGTGGTGACCAACAACCAGACCACCTACGTCTGGACGCACATTTATAACCGTCCCGGCGTCGGTTATGTGACCGCGAATCCCGTGAGCGGACGCTACACGATCAATGTGGTGAGTCCGTCCACGGCGACCATGCTTTGGGAAATGCCCTATTGGAACCAGCCCCTCATGCCGCACCACAAGGGCATCAATACCGTCCACAGTGACGGTTCCGCGTGGTGGTATCAGGGTGACCCCGCGCAGTACGACTGGTGGGCCTACCACTCGTGGGAAGGCTGGGAGTAGGCCGGCCTACTTCGCGATTTCCAGCGCGAAGAGCTGCTTCTTGTCGCGCTGGTAAACTTTCCCGTCCGCAAAGGCCGGGTGGCTCCAGGTGTTGCCGCAGACCTGCATGCGGCCCAGTTCTTCAAACTTCTCCGGGCTGGCCTTGATGAGCAGCATCGTGCCGTTCATGTCCTGCACCAGCAGGTTGCTTCCCACCGCGATCACGGCCGCGTAGTCGTTGAAACCGGGATGGCTCCATTTCAACGCGCCGGTCTTGAAGTCCACGCAGATGAACTCGGTCTTGTTGCCGCCGGTGCCCAGCCCGTAGAGGTGGCCGTTGACCAGCACCGGCGTGGCTAGGGTGATCTTGACCTGGTCGTTCTTCCAGGCCGGCTCGACCTTGAGGCCGCCGCTGTCCTTGAGGACGGAGAACTTGGTCAGGCCGACCGATGACGACGAGATCGTCACGGAATCGTCCGCGAGCAGCGGCGTGAGCACGTGGCGCTTGGCTCCGGTTTTTACCGGCGTCTGCCAGAGTATCTTGCCGGTCGTCACGTCCACGCCCATGAGGGAATCACCCGTGAGATGCACGACCTGCCGGACGCCTGCCAGCGTCGCAACTACGAGGGAGGAATACGCGGTGTTCTCGTGGCCGGCGGTCCAGAGCACCTTGCCGGTCTGCTTCTCGAAGGCCACAAGCGTGCCCTTCGTGGGGCTGCCCACGGGGACGAAAACGCGGTCGCCGTCCACGATGGGCGAGCCGTTGTTGCCATGGCGGCGGGCGGCGGTTTCGCCGGCTTCCTTGCTCTTGTTGGCGTTGCCCAGGAAGGGCGCGTCCCAGTCCTTGCCGAAATCGGTCTGCCAAAGGCTCTTGCCGTCGGCCAGCGACAGGCAGTGGAAGGTGCCACGGCAGGTCTGCGTGTACACCCGGTCGCCATCCACCAGGGGCGTGCAGCGCGGGCCGGTGCCGTAGGCGTTGTTGAAGGGCTCGGATTCACCGACGGCCGTGTGCCACAGTTCCTTGCCCGTCTTGAGGTCCACGGCGTGCGCGACCTCCTGATTGTTCTGCTCGTCGAGGTAGATCAGCTTGCCGCCCGCGACGATGGGCGAGGCCTGGCCGTTGCCCACGGGGATGCTCCAGAGGGTCTTGGGCTCCTTCGGCAGGGCGGTGATGGTGGCGGACGCGTGCCCGTCGCGGTTGGGCCCGCGCCACTGCGCCCAATCGGCAGCGGTGGCGGTGAAGGTGAGGGAGAGGGCGGCGAGGCAGAGCGGTGCTTTCATGTGTTGCGGCGCGGATATTGACGACGACGGGTGCGCTGGCAATCAAGTTCGCTGGGTGGTTTCAAAAAGGCCGGGCTGGGTATGGCGGCGAAATTCACCGGGGAAGGGTCGTGCGAAGGCCGCGAAGGGGGCGAAGGGAGGGAGGAAGCGGGCGTTGAACCCGGTTGAAACCCGCGCCCTGCGCGCGGTGGTCGAGAGTTGCGCCGGGGCAGTGAACCGCCGGCGCAGTTTCGTTTCTTGCACTCCGGGGTGCCGCCCGGGGAGCCTTCTCCCTTTGCGGAGCAAGGGGAGAAGGTGGCCGGAGGCCGGATGAGGGGTTGGGCCACCCTCGCCCACGCACGC
>RFSE01000340.1 GCA_009924135.1 Pseudomonadota bacterium | reverse complement strand
TGCCCTGCGCGATGACCGTGCGAATGCTCGCCGTACCATCACCCGCAACCTCTGGGCGCACGCCGACCTCCGCGACCAGCAGGCCCAGCGCCTGGAGCTTGCGGAAGGTCGCGATGAGCAGCGGCAGGGAAAGCACCGTGGCCCCGAGCCAGAGCATGGCATCCAGACCGATCTCGCCGCCGGGAAACCGCGGCAGCCACGCGGGCTTCCGCTGCGCGAGGAACACGGCGACGATGAAGATCGCCGCCGTCAGGGCGACGTTCAGGCCCATCTGCCAGAACCATTTCCGCACCATCCGGCCGACGAAGCCCGCGCGCCGGCTGGCCCGGAACCGCCCCAGCCACTCGGTGTAGAGATCGAGGTAGTTGGTCAACGCGCGCGGTGCGTGCCGGCTCCACCACGCGACGAGGTCGTCCGAGTGCTTCAACCGCAGGGGCGTGAGGAACGCCGTGATGACCGACACCGCGACGGCGACGGGGTAGAGGAATTCGCTCGTGACCTTCAGTTGCAGGCCCAGCGCCGCGATGATGAACGAAAACTCGCCAATCTGGCCGAGGCCGTTGCCCACGCGCACCGAGGTCCAGTTGTCGTGCCCGGCCACGAACGCGCCGAACGCGCACGCAATGGACTTGCCCACGACCACCGCCGTGGTGATGACAACGATGGGCAGCCAGTGTTGCGCGAGCATCTTGGGCTCGATGAGCAGGCCGATCGCCACGAAGAACACGGCGCAAAACAGGTCCCGCAGCGACCCGGTGAGGATCTCGATGCGCCCGATCTCGCGGGACTCCGCGACGACTGCGCCGATGATGAAGGCCCCGAGCGCGACGCTGTAGCCGAGCTTGAGCGCCAGCAGCGAGACGCCGAAACAGAGGCCCAGCACCGTGACCAGGAGGACTTCGTTGCTGCGGAATTTAGCCACCCAGCCGAGGAAGCGCGGCACCGCCAGCAGCCCGAGCACGACGGCCACGACGAGGAAGATGCCCAGCCGCCCGAGCGTGTCCGCCACGTCCCCGGCCTTGAGCGCCCCGGTCATCGCGATGCCGGAGAGCAACGCCAGCAGCACGATGGCGAGGATGTCCTCCATGATGAGGATGCCGAAGATGACCTGGGCAAACGGTTCCTTGGTCTTGCCGGTCTCCTGCAGGGCTTTTACGATGATCGTAGTCGAGGAGATCGAGATCATCGCCCCGAGGAAGATGGAGTCCATGCGGCCCCAACCGAACCACTGGCCCACCTCGTAACCGACGAGGATCATCAGCAGGATTTCCAGCGGCGCGGCGATGAGCGCGGTGGTGCCGACCTTGCGCAATCGGCGGAAGCTGAATTCCAGACCGAGCGAGAACATGAGGAACACGATGCCCAGTTCGGACAGCGTGCGGATGGTCGTCTCATCCTTGATGAGCGGCCGGGGCAGGACATGCGGGCCGATGAGCACGCCGGCGAGGATGTAGCCCAGGACGACGGGCAGCCGGAGCTTGTGGAAAAGCACCGTCACCAACCCTGCCGCCATCATTACGATGGCTAGGTCTTGGAGAAACGTTTCGCCGTGCATCGTCGCGCCCAGTCTGGCGAAGCCGGGTGCGCGGGGCAAACTCTGCGCGCAGAAATCCATCCGGTCCCGGCGGGACGATGCCCCGCAGTCGTAGCGCGGGCAGCCTTGCCCGCGGGAACTTCCGTCCCGCAACCGCAGAACGCGCGGGCAGGGCTGCCCGCGCTACTGAACCCGCACTTGGATTCGTCGCCAGAGCGGCCGCCCGCACGTTTTTTCACTTCGGCTTGCCACCACGCGACGGGCGGGCGGGTGCGACCGGCAGTGGAGTCGGGGCGACCGGCTTTTCGGCCTCCACCGCCCAGCCGTAATGCTTCAGCCATTGCTCCGTCGGCGCGTGGATGCGCACGTTGCGCTTCGTGAACGGGTCACGATACGCCAATTCCACCGAGCGCAAGGCCAGAGTGGGCCGCGTGTACGGTGCCTCCGTCGCGGACGGACCGTAGAGCGGGTCGCCGAGGATGCCATGCCCGGCGGCGAGCAGATGGACGCGGATCTGATGTTGCCGGCCGGTCATGGGATGCGCCTCCACCAGGGTGTAGTCACCCTTGCTGCGCAGCACGCGGAAGTGGGTCTCGCACTCCTTGCCCTCGCGCTCGTCCACGCGGATGCGGCCGAACTGCTGCGGGTCCGGGCCGAGCGCCAGCCGGCAGGTCCACTCGGTGCTGGTCGGCCGACCGTGGACAATGGCGAGGTAACGCTTCTCCATCCGCCGCGATTCAAACAGCCCGCTGTACGTCTCCACCGCGCCAAAGCTTTTGCCGAACAGCAGCACGCCGCTCGTGTCCGCGTCGAGCCGGTGGACGTAGCGGAGGAATTTCAAGTTCCGCGAGCGCGCCCAGAAATCACCGCCGGCGATGGACGAGACGATGGCGGCCTGAAGGTTCCAGCCGGTGCGCTGCCACGAGTGCGGCACGAGCATCCAGCCCGAGGGCTTGTCGATGGCGATGACCGACCGGTCCTCGAAGAGGATCGGAATGGGCTCCACGTCGGGGAGTTCGATAAAGGGCGGCTTGGCCATGCCGGGAGCTTACGCATCAATGGAGTAAATGGCACGCGAGTTCGGCGCGAACGGACGCAACTGGACCCTTGCCCAATCAGATCACGGTGCACGACTCCCTCTCCCCCATGAAAGGACAGGCGGGGCGGGGCTGCGGTTGTGGCGGCAGGCGTCCTCGCCTGCCGTAGAGCCGGGCGTCCCGCCCGGCGGAAGGCGACGTGCGTAACTGAAGAATCGTTCAACGCAAGGACGCCAAGCCGCAAGGAAGCAAAGCCATCCTGTCCTCAATTCCTTGCGCTTCTGCGTCCCTGTGTCTCTGCCTCGAAGGTGGACAGTCAAACCCCAGGGAACGCACACGTACTTCGCCGCCCGGGTCCGGATGGCAGGATGCCACCCTCTACGGCAGGCGAGGACGCCCGCCGCCACGGGGCAGACTACTTCCCCGGCTTCGCCTGGCCTTGGAGCCATTCGGTCGCGCGGTGGATGAGGGCGCTGGCGTTCGGGAGGCCGAGCTTGTGTTTGATGTTCTCCCGGTAGGTCTCGATGGTCTTGTGGCTCAGCTTGAGCGCGGCGGCGATTTCCATCGTGCTCTTGCCGACGCCGAGGAGGCGGAAGACTTGCAGCTCCCGGTCGGAGAGGCCGGAGACCTCGGAGCTGGCGGACGCGGCGGCATCGTTGCCGCCTTCGACGAGCTTGCGCATGGCAAGTGCGGCGACCTTGCGGCTGATGTAGAGATCACCGCCCAGGATGGTGCGGATGCCTTCCAGCACGTCCGTGGTGGCGCGTTCCTTCATGATGTAACCGCGCGCGCCGGCGCGCAGCGTGCGTTCGGCGAAGAGCGTTTCGTCCTGCTGCGAAAGCACGAGGATGGGCAGGTTCGGGAATTGCGCCTTGAGGGATTTGATGAGTTCGAGGCCGTCGCTGTCGCCGAGGCACAGGTCCGTGAGGAGGAGATCGGGTTGTTCCTTCTCCAACCCACTGCGCACGCCGGCTACGGTCTCGGCCTCGCCGCAGACCATCATGTCGGCTTCCTTGTCGATGAGATGGCGCAGGCCGACGCGGAGGAACGGATGGTCATCGGCCACGAACACGCGGGTCTTCGCCTTGGCAGCGGGCGGTGGCGGGGCAGGGGGCGCAGGCTGGGCAACGG
>RFSE01000339.1 GCA_009924135.1 Pseudomonadota bacterium | reverse complement strand
GGGGGTGGGACCGGAATAGCCCACGTGGGGAATCCCGGCAATCCGATTGAAGTCGTCGGCCCCCGCCGCATAGGCCTTGTCGAGCACCGTTTGGCGCTGCGATTCGGTATAGGCGGCATTGTGGGCATCGACCTTGGCCCGCAGTTCGCGAGACGCCCCGCGCAGCGGATCCATCGCCTTTAGGTAGGTGATGAGGGTGTCGTCCAGCGGGAAGTAACCCGCCGCCACCCGGTGCTCCAGCCCCTGCGCCTTGCAGCGCGGGCAGCTCAGCTCGCGGATCTCCCGGACCGGGACCGTCAGCTGCTGCTGGCAGCGCGGGCACGGCATCCGGTCGCCAGACCGGATGCTCATGACGTAGAAGTAGCCGTCGCGCAGCCGAATGTGTTCGTCGTCGGTCAAAGCCGCTGGGAAGTTGATGAGGCCCCGGGCCACCCGCTGCTCGATCTGGAACTCGTGGGCCGCATTGGACCAGCGGATGCGGAGACGGCCTTCAAAGGCCGCTTGCAGGCGTTCGACAAATTCGGCGGGGGCTTCGGTCATGGCTGGGTGTCTGCTCCTCCGTGGGCCCGTGTGCCCACGGTGGAGTCTACCATAGCTTGTAGGGGTGCGTCAAGGCACCTCTAGATCTATACGATTTCGATGTAATAGAGGGAGACGCTGCACGCCCCCGAGGGCGCCACCACGGTGACACTTAGAATGCGGCCCCGCCCGGGAAGGGCAGGGCCACCTTAGCGAGTGTTAGGCTTCCTGCGACAGGGTGCCGTTGAGGAAGGTGATGTGCCAGCCATCCACGCCGTCGGAAACGAGGCGGAAGCCATTGCCCACCGCGTCGCCCGCCGTGGCAAAGTAAATGTCCTTGTCGTCCGTGGCAGTGACACCGGGGGCGAAAATTTTGTCCACAGCGGCCGGGGAGACACCGTGGCCCGTGCCACTGGTCGCCGCCGTCTGGATGACGAAGTCGAAGAAGACGCCCTTGAGGGCCTTCTGGACCGGGGGCAGATTGAAGTTGAAGGAAGTGGCGCTATTCCACTTGAAGATGCTGCCCGAATCGCTGGATTTGAGAGAGTAGGCGGCGGTCTTCGCCGCGTAGTCGCCGCGCTCGCGACGGGGGGATTTGATGCGCTTCGAGATATCGGCCATGTCAATGCTCCTAAGTAACAGGACACGCTCGTGCCTGTGTCCCAATTAGGCTGAGGGGGCCCAGCCCCGGACGTGGGACTGGACCCCGATCAGGTTACGGGTGCGGCGTTACTGCCACACTTCATTCAGGCCCTTGAGCAGGCCGTTCTGGTTGCGGGCCTTGCAGCCCAGCTCCTGATAGACGAACGCCGTGGCACCGTAGGCATCCACGTCGCCGCCCGAGATGCGGTAGAACACCGAGCCGTCCTTGTCCATGAAGTCCAAGGGGGCCATCTGCATCAGCGAGAGCGAGGACGGCGCAATCGCGAAGATCGCGTTGCGACGGCACTGCGTGTCGGCCACGATGGGCTTGCCGTTGTAGGTCACGGCTTCCCAGCCGCCATCGAGCTTCATCACGTTGTAGAAGACGCGCTCGTCCTGACACAGCTTGACATAGGTGTCGCGCATGGCCGGGTGGCAGTGGAACATCTTGAGGTCGCTCTCATCAATGGCCGACTCGCTCACAATGCGCGAGACGAGCTGCTGGAGGAGCGGGAAGCTCAGGTCGACCTTCGCGCTATCGTCGCCGATGACGATGGCCTTCCAGTCGTCGTAGGTCGCCACGGCCAAGCCATGGAGGCCCGAGGTCAGGAGCGGCGGGTTGGCATCGCTGATGACGCCCTGAATGCCCGTCATTTCGTTGCCCAGCGAATCTTCGAGGACGAGGTAGTCGCCGTCCGCCGTGCCGCTGACCGAGCCGGTCCAGCTCACCGAGGTCGTTGCCGTCGAGACCGCGCCCCGCGTCACGGCGATGGAATCGCCGAGCTTCGTGGAGTTGTCCGACGCATCGATCAGGTCGCAGGTGATCGAGCCCACGCCGAGCTGCGTGGTGCCGTTGCCGAGGTTGTCATCGACCGTGGCCGGGCTGGTGTTGTCCGCGCCCGTCCAGTAGGCGAGGGCGCCCGTGCCGTCGCCGTTCAGCTGGCGGTTCAGGCCACGCTTGGTGTCGGTCATGACATACTTCATCTCGGCTTCCAGCGCTCGCAGGAACGCGCCCTTGTTGGAGCGGGTCGCCGCGATGGCCTTGCCCGAGACGTTGATGCGCGAGTAGAGCTGCTTGACCGGGACGATGGCCCGGACGTAGCCCTGCTGGCCCGCCGTCGGCAGCGTGCTGCCTTCCGAACGGCCAATGGCCGCCGCGTTGTTGCGGGTGCGGTGGATCGAGATGACAAAGTTGCCACCTTCGACCGGGGTGATTTCCTTCTCCATCGACGCGAGAAGGGGGGTTGCATTGTTGAGCAGTTCCTGCAGCGCCGGAAGGTATACTTCCTTCAGGATGGGGGACGCTGCCGAGTAATCAAACGCCATAGGTCAGAGACTCCGAGAGGGGAAAACGGCTAGCCCATCATCTGCTCGGCCCGTGCCCGCAGCGCATTCCAGTCAAAGCCATTCTTACCGAAGGCTGAGCCGGGCTTGTACGCCGGGGACGGGGCCGGAGGGGAGCCAGCCGGAGGTTCAAGTTTGGCGCGAGCTTGCGCCACGGACTGCCGCACTTGCAGATCCTGCGAGACCGTCCGCAACGAATCCATATAGCCTTTGGCCACCTGTTCGGTGAAGGCCACGGCCTGTTCAATGGACTGCGGATCCATGTTCGCCACTTCGTAGCGAATGGTCTGGTCGGCGTAGGGGAGCGCCTTGGTCAGGGCCGCATATTCGGGCCTGCTCAGGACGCTCTGGAGGCCCTTGGTGTAGGCCGTCGCATCGCGCTGCAACGCCACATCTTCTTGGACGCGTTGGGTCGCTTGCCCCAAGGCGCTCACGAATTGCTGTTCGCGTTGCTGCTGATACTGCGCCAGCTGGGCCACCGCCTGCTGGATCTGGGATTGCACATCGCCCACGGTCGCGAGGTCTTGCAGCTGTGTGGACACAGCGGCGGGCGCTTCTTGAGGGGCCGGGGCCTGTAGCCCCGCCTGTTGCTGCATCCATGCCTGCGCCTGTTGAAGCGCGGCGGCTTGCTGCTGCACGTAGGCATACTGGGCGGCGAGTTCAGCCTCAGCGCTGCGGCGCTGTTCGGCCAAGGTCTGCATCCGCTTCGTAAAGACCGCTTCTCGTGAAATGCCGTCTTTAAACTCGTGAACAGGGAGGACCTGTTCCTGACCGTCCACTTTCACCCGCACATGGGCGTCGTCGGGCAGCTCCAGCACTTTCAGCTCAGCCGGGCTGAGCGTTGGCGCAGGGGCCTCGGCCGGAGCCGGGGCACTGCTAACGATGTCTGGGGCGGGGGCGGGCTCGCTTGACGGCGCGGCAGTCACGTCGTCATTGCCCGCTGGGTGCGCCATCGCTTGCTCCCGGAGGGAGGTAAAGTCAATGGTCGCCGGGTTCAGATTGGCTTCAGTCATGGGGCGCACGGGCCAAATGCCGGGGGCGTGTTTGGCAAGAACCTCGCACTCTGGGTGTGCCGCCCGTGGAGTGGGGGGATGGTATGTGGGAAAAAATGCCAGCCTCCCTACATCCGAAAAGAGGCTGGCCGCTGAAACGTCAGCGTGCGTCTAAGAGCATATTATACACGAGTTACGCGCTGTTGTCAACCTTGAGGCGGTAGGCTGCCCCCCTGCTGCGCCAACAGCGCG
>RFSE01000338.1 GCA_009924135.1 Pseudomonadota bacterium | reverse complement strand
AAGAAAAATCCGCGCCAGCAAGCTCGACCACTTCGCGGAGCAGCTCCGCGAGTGGGACGAGCAGCGCGTGCCCATCTCGTGCATCAAGCCCGACGCCGACACGATGTTCAAGCGGCTCACCGACCTGGGCTGCGACACGTCGGTGAGCAGAATCTGCCGGTTTTTGAAGAACATGCGGGCCGCCGACCTGCGCGAGCGGTTGCTGGACCAGATCACCACCGCCGCCCAGTCGTGCAAGGAAGCGGAAGGCCGGTTCCGCAAGGCCCAGCCCCCCGGCCTCAACACCCTGGTCAAGCTGCACCGCGTCATCATCATGCAGCTCGCCACGCAATCCGACACAGACCCGGAGCTGATCCGGCTCGCCAGCGGCGCGATGAAGCCGGTACTCGACTACGCGAAGCTCGAGTTGCGGCACAAGGAATTCGGTCTGCAACAGCGGAAGTTCGCCCTGCTCAAGGCCCGCGCGGCCAAAGCCGACCAGGCCGAGCAGGTGGCCAACTCTGATCTCACCCCCGAGGAAAAGCAACGGAAGATGCGCGAAATCTTCGGACTCGTATGAACCGGAAAAGTCCAAAGTCCAAGGCCGCGGCGGCCAGTCCAAAGTCCAAAGTCGCAAGGCAGGGAGTCAGAAGTCAGGAGTCAGAAGCCGACCCTCAACTATCAACTCCCCTCCCCCAGACTCAAGATACAAGACTTTCGACTCAACCGATTAGTCCAAAGTCCCAAGCCGCAGAGCAGGAAGTCAGCAGTCCGGAGTCCGAAACCGACTCTCAACTATCAACTCCCCAACTCTCAACTCCCCTCAGCATCCTCCTTCCCTACCAGCACGCCTGGGTCCTCGACGCCGCGCGCTTCAAGATCGGCCTCTGGGCGCGGCAGACGGGCAAGAGTTTCAGCACGGCAGGCGAGGCGGTGGCGGATTGTCTCCAGCGCAAGACCACCTGGGTCACGTTGTCGGCCGGCGAGCGCCAGGCGCTCGAATGGATGCGCAAGGCCCGCGAATGGGCCGAGGCGTTCCACCTCGTGCTGGGTGATTACACCGAGACGCGCGACAGCGCCGAGGCCGTGCTCAAGACCGCCGAGCTGACCTGGCCCAACGGCTCACGGCTCATCGCCCTGCCGGCCAATCCCGACACCGCGCGCGGTTACTCCGCCAATCTCACGCTCGACGAATTCGCCTTCCACGAACGACCCGATGACATCTGGCGCGCGATCTATCCGAGCATCAGCAACCCGTTGAAAGGCGTGTTCAAAATCCGCGTCGTCAGCACGCCCAACGGCACCGGCAACAAGTTCCACGATCTCTGGGCGAAGGACAACGGCTGGAGCAAGCACAAGATCGACATCGAGACCGCCGTGCAGCGCGGCCTGCCGCTCGATCTCGAGGCCTTGCGCCAGGGGCTGGATGATCCGGATGGCTGGGCGCAGGAGTATCTCTGCGAGTTCATCGACAGCGCCGCCGTACTGCTGCCTTACGAGCTGATCGCGCGTTGCGAGAGCGCGGACGCCACGCTCGCCGTCCCGCCGGAGTACTGGACCACGCCCCGCCCGCTCTTACTGGGCATCGACTTCGCGCGTAAGCACGACCTCTCCGTCGCCTGGACCTGCGAGCAAGCCGGCGACCTGCTCATCTCGCGCGAGTGTCTCGAACTGCGGGACATGAGCACGCCGGACCAGATCGAGCAGTTGCGCCCGCGCCTCCGCGCCGCCCGCCGCGTGTGTCTGGACTACACCGGCTCCGGCGTCGGTCTGGGTGATTTCCTCGTGCAGGAGTTCGGCGAGTGGAACCCCGGCCAGCACCGCTTCGGCAAGGTCGAGCTGTGCACCTTCACGCAGCCGCTGAAGGTCGAGATTTTCAGCAAGCTGCGCATGGCCTTCGAGTCCGTTAAACTGCGCGTGCCTATCTCCCGCACACACCGCGAGGACCTGCATTCGATGCAGCGCGTCACGACCTCCGCCGGCACGGTCACCTATCGCGCCCCGCACACGGCGGACGGTCATGCAGACCGTTGCGCCGCCCTCGCCCTCGCGCTGCGCGCCGCCGGTACAAGCCAGGGCGGCGGCATCACCGACGCGAAGCTCAAGGCCATCGCGGTGGGCGGGGCGCGGGGTGGACGGCAAAGGACCTTTACTCCGAGGAGGCTCTCATAATGCAAAATGAAAAGTGCAAAGTGAAAAATGGGAGCCGGGCGTTTGAGCCGGCCACCTCCACTCGCTTCACCACGGCAACAAGTACAACGCCAACAAGGTAACCTAATGAACCCTATCCACACTCTTCGCACCCTGGCCGCACGCCTGCCGCTCCTCGGCGCCCTCTCAGCCCCTGGCCGGCCCTCGGCCCTCGACCCTCGACTCTCGACCCTGGGCCTCAGTTTGCGTCCCTCCGCCTCCGCCCGCTGGATGCTCCCGAGCGTGGCCGCCATCACGCCGCAGTACATCGAGATGACCTTGCGCGGCGCGTTGGCCGGCGATCACGCCCAGGCCGCCGAACTGTTCGACCTCATGCTCGATACTTGGCCCGAACTGGCCGGGGTCTGCCACGAACTGGTCGAGGGCGTGCTTGCCCGCAAGCTCGTCTGCGAGCCGTACCACAACGATGACGAAGAACCTTCGCCCGAAGCGGTGCACCGTTGCCAAGTCGCCTCCGCTGCCCTGCGCCGGATGCAGCCCGACGCCACAGCGGATGAAAACGATCTCAGCGGCACCATCCGCGATCTCATGGCGGGCTGGTTCACGGGCCAGGTCGTCCTCGAAGTGAACTGGGGCGCGGCTGACGGCGAAGGTCTGCTCCATCAGCTCCAAGACACGCGCCTGGGCGTCATCACCGCGCCGCGTTCCACCTACTGGGTGCATCCCGCCTGCGTGGCCTGGACTCCCGAAGGCCGCCTCGGCCTGCGCCTCGACCGAATCGGCCCCGACCTCGTAAATCGTAAATCCAAAATCGTAAATGGCACCGCCTCTCCGCGCCGCTCCTTCTCCCCCACGCCCTCGCGCCCGTCCGAAATCCTTCCCTTCCCGCCCGGCAAGTTCCTCGTGGGTATTCACAAGAGCAAGGCCGGCCCGGTGCTGGGCGGTGCGCTGCTGCGTCCGCTGGCGTGGTGGTGGTGCGCGGCGAACTTCAGTGCCGACTGGCTGCTGAACCTCGCCCAGCTCTTCGGCATTCCGTTCCGCTGGGTGAACTACGATCCCACGCTTCCCGAGCCGTTGAAGAACGAACTGGATGCAATGATGCAGAACTTCGGCAGCAGCGGCTGGGCACGCTTCCCCTCGGGCACCGAACTAAAATTCCTCGAAGCCGGCCAGAACGGAGCCCACTCGCCCCAGGATGCCTTGCTCGACCGCTGCGACCGCTACGCGCGCATGCTAATTCTCGGCCAAACCCTGAGCGGCGCGCAGGACGCGAGCAAAGGCGGCGGCAAGGCCTTCGGGACCGTCGAGGCGGACGTAAAATCCCAGCGTGTGGACGCCGCGTGCCAGTACATCGCCACCGTGTTCAACGCGCAACTCGTGCCCGTGATCCTGCGCCTCAACTTCGGCTCGCCCGGCGACGCCCCGGTCGTGCGGTTCCAGCACGACACCGAAGGCGACCTGGCCGACGCGCAACGCGACGAGACCCTCGCCCGCGCCGGTCTCCGCATCGGCGTGCGCTACCTACGCCGCAAATACGGCATCCCCGAGCCAGCCGCCGGGGAAGACACCATTGGGGCGGAGAATTCAGGAGTCAGAATTCAGGAGTCAGAAGATAGGAGTTAGGAGATAGGAGTCCGAAACCGACTCTCAACTATCAACTCCCCAACTCTCAAC
>RFSE01000337.1 GCA_009924135.1 Pseudomonadota bacterium | reverse complement strand
ATGAGTTCCCATGCCGATACCGTCCTCGTCGACGAAATTGTTCCCCGTCTGCGCCACCTCATTCCTCACCAGGTTCCCTGCATCGGAGCCGAGGACGCAGAGGAGCTTCTGCAAGACGCCACGCTAATGGCCACACGGCTTCTCCAGCGCTGCCGCGAGCAGGGCAAGAACGTCACGCCCGGCAACATTGCCTTCTACGTTACCCTGCACCTGCGCTGCGGCCGGCGCAGCCACAGCGCCAGCCGCAGTGATGCCCTGGGCTCTCGCACTCAAATCATGGGCCTGAGCCGCGTCACCTCGCTCGCCGCGCCCATCCCCTCCGAGGAGCCATCGTTGGACGAGCCGATGACAGTCGCCGACGTGCTGGCCAGCGACGCGGAAGATCCCTCGGAGACGGCGGCCCGCAACCTCGACTGGCAGGCGTTGGTCGCCACGCTCGATGACCGGGCTCTGGCGGTCCTGGACTGCCTGGCCGACGAGGTGCGCCTGCAGGAAGTCGCCACGCAGCACGGCGTTTCCCGCAGCACAGTCCAAGGGTGGCGCAACCAGCTCACCGAGTTGGTGCGCTCCTTCCTGGGCGCTGACGTGCTGCACCAGATTCAGCGGCCGCCGCAGTGGCGCGAAAACCTGTCCGCCCTGCGTGAGCAGCTGGCGTGTCGGTTGGACCGCCGCCTGGCGGCGTAGCACCGCGAAACGAGCCGTCCCGCGAGGGGCGGCTCCTTTTTACCCGGTCAGTCCATCAGCGACCACTTCACCACACACGGGCCACCCACACCTGGCGGCTGATGGTTTCGTAGTGGGCCGGAACAAAGGTGAGCTGCGTCTGACCGCAAGTGTTGATGGCGGCGACGAACGCGCCCGGCACATACACCGTCTCGTATTGCGTGCTCCAGAAGCCCGTGGGCCGGCTGGGCAGGCAGCCACAACTGGGAGCCGGGCGGTAATCGTGCGCGTAATGGTGGTCCCGGTGTTCGTGGCCCCATTGCGCCGGGGCGGCATGGCCGTAACTTTGCGCGGAGGCGAGGCTGGCGGTGAGGGCGAGGACAAGGATCAGAAGCTTTTTCATAGTCGTGGCTTTCGTTGCGGTTGCGAGTCGTTGTTCAACTCGTATGTATGCGTATCATCGGGTGGAGAGGACGGGTAAATCCAATAACCTGATGCAGGCATCGGGAAAGTGGATGGGCTGGCGGCGGCGTTGCTGCCCAGTGCGAACACCGTCCGTCTGAATCGCCGAAGGATCGCCCTGCTGGGTAAGTGGCGCACCTTCGCGGCTCACCCAGCTTGGGTGGCGCGATCAACCAGGCACTGAACAGTGAGAGCCGCCATGGTCTAGGCAGTCCTTCGCGGGCCGACTCCTATCCAAGGGTAGGACTGCCGTTGTCAGACCGGGTCTGCCATGGTGCGCCTGTGAAGACCAACTCGACAGGCAACGAATCCCGGTAGGCACCGCGTTGGTTTGGTTCCGAATGTCGCCGCCAGTGCAACGGCTTTGCAGCGTGCCCGCACCGGTGTCCGTGTCAACCGAGTGGAAGATGATGAGTCCGACGATGAATGAACTAGACCAACAGCTGCGTGACGCGGCGCAGGACGGCAACCTGCAGGTCGTAAAGGATTTGGTCGCACGCGGCGCAAACCTCAATGCGCCCTCCCAAGAGGACGACGGTGAAACGATATTCACCCGTGCGCTGCTGTTGAATCACAATCACGACTATCTGCACGATCTCTTGCAACTTGGAGCAAAGGCGGATGTGCCGGATTGTGACGGCGGAACACCGCTCTCGTTGGCGGTCATGGCCAATGATTTCCTGCTTGTGCAGATGCTGCTCAAAGCGGGGGCAAACCCCAACACAATTGCCTACAAACACGACGAACCCCAAACGGCACTGGACATCGCCTGCGGAGATTATTGCGTGCAAGAATCCAAATCCGCCGAAATGAATCTCGATGCGATCGTGCAACTGTTGAAAGAACACGGCGGGAAGGAATACCGCGCACTCAAACACGAAACGGAAACGCCAACGCAAGATGCACAACCCGCGCCCCGGTGATCCAGCGGCAAGCGGCCGGGCGGCCAGCAGCGGGGAAGCGAGGGTAGCCACTCGCCGGGCAAGCAATACAGCCCGACGAACAAAATCGGCCACAAACTGTTGCTAGACAAACATGAGGACTCCGGCAAACCGATGGCATGCAGAGGCGTCGTTGGATCAGAGCCAGCGCCGGAAAGCCGCCTGCAACGTCTTTACCCTCGCCAACCGCCGTGGAAAGCCGGCGCACGGGGGAACGAAGTCTGTGTGCTGGTATGAGGAGCTTCAGGTGGATTCCGTTGCGCTCACGCCCCGCCATTGTCTGGATTACATTGCGCGGGTAAAGCGCGTGAGCCTGGACGGTGAACATTATTCCTGCACCTGCGGATGCGGTGTGCCAGGCTGCTCGCAAATCCATCCCGGGGTGAACATCCGTCACGCTGACGGGCTGATTCACTGGCATTCAACCAAGCCGGGGCCCGAACGATGTTTTGTTTTCTCGGCGTCGCAATACCGCCATGCAATTCTGGAGGCACTGCGCTTTGTCGGCCGGACGGTGACAGGTGGCGACGTGCTGCCCATCGGCGCTCTGGATTTCACACGCCAACGCTTCCAGCGCGTCCTGGTGGCGACGGGACTGGCCCTTCAGTTGGACGAGCCGGGCAGCGCCTTCGGCAAAAAATTGAACCTGTTTGCGATGGCAATGGAGAGTATCCGGCGAGCGGACTCAAAATCACTGGCGCGGTTTCTGGCCCCTCAACGAACAACGACCAATCCGGTATGAACATCGAACAGGTCAAAGTCATTTTCCAAGAATGCGACGCGGGGTGGATTTTCTTTTCCGTGGCTGCGGGCTCACAATCCGTGGATTGCCGGGCGTCGGAGGTTTTTGACCCTTTCCCAAAGCTCGTGGCCTGGCTCGAAGCCATTGCTGGTGGCACGCAGGCGTCTTCATTCATTGTGGATGAAGAAGGACGGGAAAAGGAGTTCAAAGCGCTTGGCGGCCACGGCGGGAGTCTGCGCCTGAGGATTGAGGACAGGGACACGCACAATGTCCTGCTGGAAGCGGTGGTTGACCGGCGGCAATGCGTTGGCGAGTTCTACCACACGCTGCGAGCGTTCGCTGAATCTCCCGCGTATGTGCCAGCGCAGTGGGAATGCGAAACTTTAGGCGAGCGCATCCAAAAGCACACGGGGCAGACGGAGGAGGAGTTGGTGCAGAAATGCTGTGCCCTCAGCGCGGAAGAGCTGAGGGAATACTTATTCAAGGCAGCGCCCCGTTACAAAGTGATATGGCCGGAGGAGACAACGCCACAGGAGAAGAGCAATAATTTCGTCGACGGGGCACTGCCCCCGACCACGACGGAGTATCCCCCAGGCGTGCGCGAAATCCCATCCTACTACGAATTCCCCGAAGGGTTTGATCACTTGCTGGTTGACCGGCGCCGGGAATCGATCCGCGATTGTCTCAATGATTGGGTGCGCAGTTATGGCGGCTGTCGGCTGCGAGCTTTGGCTTCCGCGCAGCTGGAACGCTGGCTGGCCAGCAAATGAAACCCAAACTGAAGTCACCCGCTTTGAACCTACCAGCTGTGCGGACTTTGCTTTCTGGGCCTGAGTGAACCCTCCGACCGGGCGATGTGACAGCTCACCGGGCGGGCGAAGCCAGCGTGGCGCAGGCGGCCGGAGGACGTTCACCAAGGTATTGCTGCCCCATGCAATAGCCCTTCTTTCCGGGCTATAAGCCCTTGAGACCAACCCTGCTGTTCGGTCTCGCCGGTGGCCGCCTCGGTCGCCGGTTC
>RFSE01000336.1 GCA_009924135.1 Pseudomonadota bacterium | reverse complement strand
GAACTGGTCCGGCCCGCCGCTCAACCCGCGCCCCCGGCTTCGTTCTTCACCCCGGCGCAGCCGACGGTGGACCCCTTGGCCGATCAGATCGCGATGCTCAAACAGCGCGCCGCGCAGGCACAGCCGGAACCGCAACCGCAGCCGCAGTTCGTCCAGCCCGTCCCGGAGCCCGCGCCGCAACCCACCTACCAGCCCGTCGCTCCGGCCGTCGCCGTCCAGCCGGTTGCCCCCGAGGCCGCCCCGGCGCAACCGGCCGCGAACGAGGAAAAACCCGGCTTCTGGTCGCGCGTTGGCGGTTTCTTCATCCGCAGTAAGAAAGACCCGCAGTCGCAGGCGGTCCAGCCTGCCACCCAGCCCCAGGCGAAGACGGCTGTGCAGTGGCCGCCTAACAACATCGTCGTGCGCGATCCCAAGGTCGCCCAAGTGCAGGCGCAGGTTCCGGCCGGTCTCGTTCCCGGCGGCATGCAGGCCACGAACTTCCCGCGCGTGCAATACGCGCCCGTCACCAATCAGGGCAACATGTTCCTCCCGCGCGTCACGGGTGCGCAACCCGTTGTCCCCGGCATGCCCCAGCCGCCCGCTCCGCCGCGCGAAGTGCGCGAGATGCGACCGTCCAAGACCAACCCCCAGGGGCTCACCGACCTGCAGGGCAATGCGCCGATTGAACTCATCTTGGGCAAGACCAAGGCCGTCCTCCACGTCTATGCCACCGGCCCGGGCCGCGTCAGTCCTGACCTCAACGGGGCGGACCTGGATGTCGGCCAAACTTACACCATCGAGGCGCAACCCGGCCGGGGCGCGGTGTTTGTCGGCTGGACCGGTAGCATCGTCACCAATTCGCCCATCCTGCGCTTCACCATGCGCACCGGCACCCTGCTCACCGCGAACTTCCAGTTCAGTGCCGCCATGGATCAGGAAGCGCCCGAACTCGCCCTCCAGACGCCGCCCGATGGCGCGCGGCTCGCCTCGGCCGCGTTCGTCGTGCAGGGCCAGGCCCGCGACAATGTTGCCGTGGCGCGGGTGGAAGTATCCCTCAACGACGGTCCGTGGGAACCGGCGCAGGGCACGGACAACTGGTCCTACCAAAACTTCGCCCGGCCCGGAGCCAACTACGTGCGCGTCCGCGCGGTGGACCAGGCGGGCAACCAGTCACCGCAATTGGTCCGCTCCTTCTACTACTCCGTGCCCAGCACGCTGACCGTGCGCGTGAACAGCCCGGCCGGCGATGCCTTTGGCGAGATCGTCGTGGATGCGGCGGGCCGCGTGAAACTCTCCGGGGAACTGCCCGACGGCACGTCGGTGCGGCACGAGGCGTTCCTGGGTCGCAACGGCATCTTCCCGCTGCACGTGCCCCTGGCCGGTGGACGTGGCATGTTGCTCGGCTGGGTCACAGTCTCGCAGGACCCGAACCTGGATGCGTTCGGTGAAATCATCTGGCACAAGCCGCTGACGCCGCAGGACCGCTACTATCCAGGCGGCTTCTCCTCACGCCGGCTGCTCTTCGGCAACCTTTATACGCCCACGGGCACGGCGACCAGCAGTGGTCGCAGCATCGAAGGCATGTTGCGCGGCGGGAACCTCGATAAGATCGTCCTCGGTCACGGCGGCGTACCGCTGACTCCCGGCTCGGCGAATTTTGACACCCTTGCCCGGTTCACCTGGAATTTCCGGCCCGACACCGGCTACGTGGACGGCACCTTCATCCATCCGTTGACCCATCAGGAAACGGCCTTCCGCGGCGCCCTCCTGCAAAAGCGTGGCTGGACCTCAGGTTACTTCCTCGGCCAGAACAGCAGCGGCGTGGTCCATCTCCAGTTGCCCCAATAACGTACGGGCTCGTCCGCCCGCTGCTCCCTTTCCCTTCATCGGGCCTGGGTGAGAATTCGCGGAACAAAAGTTCGCCTTGAACCATTGAACCCGCGCGACTCGGGGGTAGGGAGTCCCGGGCTTCAGCCGGTGGCACGATCAACCTGCCAGGACGCTGCGCGCGCAGCGTGTGGGTTCGGGCTGCGTTCCTCCGGCTCAAGCCGGAACTCCATGCGCGGTTCATCGAGAAGGTGGGAGCACCGGTTGCTTGCGTTTACCAGACCATGCGGGTGGCTTCATTCCGGCAGGGGTGGTTTTCGCAATTCTGCCAACGCCCTGGCTCTCCCTGAGGACGCCATAGGAAAAAACCGGAGCCGGCCCTCAGGGGTTTCCCGTATTTTTCACTTTTGGCAGGTCCTTGGGCTGCGAACCTGCTTCTTTCGCAATCATGAAAGTCGCTGTTTTTATCGAACGGGATGGGGTTCTGAACCATGTGCGCGTCGCCGGACGCAACCAGATGCCGCCTTTGCGACGTGAGGAGTTTCTCGTCCGGGAGGATGTCCGGGAACCGCTCGAACTGCTCAAGGCCGCCGGGTATCTCATCCTGGTCACCACCAACCAGCCCAATGTCGCGCGGGGTTTGCTTCCGCGCCGGGAACTGGACTACATGCACGACCACCTGCGCCGCCTGCTGCCTGTGGATGACGTGCTGCTCTGCCCGCACGATGAAAGTGATCGTTGTAGTTGCCGCAAACCGGGTGCCGCCCTCTTCACCGAGGCCGCCTTTCGCTGGCACATTGATCTCGATCGGAGCTTTGTCATCAGCGACAAGTGGCAGGACGCCTCCGCCGCGTTTGTCGCCGGCTGCACGTCCGTGCTCATCAAGTCACCCTGGAACGGCTCCGGCCACCACGACTTCATGGTCAATCACCTGGACGAAGCGTGCCAGCGGATACTCCAGTTCAACCATCCCTCGAACCACGTCCATGTGCCGTTCGCACAAATGGCGATGGCCTGAAACTAGCTTTGGTGTGTCATAGTCAGTTAGTTCTTCTACGAAGAGACTGCCGGCGGGACTGTTTGCCCCCGGCAGTCTCCCTTTTTTGGGGTGGAGAGTCGCGCGAAGGCCGCGAAGGAGGCGAAGGAAGAGCCGGGACGAAGTGCTACGTTTTTCTTGGCACCGAAAGTTTTTTGGCAGGAAGATTAAGGACAGGAAAATTGGGAACTAATCTTCCTGCCCCTAATTTTCCTGCCAATCTTCGAAGGCCCTCACCGGTGAGCAGTTCCTTATGGAACAAAATCCCCTCCCTGACCCTCTGCGCCTTTCCCGCCTCTGCGGTGTTTACCACTGAGAGCACCGCCGAGGCGGGACAGGCGCAGAGAATAAATGATAGGCAGAAGTCAGTGACCGTCCGAGGTCCCCATCTCCCGCCCATCACCCGTTCTCCCTTTTTGCGACTCTTGTGCCTTTTTGTGGCAAAATCGACTCCCCTTTGCGTCATCTTTGAAGTTCCGCGTGACGCCGGACGCCGGGGACGGCAAGAATGGGGGACTTTCAACGGCCATATGAAATCTTTCGCCCTGCTCGCCGCCCGCCCGCGGCCCGGCGCCCTTGCGGGTGTCGTCGCCGCCGTCGGGGTTCTCGATCTTGATACAGCGCTGGAATTCTTGTAGCAAATGCTTCTGCTATATTAGTTGCAACAATTACAAAACGATTATATGTTCCTTTTGCCACATCATTTTTAATTTTATATTTATATAATTTATCAAGATTTGTTTTTCTTGAAGAAGCATTATCAGTATTATATCTATTTTTTAATTCAATTACTATCTTTCTTTCAGTTGATAATATATCTAAACCAGACGTATGACCGGTTTTTAAATCAATAAATTTATGATAATTACCAATAACCATTTGCCATATTTCACCATATTTCATTTGTTTTTGTTTTATCTTTAACGCATATAATGAATATTTATTATCTTTTTCAGAATCTAATATATCAAATGGTAGTTCTTCTTTTGATTTTCTA
>RFSE01000335.1 GCA_009924135.1 Pseudomonadota bacterium | reverse complement strand
ATTCCCTATTCCCCATTCCCCACCTCCTATCTCCTCCCCGTCCCATGCTCCTGCTCGAAGCCCGCTCGCTGACCAAGTCCTTCCCGGGCGTGCGCGCGCTCAAGGGCGTGAGCCTCACGGTCGAGCGCGGCGAGGTGCTCGCGGTCATCGGTGAGAATGGGGCGGGCAAGAGCACGTTAATGAAAATCCTCGCCGGCGTGCAGACCGCCGACACCGGCGAAATCCTCCTCGACGGCCAGCCCGTCGCGTTGCGTTCCGTCCACGATGCCCTCGCCAGCGGCATCGCGCTCATCCACCAGGAGCTGAACCTCGCCGATAATCTCGACGTCGCGGCCAACATCTTCCTCGGTCGCGAGCCGCGTCGCTTCGGCCTGATCGACACCGCCCGGATGCAGCGCGAGGCCGGACAGTTCCTTCAAGCCGTCGGACTGGACGTGCAGCCGGACACGCTGGTCGGCTCGCTCGCGATTGGCCAGCAGCAGTTGGTCGAGATTGCCAAGGCGCTTTCCACGCAGGCCCGCGTCTTGATCATGGACGAACCAACCTCCAGCCTGTCGGCCCGCGAGGCGGAAAACCTGTTCAAGGTCATCCAGGACCTGCGCCAGCGCGGCGTGAGCATCGTTTACATCTCGCACCGGCTCGGCGAGGTGAAGCTGCTGGCTGACCGCGTGACCGTGCTGCGCGACGGCGAAAACAGCGGCGGTCTGACGCGCGCGGAAATCAACCATGCGGCGATGGTGAAGCTCATGGTGGGCCGTGATCTCTTGCAGTTTTACCCGCACGAACCGCACCAGGCGGGCGAGGTCGCGCTGAAAGTGGACCGCCTCCGCACGCCCATGTATCCGCGCCACGAAGTCAGTTTTCAGGTGCGCGCCGGTGAGATTGTCGGCCTCGCCGGACTGGTCGGGGCCGGACGGACCGAGGTGCTGCTCTCCCTCTTTGGCGTCATGCCCGCGTTGGGGGGGACAATACAGGTCAGCGGCAAATCCGTTGCGCCCACGTCACCGCAGGAAGCCATCGAAGCCGGTCTGGCCCTGGTGCCCGAGGACCGCAAGAAGCAAGGTGTCGTGCTGGAGATGCCGGTGCGCGAGAACGTCAGCCTCGCCAGCCTGCGGCGCGACCAGCGGAACGGCTTTCTCAACCAGCGCCGCGAACTTGAACTCAGCGCCGAGATGATCGGCGCGATGCGCATCAAGACACCGAGCGACCGGCAGGTGGTGCAGTTCCTCTCCGGCGGCAACCAGCAGAAGGTCGTGCTCGGCAAGTGGCTCGCCATCCAGCCGCGCGTGCTCTTCCTCGACGAACCGACGCGCGGCATCGACGTAGGAGCGAAACAGGAAATCTACAAGCTCATGGAGGAACTCGCGCGCAAGGGCGTCGCAATCCTCTTTGTCTCCAGTGAGATGGAGGAAATCCTCGGCATGAGCGACCGCGTCCTGGTGATGCACGAAGGCCGCCTCACCGGCGAACTCCAGCGCAACGAACTCAGCGAGGAGTCCGTGATGCATCTGGCGACAGGAGCACTGAATTGAACCACAAAGGCACAAAGGACACTAAGAAGATGGGCGTGAGGAAGGCAGTTACTTGTGCCGTCCGTTGGCTTCTTCGAACGCTTACGTCTGCCTGCCCTGTCTTTTCTTCGTGTCCTTCGTGTCTTCGTGGTTCACCTCTTTTTCCCGCATGAAAAAACTCCTCGGCATCTTCGGCTTGCTGCTCGCGGTCTGTCTTTACGCCGCGCTGGCCAGTGAGAGCTTCCGCTCCGGCTACAACGTCGAGAACCTGATCCGCCGCACGGCGTTGTTCGGTGTCATCAGCATCGGCGTGACATTTGTCATCGTCACCGGCGGCATTGACCTGTCCATCGGCTCGGTCATCTGCCTGGTGGGATGCGGGCTGCCATGGTTGCTCACGGTACAAAAGTGGTCGCTGCCCGCTGCGTTGCTCGCGGTGCTGGTGGTTTCGGTGGGCATTGGCCTGGCGCACGGGCTCCTCATCACGCGATTAAGACTTCAGCCCTTCATCGTGACCCTGTGCGGCCTGATGCTTTATCGCGGCATCACGCGCGGCTTCACGGGCGACCAGACGGTGGGCTTCGGCGATGGCTACAAGGGCTTGCGCGTGCTGGCCACGGGAAAGATCAGCATCCCATTCGTGCAAGGCTTCGAGATTCCCGCACCGTGGGTCGTGCTGGTCATCGTGGCCGTCATCGCCGCGATCTTTCTTAACCGCACCATCTACGGACGTTACCTCCTCGCGTTGGGCCGCAACGAGGATGCCGCGCGCTACAGCGGCATCAACACCGGCGGCATGATCATCCTCGCCTATGTCATCTGCTCCACGCTGGCCGGACTGGGCGGAGTGCTCTTCGTGCTGGACGTGAACTCCGCGCAGCCGGTGGACTTCGGCAACTTCTACGAACTCTACGCTATCGCCGCAGCCGTGCTGGGCGGTTGCAGTCTGCGGGGCGGTGAGGGTTCGATCGTCGGCGTCATCATCGGGACCGCCTTGATCCTCGTACTGCGAAACGTTGTCACCCTCGTCACCAACCACAGCAACATCGAGTTCGCCATCATCGGCACCGTCATTCTCGCGGGCGTGACCGCCGATGAATTGGTCAAGCGCTACGCCGTGAAACGCCGCGCCGCCCGGGCACTGGCCGAGGAAAACGCCCGGCAGCCTTAGTTGCGCGATGCTCGGCGCATCCCACTTTCTTGCCGGTGTTTTTCAACCGTGGAAGTGTTTTATCAAAAGAGCGGCGTACGGACCTGGGTGGCCGTTCTCCCTCACCCCGGCCCTCTCCCGCTGGGAGAGGGAGGCCCGTAGCCCGGCTTGGTTGCAATGGGCAGCGGTTGAACGAAGGCGGCCGAAGCTTCTCCCTCTCCCGGCGGGAGAGGGCCGGGGTGAGGGAGAACGCGGGCGTTAGTTCACGGCACAGGTTTGGCCAGTGTCATCCAACTGTCGGCGTTTTCCGCTGGCGCTTCGCGTACCGATGGCACTTCGGCTTGACACTTGCAAGAGCCTGCGGGCTAGGTAGGTAGCAATTGGCCTTGCCAAGCGCCCGGCGCATTCGGAAGGTTCGTCATGCAAAGCCACTTTCGCCTTATCAGCCTCGTCACGCTGCTGCTCACCCTGTGCGCCACCTGGCCCACGGTCACCGGCTTGGCGCAGGAGAAGGAACCGGCGTCCTCCCGTTACCAAACCGGCCGGCGGACGCTGGATGGCATCGGCAAGTACTACTTCGGCCGCGAGATCGCCCACTACATGACGCACCTCGGGGCGTCCTGGCTAGAACGACCCGAGCGCGAGGAGGAAGAACGCCCGGACCTCGCCATGAAGGCGCTCGGGCTCAAGCCCGGGGACGTCGTCGCCGATCTGGGCTGTGGCACCGGCTATTACAGTTGGCGCATGGCCAAGGAAGTCGGCCCCAAGGGCATCATCTACGGGGTCGAAATCCAGCCCGAGATGCTGGAGATGCTTGCCAAGAAAATGAAGGAACGCGGCGTCACGAATGTGGTCGGCGTGCTCGGCACGACCACCGACCCCAAGCTCCCCAAGCTGGTGGACCTCGTCATCATGGTGGATGTCTATCACGAGTTCGACCACCCGTGGGAAATGATGGACGCGATCTGCAAGCAACTGAAGCCCGGCGGCCGCGTGGTCTTCGTCGAGTTCCGCGGTGAAGACCCCGATGTCCCGATCAAGCCCTTGCACAAGATGACCGAGGCCCAGGTGAAGAAGGAAATGACCGCCCAGCCGTTGGAATACGTCGAGACCGTCCGCACCCTGCCCATCCAGCACCTCATCATCTTCCGCAAGAAGGCGGAAAAGTAGGTTGCCATCGCGCGGCCTTCAGCAGCTACACCGCCGAACCACTCGGAAGGCCGGGTGTCACAC
>RFSE01000334.1 GCA_009924135.1 Pseudomonadota bacterium | reverse complement strand
GAAGTCCGCTCCCGCATGGCCCGACACCGGCTCCGTGCCATCACCGCCGTACTCCTGTCGGTCGTCGTGCTCATCGCCATCCTCGGCTGGTTAAACCCGCTGCCCGGCGAGGGATTGCCCGGACAACTCCTGTTGCTCTTCAGCGCGCTGGCCAGCGGGTTGTTCCTCGTCTTCACCGCCGCCGCCGTGCTAAACCGCCGCACCGCAACCGGCTGGCGGGCCGGGTTATGGTCGCTCGCCGTGCTGGGGCTCATCTACGCGGACCTCCGCCTGCACCTGCCGAACCTCACGCCCCGCGTGCGGCCCGGCTATCTGCAACCCGGCCAGCCGGACCTCCAGGCCCTTAACCCCGCCCCGCGTAACGGCGCGGCCCGCGCGTCCCTCACCTGGCAGGCGCTGATGGAGTTCAAGAGCAAGCTGCTGCCCAGTCTCGCCGACACGCTCCTGCTCCAGCGCGTGGGCCTCTACGACAACCTCAACCTCCTCGAAGACCTCGCCAAGACCGACGGCATCTTCAGCCTTTACCTGCGCACCCAGCAGGAGGTCGAGGCCCGGATGTTTCTGGGCGGCCCCACCAATTCGTTGCCCGGCCCGCTCGCCGACTTCCTCGGCATCGCGCACGTCAGCTCACCGACGAACATCTTCAAGTGGCAGCATCGCAGCACCGCACTCCCGCTCATCACGGTGGGGCAACGGCCTGAGTTCGCCGCCGCCGAGATCACCTTGCCCGCGCTGGCCTCCACGAACTGGAACCCCGCCGCTACGGTGTTCATCCATCCATGGGACCAGGCCCAGGTGCCCGCCACCAATGCCACCGCCGCCCGCATTCTGTCCACCAACTGGACCGCACAGCGCATTGAATGCGAGGTGGAATCACCCGCGCCCACGCTGGTCGTCATCGCCCAGGCGTTCTATCATCCGTGGCGAGCCACCGTGAACGGCCAGACTGCCACGATCCTACACGCGAACCACGCCTTCCAAGCCGTGGCCGTCCCCGCCGGCCGCAGTATCGTGCGGCTGGAGTATGTGGACCGCCGTTTCCAACTCGGCGTCGCACTGTCCGGTCTTGGCCTGATCGTATGCGTCATCCTCCTCTGGCGCTCCCGCCGCTCCCCGCAACTAATCACTAATCACTAATCGCTCCCTTTGCCCGACCCCGCCCACAACATCGATTCGCAATTCGCAATTCGCAATTCGCAACTGCCCGCCTGCTTCACCCCGCGTCGTTTCGCGGTCTTCCTCCTGCTCGCGTTCGTCGTGGCGTTCCCCGGCATCTGGATGGGTACGGAGACGTTCTTCCGCTCGGATTACGGCGTGATGGCTTACCCGGCGGCACACTACTTTCGCGAGAGCATCCGCGCCGGCGAGCTGCCGCTGTGGAACCCGCTCTCGAATTGCGGCGCTCCCTTCCTCGCACAATGGGGCACCATGTGCCTCTACCCCGGCGCACTCTTCTACGTAGTGTTCCCGATGCCGTGGGCGTTGGGCGTATTCTGCCTGCTGCACCTCTGGTTCGGCGGCCTCGGCGCGCGGGCCTTGGCGGAGCGCTGGACGGGCAACCGCTTTGCCGCCGCCGTCGCCGGTACGGTCTTTGCCTTTAACGGCGCGTCCCTCGCGTGCCTCACCTGGCCGAATTACTGCGTCGCCCTGGGCTGGATGCCGTGGATTGTCCTGCTCACCGAGCAGGCCTGGCGCGAAGGCAGCCGCAAACTCGTCCTCGCCGCGTTGGCCGGCACGATGCAGATGCTCACGGGCGTGCCCGAGCTGGTCATTCTTACGTGGGGGCTGCTAGGCGTAATTCTGTTGGGGGAAATGCAAAGTGAAAAATGCAAAGTGAAAAATGCCGACGGCGGCAGCTCCAACGCGCCCGTTATCCCTGGTCCCAATTTTTCACTTTTCATTTTTCACTTTCAATTCCTGCTCCGCTTCGCCGCCATTGTCGCCCTCATTGCCGCCCTCTCCGCCGCCCAACTTCTCCCCTTCTTCGACCTCCTCGCCCACTCGCAGCGCGATGCGTCCTACCGGGACGCCCGCTGGCCGATGCCGCCGTGGGGCTGGGCGAACCTGCTCGTGCCGCTCTTCCGCTACGGCCAGACACCGCAGGGCTTCTGGTTGCAGGTGGGCCAGGAATTCCTGTCCAGCTACTACCTCGGCCTCGCCCCGCTCGCGCTGGCGCTGCTGGCTGTGTGGAAGGCCCGCGAACGCCGGGTCTGGTTGCTCGCCGGGGCAACACTCTTTGCTCTCCTCATGGCCCTCGGTGACGCGGGCTTCCTCTACACCGCACTGAAAAACTTCCTTCCCGGCGGCGGCATCGCGCGGTTCCCGGTGAAGTTCGTCCTGCTCGCCGCCTTCACCGTGCCGATGCTCGCGGCGTTTGGCGTTGCATGGCTCGCTTCCGGTAGCAGCCGACGTGAGGAGGCTCCATCTGAGAGTGCAGAATGCGGAATGCGGAATGCGGAATCTGAACAGAGCCTCCTCACGTCGGCTGCTACCAGTGACGGGCCGAGCCGGAGTTTAGCGCTCCTCCCCATCGGCCTCGCGCTCACGGTGGGCGCGGCGTTGATCATATGGATCGGCCAACAGCACCCGCTGCCATACGACCACTGGCCGGAGACGAAGATGAATGCCCTCGCACGCTTCCTCTGGCTGGCGGCGGCACTCGGAGCCATCGCAGTCGTGGCGGGACTCGGTGCACGCGCGCAGCGGGAACGCCTGCTCGCCGCCGCCGCGCTCCTGATCCTGCTCACCGCTGACCCGCTCACGCATCAGCCGAACCAGGTGCCGCGTATTCCTACCGCCTTGGTGGCCCGCGATTTTGCCGCCGGTTGGAAGACCGAACGGCCTCCGTTGGGCTCGGCCCGCGTCATGATTTCCCCTGCCGATGAGGAGTTGCTCCTCTTCGGCCGTCACGCGAACCCAGAGAACCTCCCTCCCGGCCTCCCGGCGGAACCTCACAACCTCTGGCTGCTCGACTTCGGCGGAAAGCGCCACGCCGGCTGGTCCCATCTGAACTTGCTTGATGGACTTTCAAAAGTGAACGGTTCCTCCAATTTGCGCATCAAGGAGCAAGACGAGTTGCAACGCCACATGTACCCAACTCACGCTACCAACGCGCCCGCAGCAAACGGGTTGCTCGACTTTCTGGGCGTCAAGGTTGCCACAGCTCTGTCCTCGAACACGGTCTGGTCCCCTCGCTCGACAGGCCAGCCGATGCTCTTCGCGGGAGCCGTCACACAATTCAAGCCGGCGGTTGACACACTGCAACACCTCTTCGCAACGGACTTCGACCCACGCCGTGAAGTCTTCCTGCCAACCGAGGCCCAAGGCTCTGTCCCCACCAATGCCGCCAACGCCCGCGTCACCACCCGCCGCTTCGCCGCCCACGAAATCCTCGCCGACGTGGGGACCGACGCCCCAACGCTTGTGACCGTGGCGCAGTCCTTCTACCACCCGTGGCACGCCTTCGTGGATGACCAGCCCGTAAAACTCTGGCGCGCGAACTACGCCTTCCAAGCCCTCGAAGTCCCGGCCGGCAAGCACACCGTCCGCCTCTCGTATGTGGACGAAAAGTTCCGTCTCGGTGTCGGGATTTCGCTAGCGGGCTTGGCGGCGTGTGGCTTCCTGTGGTGGAAGAGTCCAAGGTCCAAGGTCCAAAGTCCAAAGCCGCCGTGACTGCCGAACCACCATCTCCAGCCGTTCGCCCCACCGCGTCTTGGACTGCGCTGGTAGAGCGCAGCGGCGACAGCGCTTTGGCGTCCTGCGGAGCGGACGTTGGGTGCTGTCGGACGACTTAGACCCACGCCGCTCCGCGGGATGGGAAAGCGGCGTGGCGCTGCGCTTCCCGCCGCAGTCCAAGACGCGGTGGGGCGAACGGCTGGAGATGGTGGTTCGGCAGTCACGGCGGCTTTGGACTTTGGACCTTGGACCTT
>RFSE01000333.1 GCA_009924135.1 Pseudomonadota bacterium | reverse complement strand
GGGGCGCGAGTTTGCGCTGGGGCAGCATGGCTTTGCACGGCGCTCGGCCTGGAGCGTGGTGGCGCGGAGCGAGTCGGCCATGACAATGGAGCTGGCGGACAGCGAGGCGACGCGCGCGGGGTATCCGTTCGCGTTTGTGCATCGCGTGACCTACCGGCTGGATGGTGGGCGCCTGCACTTCGAGCAGACGGTGGAGAACCGCAGCACGGAGCCGATGCCGTTCAGCACGGGGATTCATCCGTATTTCCAAGTGCCGCTCACGTCGGGCGGCGAGCGGAGCAAATGCTTCGTGAAAATCCCCGCGTGCCAGCGCCTCACCCCGGACGCACGGTTTGAGCAGTTCACCGCCACGCCCCAAGCCGCGTCCGAACTCAGCGTCGCTGAAGACGTGGCGCACACGTTGTTCCTCGGGGCGTTTTCCGAACCCGAACTCACCCTCGTGGACCCGGCGAGCGAATTGGAAATCATCCTGAATTGGGAAGGCGCCCCGCAGCACCGTTTCTGCGCCCTCTGGTCGCGCACCACGGACGCGCCATTCTACTGCCTCGAACCGTGGACGGCCCTGCCGAATTCCTTCAACCGCGGCCAGCCCGGCGGGATGATCACGCTCGCGCCGGGCCAGACCTTTCGCGCGGCGATGTGGATGGAGCTGCGGGAAACCTGAACGGGAAAAGGAAACAACTGGTTCGTTCGGCAACGGGCGAACCCCGGGCCAGGTGCCGCAGGCGTCCACGCCTGCGAGTTACCTGGGCGTCCCGCCCCGAGTTCATGCACACGGGGAGACGCCGCTCGAACTCGCAGGCGCGGACGCCTGCAGTACAACCTCGGCGAGCTGCTGCGGACGTGGGCGTCCGCGCTCCTTGACCGCCGGTTCATGGGGAGGAAAGATTGATGCCTGACCATGCAGGTTCCCTTTTTGGCCAACTGATGGCGATGCCTCTCAAAGCAACGATTAAAAGCTGGGCGAATTCACGATTCGCCCCCGCCCGGCTGGTTTATCGCGTGTGCCACTGGGGGTTGTTCGGTTGCCGTCTGGTAGCGGATGCCCGGTTCCGTTCGGAAACGGTCGGGGCGTGGAAGCACCGTGGTCACTATCATCAGCGTCCGACTTACACGGAGGCCAATCGTTATCCGGTGCTCTTCGCCGAGTGCACCCGCCACTGTGCCGGGCTGGCGCGGCCGAAGCTGCTTTCCTTTGGTTGCTCCAGTGGTGAAGAGGTTTTTACGCTGGCCCAGTACATGCCGCAGGCGGACATCGTGGGCGTGGACATCAACGACTGGTGCCTGGCCGAATGCCGGCGCAAGGACATCCAACACCGGCACACTTTCCACCACCGCCGCTCGGCCGAGTACGAGCGCGAGCAGGGCTTCGACGCCATCTTCTGCCTCGCCGTCTTCCAGCATTCAGACAACCGCTCGAACGCCGACAATTCCGTGGCCGTGGGCCACACCTTTGCGCAGTTCGAGGAGAACATCCTCCTGCTGGACGCCAAGCTCAAGCCCGGCGGCCTATTCATCATCGAGTATGCGGATTTCCGGTTCACTGACACCGCCTGTGCCGCCCGCTACACGCCGCTGGATTTCCCCAAAAACCGGCTCTTGCGCCGACACCCCCTCTACGGCCCGGACAACCGCAAGGTGGCCGACCAGCACGACAGCCCGCGAATATTTGTAAAACAAGGCTGAGGCGGGCGCCCTGTGGGCGCGCAGTCAATTACGCTGCGTGCCCCGGTGCGCGGGTGATTTCACGCTTGTTCCGTGATTGAATCCGCTGTAAGGAGCCAGTTTGCTCGTGGGCTCATTACTTGAAAATCTTCCGCCGCACCGTTACCGCGTTTATGGTCTGACCGTCGCGGCGTGGATTCCATTCCCAGAACTCCCGCCCGCCCCGCTTGACGTGCCGGTGGATGCGGTTTTCCGACTTGGGGAAGTGCCGGCTGAACTGCCTGAGTTCAAAACCAAGGGTGCCCGGTTCCGGGCCGCACCGGGCAAACTGCTCGTGTGGATTGATACCGTGGCGCGTTACCTCGTTCGGGATGGGAATGAGATCATCATCCAACCCATGCCCGGCGCGGAGGACAACGACTTGCGAGAACTGCTCCTCTGTTCACCGATGGGCGCGCTGCTGCATCAACGGGGGCTGTTGCCGCTCCACGCCAGTGCCATCGCCACGCCGCAAGGAGCCGTGGTGTTCATGGCGCATTCCGGTCGGGGCAAATCCACGCTCGCCGCTCACTTTCGCCAACGCGGGTTCAAGATACTGGCCGACGACGTCGCCGTGGTGTCGTTCGATGCCACTGGGCGTCCACAGGTGGCCCCGGGCTACCCCCAGTTCAAGCTCTGGCCGGACTCGGTGGCTGAACTGGGTCATGCCACCACCGGCTTGCGACGTTTCCGGACGAAGATGGAGAAATTTCTCCTCGCGTTCCCGGATGGTTTTCAGACCGAGCCCCTGCCGATCGCCCGCCTGTATGTGGTGGAAGCGCGTAATGACCTTGATGGGGTGACCACCGAGGCTCTGAGTGTGCCGCAAAAATTGCGCTACCTGCTCACGCACACTTATCGGGCTCAGTATGTGCCGGGCCTGGGACGCGCGCAGGCGCACTTCCAAATGTTGAGCCGGCTTGCCGCCACCACGCCCGCCACACGCGTGAGCCGTCCCGATGACGGCCGGTTTCGCCTCGACCAGCTGGCGGAGGTGATCGCCGGCGATTTCACGTCATGAAAGGCATTGTCTGGCTGGCGAGTTATCCGAAATCCGGCAATACTTGGTTCCGGATCTTCCTGGCCAACCTGCTGGCGGATCAACCGGAGCCCGTGGACATCAATGCCGTTGGGGTTGAGAACTTTGGCTGCCGGCCCAACTACGACCGTGCCCTTGGCTGGGAGTCCTCCGATCTGACTCAGGAGGAAATCTTTCAAGCGCGCCTTGACGTGCAGGAGGAGCTCGCCCTGGAGAAGAATGTCCTCTTCAAAGTTCACGAATCCTTCCGGCGCCAGCTCACGGGGACGCCGTTGTTTTCCCGCACCGCCACGCGCGCCGCGCTCTATTTCCTCCGTAACCCGCTCGATGTGGTGCTCTCATTCAGTCACCATAATGGTAAGGACATTGACAACACCATTGCACGCATGAATTGCAGCGATGCCATGATGGCGGCCGGCCGGGACGCCCTGGCTCCCCAATTACCGCAACCCACGGGCGACTGGAGCTGGCATGTCCGCAGTTGGCTGGACGAGCCGGGGTTGCCGGTCATGGCGCTCCGCTACGAAGACATGCTGGCACGGCCGCAGGAGGTCTTTCGCGCGGCCTGCCAGTTTGCCGGGCTGCCCAGCGAGCCGGACCGGGTCGCCCGGGCTTTGGCTCACGCCAAGTTCGAAAACCTCCGGGCTCAGGAGCAGGCCCGGGGCTTTCGCGAGTCGGCTGAGCGGCGGCCGTTTTTCAGGCAAGGCAAAGCCGGGGGCTGGCGGGAAGTCTTGTCGGATGAGCAGGTTGCGGCCATAGTCAGCGCACACGGTGAAGTCATGCGGCGCTTTGGTTACTTGAACGCCGATGGCTCCCTGCCCAAATAATAATTTCATGACCAAGATTGTTGTAACCCTCCAGTCCGTCATTGCCCAATCGCCTGATTTGGTGGGCACTAAGATTGAGGACCACACCGCACTCCTGAGCATCACCAACGGGGCCTATTACAGCCTGGACCCCGTCGCCAGCCGCATCTGGCAACTGGTTGAGCAGCCGCGTACGGTCGCCGCCGTCGTGGATGAATTACTCAAGGAATACGCCGTGGAACGGGCCCAGTGCGAGGCGCACACGCTCGCCTTTCTTCAGCAGCTCGCTGATGCGGACTTGCTGCTGTTAAATTGACGCAATGTCCCGGCTGGCCAAGTTCCTTCGGTACGACTGGGCGGGGCGGGCACTGTTGCTGGAAGCACTGGGATGGCTCGCCTGGGCCAAGCTGCTCCTGCTGTTCGTC
>RFSE01000332.1 GCA_009924135.1 Pseudomonadota bacterium | reverse complement strand
CCGGAAGGTGTCTCACTTTTCGAGCGCCACCCGCCGCACTTTTCGACCGCCGCTTACAGAACGGGGCGCTCAAGATCGTGGATCCGGCGGCCAAATCCGCTGGTGTGCGGCTTTACAAGCTGGTCGAGACCCCGTAAATCAAGCCCCTGTATGGCAACGGGACAATCAAGCGTTATTCTGAAGTAGCATTCTGCGTGAACATTGAATGAAACAGCATGTACAGTTCGCAAAGGGGCCGCGAGGATGTTTGTCTGGAAGGCGATTTCGTCGATGTTCTTGAGGATTTCCGTGATCTCCTTACTGGCATCCGTGATTGCCTTCATACTGGCCAGGAGCGCCTGCATCTGCGTGGCCCCGGTGTCGGCGGATTGCCGGGCCTGACAGGCCGTGAGCCGGGCTTTTTGCGCGGCGTCGGCATTGTCGTGCACGCAGGTAAAGGTGCTCACGCGAAGCCGCGCAGCAGCCGGAGCAGCCAGTCTACGCCAAGGAGCGCGCTGAGCAGCAGCAGCAAGGCGAACGCGTTCCACAGGTCCACGGTTTCCACCTTGGTCACCGGGACTTTTTCCATCTTTTCCAGGGCGTGCCAGGTGGCGGGGTCGGTGCGGTTGAGGTGCTGGCCGCCGGTATCGTGCGCGATGCGCGCGAGGTTGGCATCGTCGATCTGCGCATTGGCCAGCTCCGCATTGCTGGCCTCGACGTCGAAGGCCAGCAGCGTGTCGGCGGCATTCTTGTCGTCCGCGATCACGGTGGCAGCGACCTTGTATTGGCCCGGCAAAGTGACGTCGAACTGGGCGGTATAACTGCCGGTCACGGTGGGATCAGGCGCGAAGTCGAGGGGGAGCTGCTTGCCATCGGGAAGGGAAACCTGGGCCTGCAAGCGCGCTTTGGGCAGCGGCTGCTGGGATTGGACCTCGGCACGTAACCGCACGGTTTGACCGGGCTCGTAACGGCTGTGGTCGGGCTCAAGTGTCAGGTTTACGTTGCCAGTGCTCTGACGGACGGGGGCCAGCGCGCGCAACGCCTGCTGCCAGAAGACCTGATACGGCGTCGGTCCTTCGGCGGTGGTGGCAAACATGTGCCATTTCCACAGCGTATCCGTGCCAACATACAGAACGCGACCACGGCCCACGGTATGCTCCGCCATCAGGATCAGCTTGCCGTAAGGGTTCGCCAGTTCGGCGGCTTCCAGCAGCGCGGTGGCCGCCGGCTTCTTCCGGAGTGGTGCGTAAATCGCGTCCATCGGCGGCAACTTGGCCCAGAAATCCGCCGGCTGTCCGGTCGGCGTCGTGAAAAAGGCCGAGGCCAGGCCTTCGGTTGTCACCCGCACGCCCACGGGACCGGGCATGGGATTGGCGGACTCGGGCGACAATTCCACGGGCAGCAAGCCGGCCAGCGCCGGCTGCGCCAGCAGGTGGATCAGGTTCGGCCCGCCGATGATCACGAGGGATTTTCCTTCTTCGGCCACCAGTTCATGCAGGGCCCGGGCAAAGCCGTGCGGCCAGTGGCGTGGGTCCGCACTGCCGAGCACGAGGGTGTCAAATCCGGCCAGCTCGCCCCGGGTCTGCGGGAAGCCGGTCACCTGCGTGCGGCGATCCGGCTCCGCGAGTTGCACAAAGGCATGTTCGCCGCGCGACAAAAACGCCGTGAGAGTGAAGGTTGGATCGTCTTCGAAGACGCGGCGCAAAAACTTGAACTCCCAGCGCCAGCTGTCCTCGATGAAGAGCACTTCGTTGCGCGTGCCAACCACCTGCACGCTGAATTTCCGCGCCGCTTCGGCAAGGCTCGCCGGCGCCCCTTCGACGGTGAGCGAGTATTCTTTCAAGCCTGCTTCCTCCGGCCGGAAAGTCATGTTCACCCGCCGCTCGCGCTGCCAGTTGTTGAAAGTGAACGGTTGAGCGGCAACTAAGCGGTCGCCTTCGCGGAGTTGGAGGGTGCGGGTTTTTCCGGCCAGGCCTTCCTGGCGCAGGGAGACGGTGAAGCGGGACTCGGCTCCGAGCAACACACGCCGCGGTGCCTGCACTTGTGCGATGGTCAATTGCGCGACCTCAGCTCCGGCGGCTGCGGTAGCAGGGGCAAGGGTATCCACGGTCAGCCCAAGCTGACGGGCGACTTCCTGCACTTCGCGGCTGCCGAAGTCATGACCATCGCTCACCAGCAGCACGCGCCCACCGGGTACCAGTGGCGCGTCTGCGCTACGCTGCTGGCGATAGTGCTCCCAGGCATCGGCGAGACTCTCGGCGTAGCGGGTGGTGGTGCCATTGGCCGTCAAGGCGGCCACCGTGGAGGGGGCCAAGGGGCGGGCATGGCCGTCGAAGGCGAACCAATACACGTTGGGCCGCGCGGCGAGCTTGCTGTGCAGGCCGCTCTTCTCCAACCACTGAACGGTCTCGGCCAGCCGTCCGGCAGGAGCGGCGGAATCCTTAAGGCCCATGCTTTGTGAGGCGTCGAACATCACGAAGACCGGCGGACCCTCCGGTACGGTCCGCCGGAAGGAAACGATCGGCTGCAGCAGGCAGGCCGCGAACACGAGGATGATCACGAGGCGGAGGACGCCCAGCATTGCAATCCAACGCGTCGGCAGCCGCTTCTGCACCAGCACCCGCGTGCCGTGCGCCAGCAGTCCCAGCAGGGCGAGGGTGACGAGTCCCACGGCCCACCCGGGAAACACGGGCATCCAACTGATGGTCACGGTACCACCTCCACCTTTGCCGCCGGAGCGATCATGCCGTGCTGTGCCACGGTGGAGCCTGCCACTGCCGGATTCATCACCGGGCAGAGCCGGTGCACAAAATACATCTCCGCCAGGAGGGTCAGTGCGGCCAGCCCGAACAGCCACGGCCAGAGCAGCACGCGGCCTGTGGCCACGGTCTGCTCCGGTTGGTCAGCCGGATCGGGGTGGACGAGCTCAAAGTCCGCCTTGCTCCACCACGTGCGCAGCGTCGCCGCATCGGTTTTCGCGACCACACTGTCCCCGCGACCGACATGGACGACGAACTTGAGATCTGCGACGCCGGCCTCGCCCCGCGCCGTTAGCGAGTAAACCCCCGCCTCGTCTGCCGAATCCAGCCGCACCATGGTCTGCGCGTCGAACCGCTGGATGACCGGTGTCACGCTGCGGCCGCCCGGCGTGGTGATGGTCGCGGTGGCGTTCTTGCCGACGCCGGGCACCGCAATGGCTACCATTTCACCCGTATGGAAATTCTGGCTGAGCCGGCTGCCAGCCAGACGATTGAGCGCCTGGTCCAGCAGCGGGATGAAACTGTTGCGGCGCGGGAGATCGCTCCATTCGTCATTGGCGGTGGTGTTAAACACCAGCACGCGGCCCGCCCCGTAGGTGTGTTCGATGAGCGCTGGGACAGTGTCTTCGAACCAGGCGAGCACCTGGCTGGCATCATCTTTGGGCGCTTCGCCGAAGAGGTAATAGGTTTTGGCCTTCACTTGCGCGAAGTCACCGAAGGCCGGATCGAACAGCGGTGCGAGCAGCGGGTGCGACCATTCGATGCGGGTGAGCCGCGCGAGTTCGCCCCGTGCTGTGGCGGCGTTTGCGGGTTGCCGCAGGGGACGGGGAAGGAGGCATTCGGTGGGCCGGAGTGGATTGTGCAATTTGGAGTTGTAAAAGACCGGCTGCAACGCCGGTCCCAGAAACACGAGCAGCCCCGCGCCTGACTTGATGCGGCTTTCCAGTGCCTGCAATCGCTCGTCGTTCAACTGGCCGACATTCGCCAGCACCACCAGATCGGCGTTGGCGAAATCGGCGGGCGCGACGGCCTCGGGACGTCGCCGGTTTACCTGCACCGCGCCGCCTTCGCCCTGGCCGATGACGCCGAGCGCAACGCGCAGATGGTAGCCCGGCTGCAAGGCCTCAATCTGCGTGGTTTCCGGTTCCACCAGCAGCACACGGACGCTCGGTCGCGCGTCAAGGTTGAGCCAGTACTGGTCATCGTCGGGCAGGGCATCGCGGGGTTCCAGCAGCAGTTCGGCGGTGCTGGC
>RFSE01000331.1 GCA_009924135.1 Pseudomonadota bacterium | reverse complement strand
CGGGTGAGGGGTGACCGGGGCAATTTGCATGGGCATCCCCCACTCCACCAGCTACTTGCCGCTGCTGGCAACTTTCCAACTGCTTTTTCTAAGTTGATGTCTTGAGGCGGGATTTTGCCAGTGAAGGCCGGAGGACAACAGAGTTTTTGTAAACGGTAAGGAAAGAGGAATTACCGACCCAAATGATGCCCCGAATGGCGAACCAGCGATCGGCTCTGCAATGGTTACGGCACAACTAGGGCCAACGAATGGCGCCACGCGAAGCCCAACGTCTGCACCACTCGCGAATCAGCTCTTTGGACTTCGGCGTTCGCATTGATTGAAGGCGCTCTGTGGGCCGTGGTGGCGGGCATCTTGCCGCCCGGATAGGCGTGAGAAGTTCGAGGGCTCGGAGGGTGTTGCGAGTGATCGGGCGGTCGGACGCCTGGTTCCGCCGGGCTGGAAGCCACGGCTCTACGGCAGGCAAGATGCCTGCCGCCACCAGGGCCGACCTCGCCCTCGACTCGCTTCTGCACCTGATCGCCCCCGATCCGCGAAAGTCCGAAGCATCAGCTACAAAAGACGCACCAGGTGGCGTAACTCGTCGTCCACCTCGGTGGGGTTGGCCACGGTGTCGGCCACGGCACGCCGCAGCTCGGTGCGGAAGTCACTGCGCAAACGTTTAACCGCCGCCGCGATGGTGTTCTCGGAACGGCCCAGCCGGGCCCCGATCTCGGCGTAGCCCGGCGCGTCCGCCGTGGGGGTGAGAAATACTTTCAGCAGGTCGAACTCAGCGGCCTTGCCGCGTTGCTCGAACCCGGTGCGGCAGGCGGCGAGGGTGCGTTGCAGGACGGCGAGCGCCCATTGCCGATCGAACAGCGCCTCCTGATCCGGCTCGACGGCGAAGGCGCGTTGGAACTGCCGCTCGGCCGAGGCGAAATCCAGGCTGAACTGCTCGCTTTGTCCACCCCGGCGCTGCGCCTGCGCCTGCTTCGCCGCATCGGCAAGGTGGTAACGAAAGGCGGCCTTGATGAACGAACGCAACCGGCCCTTTTCCTGTGAGACATCGCCCAGTCCCCCACGAGCGCAGATCTCCGCGAGAAACGTCTGGGTCAAATCCTCCGCGTCCGCCGGCGCATGGCCGCGTCCCCGCGCCAACGCGTAGAGCGGACGCCAATAAGTCTGGCACAAGTCCGCCAACGCGGCGGCGCGCACCGCCTCCTCCGCCGCAGTGAGCCGGTGGATGGCGGTCCAGTGCGTGTCAGGAAACGCACCCGGACGTGTGTTCGCCTCAGCCATTCGGGCCGAGTTTTGGGGGAACGAACGGGAGAGGCAAGCCAGTTGAGGAGGGTTCAAACGAAAGGCACCGCAGAGGCGGGACAGGCGCAGAGCCTGAATTTTCAGCCCGAATGCAGGAGTTTTATACCAATTACTGGTATACACTGGTCGAATCTCCGATTTGAACCAACGATTCAAGTCTTCTCAGTCATTGTGCGGTTTTTATGGACAATTTCACACTGTTGAACACGGTTGACAGCCCTGATTGTTGTAACCAGTGTAGCAACAGATATGGCATCACTTCGCCGATTACCCAATTCACCATTCTGGATTGCGTGCTTCACACTTCCTGATGGGACGCGGACGCAGCGCAGCACGAAGGTTTGCGTCAACGGAGTCCAGCGTGAAGACCTCAAACCATTGCAAACCTTCCTCGGCGAGTTACTGGGGGCGGAGGTCGAATTCCCAGCCGCTGCGGAAACCCAGCTGCTGCTGAACGCGAGAGATGCCAAGCGGCTGGCCCAGCGAATTGCGGACAAATACGACGATGCCGCACGCGAAGCCAGACATGGTCGGTTCATCGAGAGTCAGGCACGAACGGTCATCGCAGACATCTTCACCATCGCCAACAAGGATCAACTACCCAGTTCGACCACGGAAGACTTCTGCCGGTCCTGGCTGAAGCGCAAGGAGCTTGAGGCGGGGGAAAAGACGCACATCCGTTACGGGATCGCCATCGAACAGTTCCTCGATTTCTTGGGCAGCAAGAGCGCCTTCGACCTGTCGCGCATCACCCACCGGGAGATCACCACCTTCCGCGACCAGCTAGCGAAGCGGGTTACCGCCAACACCGTGAACGTCAGCCTGAAGATTCTGCGTGCTGCTCTGAATCAGGCGAGGCGCGATGGCCTGATTGACGCCAACCAAGCCGAGCGGGTGCCCTTGCTCAAGAACAAGAGGTCTTCCAAGCGCCGCGCCTTCACCTTGGAAGAGTTGAAGCAAGTGCTGGCCGTAGCCGATGACGAGTGGCGCGGGATGATTCTCGTGGGGATTTACACCGGCCTGCGGTTGGGTGACATCGCCCAAATGAAATGGTCCAACGTGGATCTGGATACCAAGGAGATTCGGCTCAGGACGGGCAAAACGGAGCGGGACATGGGCATTCCAATGGCCAAGCCGCTGGTCAGCTTCTTCGGGAAGATGAAAATGAAAGGGAAGCCAGATAACCCCGTCTTTCCACGAATCTGCGCTTGTTACGAGGAGAGTCCTAACAACGGACGGCTTTCCAAACAGTTCTATCAAGTGCTGGTGGCGGCCGGATTCGCTGAGAAAAGGAAATTCAAAGAGACCGGGGAGGGACACAGCGTCAAGCACGTCCAGAATGAGCTCTCGTTCCACAGCCTTCGCCACACCGCCACCAGCCTTTTGAAAAATGCCGGCGTAAGCGATGTGGTGGCCCGGGACATCATCGGTCACGAATCCGAAGCCATCAGCCGCAACTACACTCACATCGACACGGAGACCAAACGCAAGGCCGTGGACAAGATGCCAGACATCTTCCCCGACGAGTAATCCATCGAACACTCCCTTGGGCCATTTGCGTGCTGAGTATTCGAGACGTCCCCTCGTCGACTCAGTCCATCGATCCAGAGTTTTGTAAGAATCCCGCCGTCAAACTCGCTGTTGATGGCATGAAGCTTAACGCAACGACGACAGCCCCGGTTCAAGCCGACAATCAGCAGTCCATCATCCCCGAGTTCATTCGTTTGCCAAAGCCGGGCACTCTTTGTCGCTGGACCGGCCTCTCCCGCAGCAAACTCAACGAACTGATCCTCCCCAGCCCGTTGAACAGCTTCAAACCACCTGTCCGCTCACTGTCGTTGAGGAACAGAGGCCAGGTGAAGGCGGTGCGGTTGATCGTGCTGGACTCACTGTTGGGCTATCTGCGTGGTTTGTTGGAGCAGCAATCCACCGAGGCCCACAGCGGATAGGGGCACCTTTTGCGAGGGCCGATGCTTGCTCATTCCATCGCTTTCCGCTACGAGATACTTGTGCAGCGAATCCTCCTAAACGAACCCCTACGATGCACAAGGTGTCGGGTCGCTCAAACGACTGCATTCCGCACTGCATGAAGCCCACGTTGGACACGCCCCCGCGCTGCATTGTGATTGCTGGACCCAATGGAGCTGGCAAGACCACCTTTGCCCGTGAATTTCTCCCCAAGGACACGGCCATTGTTCATTTCGTCAACGCTGACCTCATCGCGGGTGGACTTTCTCCATTGCGGCCGGAACTGGCGACACTGGCCGCTGGTCGCTTGTTCCTGACCGAGCTGGACCGGCTCGCCAAGGCCCGGGCGGACTTTGCCTTTGAGACCACATTGAGCGGACTGGTTTATCTGGGCCGGCTCCAGAGTTGGAAAGCCGCTGGCTACCGCATTGAAATCGTCTTTCTCCGCCTGCCCTCGCCTCGCCTGGCCTTTCGCCGCATCGCCGCACGCGTAAAGCAGGGTGGGCACAATGTTCCGCGCGCTGACGTGCTGCGGCGTTTTACTCGCGGCTGGAACAATTTTAACACCGCTTATCGCCCGCTGGCCGACACGTGGGCGGTTTATGACAACTCCGGGGACACTCCCCGCCTGCTGGAGACTGGACCATGAAAAACAACAACGGAAAGAAACCCGCCCGGACTTTTGCCACCGCGATCTTTGATGGCACGTTCGGCGCCATCGCGATCGAAATC